>NZ_JBBJUP010000004.1:0-320350 GCF_037727765.1 Pseudonocardia spirodelae | reverse complement strand
TCGTGCCCCCCCGGCGCAGGCACGCCTGGCGGGCCAGGGCGAGGCCGAGCCCGCGCCCGCCGATCTCGGCGGCCTTGGTGCTGAACCCGGCGCGGAACACCTCCTCCGCGAGCTCCGAGGCGATCCCCGGGCCGGAGTCGCGGACCTCCACCCAGACCTCGCCGTCGCCGGCGTCGCCGCCGCCGGCCAGGCCGATCTCGACGCGGCGCGGCCCGTCGTGGCCCGCGGTGGCGTCGACCGCGTTGTCGATCAGGTTCCCCAGGACGGTGACCAGGTCCGCGGACAGGTCGGGGTCGCGGACCGGGTCGGTCGGGTCGAGCCGGGTGTCGGGGTCGAGCGCGAGCTCGACGCCGCGCTCGGCGGCCCGGCTGTTCTTCGCCACCAGCAGCGCCGCGGTCGCCGCGTCGCCGACGCAGGTGGTCACCTCGCGCCGCCAGTCCTCCGAGGCCGCGACGATCCCGGCGACGAACCGGCGCACCTCCTCGTGCTCGCCGAGCTCGGTGAGCCCGGCGATGGTGTGCAGCCGGTTGGAGAACTCGTGGGCCTGCGCGCGGAGCGTGTCGGTGACGGTGTGCGAGGCGTCGAGCCGGTGCTGCAGCGTGGTGAGCTCGGTGCGGTCGCGCAGGGTGACCACGGCGCCGACCTCCTGGCCGTCGACGCGCACCGGCCGCCGGTTGAGCACCAGCGCGCGGGTGTCGCGCAGCACGAGCTGGTCCTCGCCGTCGGCGGCACCGGTGAGCACCTCGCGCAGCCGGTCGTCGAGCCCGAGGTCGGTGACGCGGTCGCCCTCGCGGGCCCCGGGCAGCTCCAGCAGCTCGCGGGCGACCGGGTTGAGCAGCGTGATCCGGTCCGCGGTGTCCAGCCCGACCACGCCCTCCTTGATCCCGAGCAGCATCGCCTCGCGGCGCTGCACCAGCTCGGCGATCTCCGCGGGCTCCAGCCCGAGGGTCTGGCGGCGGACCCGGCGGGCCAGCAGCAGCGACCCCGCGACGCCGACGCACAGCGCGAGCCCGAGCAACGCGACCGTCTCGGTGCGGGCCCCGGCCAGCGACTCCCACGGCGACGGGGCCCGGATCCCCGCCGACACCAGGCCCGCGACGGCCCCGCGGTCGTCGATCACCGGCACCTGCGCGACGACGGTGCGCCCGTCGGGGTTGCCGACCCAGGCCCGGCCCTGCGGCGCGGTGCTCGCGCCGGGGTCGAAGCGCTGCCGCACCCGTGACGGGTCCGGGGAGGTCCGCACGACCAGCCCGGCGTCGACGATCTCGATCTCGTCGGCGCCGGACAGGTTCTCCGCGCTGCGCGCGAACGAGGGCAGCAGGTCGTAGCGGCGGGTCTGCAGCGCCTCGCGCACGGTGGGGACCGAGGCGACGTCCTCGGCGACCGACAGCATCCGCCGCCCCTGGGTCTCGCGGAACGACTCCGCGGACTGCACCGCGGCGAGCGCGGCGACCGCCCCGAGCAGCACGAGCACGACCACCAGCTGCCAGAGCAGGAACTGGCGGGCCAGCGGTCCGCCCGTCCAGCCGGCGCCCCGTCGCATGCGGCCAGCCTAGGGCGCGGTGCCGACCGGATCACCTCCGCTGGACCGGGGGCCCGCCGGGCGCGAGACTCGACCCGGCAGCGGACGGCAGCAGGACGGGACGACCATGGCGCGCTCCCCGCGACGCCCCCGGGGCGTCCGTGCGGCCCTGCGGGCACCCCGCGGCCCGGTCGCGGCCCTCGTCGTGGTGCTGGCGCTGCTGGTCGCGGCCGTCGCCGTCCCGGCGGCCGCCGACGCGCTGTCCGGCGGCCGCGACGCTCCCGACGACCTGCGGATCCTGGTGCCGAACACGCCGGGCGGCGGCTACGACGTCACCGCCCGCAGCGCGGCGAGGGTGCTCGCCGACACCGGGCTGACCGGCCCGGTGGAGGTGTTCAACCTCCCCGGTGCGAGCGGCATCGCGGGCCTCGGCCGGGTCGTGAGCGAGCGCGGCAACGACCGGCTGCTGATGAGCACGGGGCTCGGCGTCGTCGGGTCGGCCGTGTCGCGGCGGGCCCCGGTGTCGCTCGCGGACACCACCCCGATCGCGCGGCTGACCGAGGAGACCGAGATCGTCGTCGTCCCGGCGGGGTCGCCCCACCGCGACGTCGGATCGCTGCTCGCGGCCTGGCGGGCCGACCCGGCGGGCACCGCCGTCGGCGGCGGGTCCTCGATCGGCGGCCCGGACCACCTGGCGACAATGCTGGTGGCCGAGGCGTCCGGGATCGCCCCGGCCCGCGTCGACTACCGGGTGAACGACGGCGGCGGCCCGCTGCTCGCCTCGGTGCTGCGCGGCGAGGTGGCGTTCGCCGTGTCCGGGCTCGGCGAGTTCGCCGACCAGATCGGCTCGGGCGACCTGCGGGTGCTCGCGGTCACCGCGGGCGAGCGCGTCCCCGGCCTCGACGTGCCGACGCTGCGCGAGTCCGGCGTCGACGTCGACGTCGTCAACTGGCGCGGGATCGTCGCCCCGCCCGGGCTCGCACCCGACGCGCGCGCCGAGCTGGAGGGGCTGGTCGCGGCGATGCGCGCGACCCCGGAGTGGCAGCAGGTGCTGCGCACCAACGGCTGGCACGACGCCTGGCTGCCCGGTGCGGCCTTCGCCCGGTTCACCGCCGACGAGACCACCCGCGTCCGGCGCATCCTGGGCGGACTCGGGCTCGGCTGAGCCGAGCGGGCGCCGGGTGCGCGAGGATCACCGCATGGGGTTCGACGCCGCCCGCGCGCTCGCCGAGACGCTGCTGGCCCACCAGCGCCCGCAGCTGTGGGAGCGCGCGCAGCGGGCGGCGATCGCGGCCCGCCCGCTGGCGCAGGAACGCGGCCTCGACCGGGACCTGCTGATGACGGCCGCGGTGCTGCACCCCGTGGGGCACTCCCCGGTCGCCCGGCGCACCGGTGACCCGCACCGCGACGGGGCCCGGTTCCTGCAGGTGCGCGGCGTCGACCCGCGGGTGGTCGCGCTCGTCGGCGGCGGCGGGGACCCCGCACTCGCCGCGGCGCTCGCCTCCTGCGTCGCCGCCGCCCGCGACGCGTCCGGCGCCGCGGGCTGAGCCCCGGGCCCGCCCGGATCGGCGCTCCGGCGCGACGCCGACCGTGTCGTCGCGCAATCCTGTGCGGGTGGCGATCACCGAGAGCCCGCGGCGGGTGCGCAGCCGGGTCGGCGACTGGCTCCTGCAGGACGCGCACCGGCCGCACCGGCACGGCCCGCACACCCGGCCCGCGCCGGAGCACCCGCGCCACCCCTGGTGGAAGGTCATGTGCCTGACCGGCGTGGACTACTTCTCCACGCTGGGCTACCAGCCGGGCATCGCGGCGCTCGCCGCCGGCGTGCTGTCCCCGGTCGCGACGGTCGTGCTGGTCGTCGTGACGCTGTGCGGCGCGCTGCCGGTCTACCGCCGCGTGGCCCGGGAGAGCCCGCACGGCGAGGGCTCGGTGGCGATGCTGGAGCGGCTGCTGCCCGGCTGGCGCGGGAAGGTGGCGGTGCTGGTCCTGCTGGGGTTCGCGGCGACCGACTTCCTCATCACCATGACCCTGTCCGCGGCCGACGCGACCGCGCACCTGGTGCAGAACCCGCTGGCCCCCGCGGTGCTGCAGGGGCAGAACGTGCCGATCACGCTGCTGCTGCTCGCGCTGCTCGGCGGGGTGTTCCTCGCCGGGTTCTCCGAGGCCGTCCGGATCGCGGTCGGGCTGGTCGCGCTCTACCTGGTCCTCAACGCCGTCGTCGTCGTCGACGGGCTGGCCCGGATCGTGACCGCGCCGCACGTCGTCGCGGACTGGTCGGCGCTGCTGGTCTCGCGCTACCCCGACCCGCTGCTGGTGGTGGCGGTCGCGCTGGTCGTGTTCCCGAAGCTGGCGCTGGGCCTGTCCGGCTTCGAGACGGGCGTGTCGGTGATGCCGCTGGTCCGCGGCCGCGACGGCGACACCGAGGAGGACCCGCGGGGCCGCATCGCCGGCACCCGGCGGCTGCTCACCACCGCCGCGACGATCATGAGCACCTTCCTCGTGACCTCCAGCGTGGTCACCGTGCTGCTGATCCCCGAGCAGGAGTTCGCCGCCGGCGGGCAGGCGAACGGGCGGGCGCTGGCCTACCTGGCCCACCGCGACCTGGGGAACGTGTTCGGCACGGTCTACGACCTGGCCACGATCGCGATCCTGTGGTTCGCCGGGGCCTCGGCGATGGCCGGGCTGCTGAACCTGGTGCCGCGGTTCCTGCCCCGCTACGGCATGGCGCCGTCCTGGGCGCGGGCGGCACGCCCGCTGGTGCTGGTCGTGCTCGTCGTCGCGTTCGTGGTCACCCTGCTCTTCGACGCCGACGTCGACGCCCAGGGCGGCGCCTACGCCACCGGGGTGCTGGTGCTGATGACCTCCGCGGCCGTCGCCGTCGCGCTGTCCGCGCGGCGCTCCAGCAGGCGTCCGGTGGTCGCCGGGTTCGCCGTGATCGCGGTGGTGTTCGTCTACACGACGATCGCCAACATCGTGGAGCGGCCGGAGGGAGTGAAGATCGCCGCCTGCTTCATCGGCGGGATCCTGCTGGTGTCACTGGCGTCGCGCACGCTGCGCGCCTTCGAGCTGCGCGTCACCGAGGTCGAGCTCGACGACACCGCGCTCGGGTTCCTCGACGAGTGCTCCGGCGACGGCCGCCCGCTGCGGCTGGTCGCGCACGAGCCCCGTCCCGGCGAGCGCGACAGCGCCGCCCGCGACGAGGAGTACCGCGCCAAGCTCGCCGAGGAGGCCGAGGACCACCACATCCCCTCCCCGGAGCGCGTGGTGCTCGTCGAGGTGACCGTCACCGACCCGTCGGAGTTCGAGTCCGGCATCGTCGTGCACGGGCAGCGGCGCGGCCCCTACCGGGTCCTGACGACGGCGGCGCCCTCGGTCCCCAACGCCATCGCGGCCCTGCTGCTGCACCTGCGCGACGTCGGCGGCACCGCACCGCACATCTACTTCGACTGGACCGAGGGCAACCCGGTGTCGCACTTCGGGCGCTACCTGTTCACCGGCGTCGGCGAGGTCGCCCCGATCACCCGGGAGATCCTGCGCGAGGCCGAGCCGGACCTCGCGCGCCGCCCGGTCGTCCACGTCGGCTGAGGGCGGGTCAGCCGAGCAGCTCCACCGGGACGTCGACGAGACGGCTGCGCAGGTACTCCCCCAGCCCCTTGGCCTGCGGGTCGGGCCGCGTCGAGCTGGCGACGCCGTCGCCGAGCAGCCCGTGCACGACGACGTTGACCGCGCGCAGGTTCGGCAGCCGGTGCACCGCGACCCCGAGCCCCGCGGCCTCCGCACCGAGCAGCTCTCGCACCCGCTCCGGGGTGAGGTACGCGTCGAGCCAGGCGTGCGCGGCGTCGTCGCGGGCCCAGACGCCGATGTTCGCGTCGCCGCCCTTGTCCCCGGACCGGGCACCCGCGACCGTCCCGAGCGGGACCCGCCGGGTCGCCCCCGCGCCCGGCCCGTCCCCGCGCGGCGCGCCGCCGGGCGGCCGTGGGCCCGGCCCCGGTACGGCGGCGGTCTCCGGCGGGTCGGGGACCACGTGCCGGGTCCCGTCGGGCAGCACCACCGTGTGGGTCACCGCCGCGCGCGGCACCGCGGCGGGCCGGTACACCCCGAACGCCGAGGCGTCGGTCGGCGGTGTGGTCGTGTGGAACCCGGCGTACCCGCCGAGCGCGAGCTGCATCGTCGCGTTCGAGAACGCCCGCCCGACGGTGCGCCGGTCCCGCCCCTTGACCGTGATCCGCAGGTGCGCGGTGGCCTCGGCGTTGCCCGCCGCGTCCGGGTGGTCGAAGCGCAGCAGCCGCACGTCGACCTCGTCGAAGGCGGACCGGTCGATGATCCCGAACAGCAGCTGCTCGGCGTGCGCGGCCTTGGCCTCGACGTCGAGACCGGTCAGGACCAGGGTCATCGTGTTGCGGTGGCCCGCGTCGTCGTTGAGGGCGACCTTCAGCGTCGGCGGGGGCGGGGTGCCGCGGACCCCGCCGATCGCGACCCGGTGCTCGCCGGCCGGTTCGAGGCGGACGGTGTCGAAGTGCGTGGTGACGTCCGGGCCGGGGTAGGCCGGCGGGCCGATCTCGTAGAGCAGCTGCGCGGTGACCGTCCCGACGGAGACCAGCCCGCCGCTGCCGTCCGGCTTGGTGATGACGCTGCTGCCGTCGGCGGCGACCTCGGCGATCGGGAAGCCGGGGTAGCGGCGGTCGGTGATCTCGTCGAGGAACGGGTAGTTGCCGCCGGTGGCCTGGGGGCCGCACTCGATCACGTGCCCGGCGACGACGGCGCCGGCCAGCGCGTCGAGGTCGCCCGGGCCCCAGCCGTGCCACCACGCGGCCGGCCCGCTGACCAGCGCGGCGTCGGTGACCCGCCCGGTGACGACGACGTCGGCCCCCGCGGCCAGCGCGGCGGTGATCCCCCACCCGCCGAGGTAGGCGTTGGCCGAGACCGGGTCCCCGGTGACCGGCGGGACGACCGCGCCCAGGTCGCCACGCAGGTCGTCGCCCTCGACGTGCGCGACACGGGCGTCGATCCCGAGCCGCCCGGCGACCTCGCGCACGGCGGCGGCGCAGCCCGCCGGGTCCAGCCCGCCTGCGTTGGCGACGATCCGGATCCCGCGCCGCACGCAGGTCCCGAGGATCTGCTCGACCTGGGAGAGGAAGGTGCGCGCCCAGCCGACGCCGCCCTCGCGGGCCTGCGCCTTCGCCAGGATCAGCATGGTGAGCTCGGCGAGGTAGTCCCCGCAGACGACGTCGACGTCGCCGGTCTCCACCATCTCGCGGGCGGCCTCGGGGCGGTCGCCGTAGAAGCCGGAGACGTTGCCGATCCGGACCGGGCGCGTCACCGGTGCGCCCCCCTCGCCCGCCCGGTGCCGGGTGCCCCGGCGAAGGCCTGCGCGATCCCCACCCACGCCGTCGCGGCGGGGCCGGTGACGGCCAGGTCGACGTCGTCGCGGTGCCGGCGCTGGGTGACGGCCAGGCAGAAGTCCAGTGCCGGGCCGGTGACGCGGTCGGCGGCGTCGGGCGGGCCCCACGTCCAGGTGTCCCCGCCGGGGGCGGCCAGCTCCACCCGCACCGGCTCCGGGGGGACGGGCCTGCCGTGCGCGGCGAAGCTGAACGCCCGGGCGCCGACGCCGATGTGCGCGACGTGGCGCAGCCGCGCCGTCGGCTCCCGCGTGACGCCGAGGGTGTCGGCGACGTCCTGCCCGTGCGCCCAGGTCTCCATGATCCGCGCGGTCAGCGACGACGCCGCGCTCATCGGCGGGCCGAACCACGGCACCCGCAGCGACGGGTCGAGCCCGCGGAACACCTCGACGAGGCGGCCGCGGGCGTCGTCGAACCAGGTGAGCAGCGCGGCCCCGGACAGGTCCCGGTACCCGGCGGCGATCGTGTCCGGGTCGACGCCGCCCGCGGCCGCGATGCGCGCGAGGTCGGCGCGGAACGCGTCGGGGTCGGTCGCCGACCGCACGGCGACGTCGTCGAAGTGCGCCAGGTGCGACACCTGGTCCCCGATCGTCCAGCCCACGGCCGGGGTGTCCCGGCGCCAGTCCTCGTCCGGCAGCGGCGCGAGCAGCACCCGCAGGTCCGCGGACTCCGCGGCGAGGTCGTCGGCGAGCGCCTGCATCGAGACCGGCATTCAGCGTCCCTTCCAGACCGGGGGCCGCCGGTCGGCGAACGCGGCGGGCCCCTCCTGTGCGTCCTGCGAGCGGTAGACCGGCTCCCAGATCTCCTCGGCCCGCTCGTAGGCCCGCTCGCGCGGGTAGGAGGCGGACAGGTACGCGGTGCGCTTGGCCGCCGCGACCGACAGCGGCGCGTTCGCCGCGATCCGCTCGCCGAGGTCCTGCGCGGCCGCGCGCAGCTCCGTGCCCGGCACGACCCGATTGACCAGCCCGGCCGCCAGCGCGCGGTGCGCGTCGATCGGGTCGCCGGTCAGCAGGATCTCGCAGGCCAGGCGCGGCGGAACCAGCCAGGACAGCGGCGCCGCCCACGGCGAGCCGCGCCCCACCTTCACCTCGCTGACCGCGAAGCGCGCGTGCTCGGCGGCGACGACGAGGTCGCACTGCTGGGCGAGCAGGAAGCCCCCGGCGACGGCGGCGCCGTTGACGGCGGCGATCGTCGGCTTGGGCACGTCGACGTTGCGCCCGAACTGGGGCAGGAAGTCCGGCGGCGGGACCGTCAGCGCCGTCGACGCCATCTCCTTGAGGTCCCCGCCGGCGCAGAACGCCCGGTCCCCCGCCCCGGTCAGGACGAGCACGGCGGCGGAGTCGTCGTCGTTGAAGCGGCGCACACCGGCCCACAGCCCGGCGCGGACCTCGGCCGACAGCGCGTTGCGGGCCCCGGGGCGGTCGATGGTCAGCCACGCGACGGGGCCGTCGAGCTCGTAGCGGACGCTCACGACGCGTCCTCCGGCCCGGTGACCACGGCCAGCACCTGCCCGGCGTCGACCTGGTCGCCGGCGGCGACGCGCAGCTCACCGAGCACGCCGTCACCGGGCGCGGCGACGGTGTGCTCCATCTTCATCGCCTCCAGCACGACCAGCGGCTGCCCGGCGGTGACCGGGTCGCCGGCCGCGGCGAGGACCCGGACCACCGAGCCGGGCATCGGGGCGAGCAGCGACCCGGCGTGCGCGACGGCGTTCGGGTCGGCGAAGCGCGGCACCCGTTCCAGGGCGAGGGAGCCGTCGGGCCCGTCCACCCAGGACGTCGTGCCGGTGTCGTGCACGGCGTAGGTGCGGCGCACGCCGGCGACCTCCAGGACGACCTCGTCCGGTGTCACCGACACCGGGACGGCCGCCAGCGCCTCGCCGTCGACGGACAGGTCCGCGCCGTCGCGGCGCAGCCGGTAGGCGACGGTCGTCTCCCGGTCCCCGCGCCGGAACGTCACCCGCCGGGCGGCGCCGCCGACGTTGCGCCAGCCCGAGGGCATGCCCGCCAGCACGGTCGCGTCGCGGCGGTGCGCGGCCTGCAGGGCGAGCGCGGCCGCGACGGCGTGCCGGGCGCCGTCGTCGGCGACGGTGCCCGCGCCGAGCGCGCGCGGGTCGTGCCGGGTGAGGAACCCGGTGTCGGTGTCCCCGGCGAGGAACGCGGGCGAGCGCAGGATCCCGACGAGCAGATCGCGGTTGGTGGCGACCCCGTGCAGCGACGCCCCGGCCAGCGACCGGGCGAGCGCGCGCGCCGCCGACGCCCGGTCCGGCCCGTGCGCGATCACCTTCGCGAGCATCGGGTCGTAGTGCGGGGACACCACCGACCCGTCCTCGACGCCGGTGTCCACGCGCACCGGGCCCCCCACGTCGAAGCGGGCGACGGTGCCGGTCGCGGGCAGGTGGTCGCCCCCGGCGGTGACGGTCTCGGCGTAGAGCCGCACCTCGACGGCGTGCCCGGTGATCGTCGCGTCGCGCACCCGCGGGCCGAGCGGGGCGCCCTCGGCGACCCGGATCTGCTCCTCGACCAGGTCCAGCCCGGTGACGAGCTCGGTGACCGGGTGCTCCACCTGCAGCCGGGTGTTGACCTCCAGGAAGAAGAACCCGTCGCCGGAGCGGTCGAGCACGAACTCGACGGTCCCCGCCCCGGTGTAGCCGATCGCCTCGCCCGCCGCGACGGCCGCCTTGCCCAGCTCGGCGCGCAGCTCCGGGGTCACCGCAGGCGACGGGCACTCCTCCACGATCTTCTGGTAGCGGCGCTGGATGGAGCACTCCCGCTCGAACAGGTGCACGACGGCGCCGTGGGCGTCGCCGAGGATCTGCACCTCGACGTGGCGCGGGTCGACCAGGAAGCGCTCCAGGAACACCAGGCCGTCGCCGAACGCCGCGGCGGCCTCGCGGCGGGCGGACTCCACCGCGGCGGCCAGCCCGGCGGGCTCGTGCACGACCCGCATCCCGCGACCGCCGCCACCGTAGGCCGCCTTGACCAGCAGCGGGAACCCGACCTCGGCGCCCGCCGCGGCGAGGTCGGTGTCCGGCCCGACGGTGACGCCGGGCAGCACCGGCACCCCGGCCGCGGCCATCAGCGCCTTCGCCTCGACCTTGGAGCCCATCGCCGCGATCGCCTCCGGCGACGGCCCCACGAACGTCAGGCCGGCGGCCGCGCAGTCCCGGGCGAAGCCGGCGTTCTCCGAGAGGAACCCGTACCCCGGGTGGACGGCGTCGGCGCCGGTGGCCAGCGCCGCGGCGACCACGAGGTCGCCGCGCAGGTAGGTGTCGGCCGGGGCGGTGCCGGGCAGGCGCACCGCCTCGTCGGCGGTGCGGACGAACGGCGCGCCGGCGTCGGCGTCGGAGAACACCGCGACGGTGGCGATGCCGAGCCGGTGCGCGGTCCGCTGCACGCGCGCGGCGATCTCGCCGCGGTTGGCGACCAGGAGCTTGGTGATCATGGCGCTCACATCCGGAAGACGCCGAAGCCCCGGCGCCCCTCGATCCGCTGGTTGTGCACCGCCGACAGCGACATGCCCAGCACGGTGCGGGTGTCGCGGGGGTCGACGATGCCGTCGTCGTAGAGCCGTGCGGTGATGTGGAACGCGTGCGACTCGGCCTCGATCTGGGCCTCGATCGCCGCGGTCCGGGCGGCGTCGGCCGCCTCGTCGTAGGGCCGGCCCTGGCTCGCCGCCGAGGCCCGCCCGACGATCGACATGACCCCGGCGAGCTGGGCGGCGCCCATCACCGCGAGCTTGGCGCTCGGCCAGGCGAACATCAGGCGCGGGTCGTAGGCGCGCCCGGACATGCCGTAGTTCCCGGCCCCGAACGAGGACGCCATGTTGACCGTCAGGTGCGGCACCGTGGAGTTGGTGACGGCGTTGATCATCTTGGCGCCGTCCTTGATGATCCCGCCCTGCTCGTAGCTGGTGCCGACCATGTAGCCGGTGGTGTTCTGCAGGAACACCAGCGGGGTGTCGGTCTGGTTGGCGAGCAGGATGAACTCGGTGGCCTTCTTGGCCTCCTCGCTGAACAGCACGCCGCGGTGGTTGGCGAGCACGCCGACCGGGTAGCCGTGGATCCGCGCCCAGCCGGTGACCAGGCTCGTCCCGTACAGCGGCTTGTACTCGTCGAACTCCGAGCCGTCGACGACGCGGGCGAGCACCTCGCGCGGGTCGAACGGGATCTTCGACTCCGGCGGGAGCAGCCCGAGGATCTCCTCCGGGTCGTGCACCGGGTCGGCGGGCGCGGCGGCCGGGGCGGGCCCGAGCTTGCGCCAGTTGAACCGGGCGACGATGTCGCGGCCGATCCGGATCGCGTCCGGCTCGTCGACGGCGAAGTGGTCCGAGAGCCCCGAGACGCGCGAGTGCATCCCGGCGCCGCCGAGGGACTCGTCGTCGGCGTCCTCGCCGGTCGCCATCCGCACCAGCGGCGGCCCGCCGAGGAACACCTTGGCGCCCTTGTCGACCAGCACCGCGTGGTCGCACATGCCGGGCACGTACGCGCCGCCCGCGGTGGCGTTGCCGAACACCAGCGCGACGGTCGGGATGCCCAGCGACGAGAGCTCGGTCAGCTCGTGGAAGATCCGCCCGGCCGGGACGAACAGCTCGGCCTGGGTGGGCAGGTCGGCCCCGCCGGACTCGACGAGGTTGACCACCGGCAGCCGGTTGAGCCGCGCGATCTCCAGCGCGCGCAGCGTCTTGCGCAGCGAGTACGGGTTCATCGCCCCGCCGCGCACGGTCGGGTCGTGCCCGATCACGACGACCTCCACGCCGGACACCACGCCGATGCCGGTGAGGATCGACGCGCCGACGGTGAAGTCGGTGCCCCAGGCGGCGAGCGCGGACAGCTCCAGGAACGGCGAGTCCGGGTCGAGCAGCAGCTCCAGACGCTCGCGGACCGGCAGCTTGCCGCGGTCGCGGTGGCGCGCGGTGTACCGCTCGCCGCCCCCGGCGACGACCTTCTCCAGTTCGGCGTCCAGCGCGGCGATCGCGTCGAGCTGCACGGCCCGGTTGCGGGCGTACTCCGCGGACCCGGTGTCGAGTGCGGAACGCAGGACCGGCATCAGCGCCCTCCGTAGTGGCCGGTGTGCGCGTCGCGCACGACGTTCTTGCGGATCTTCCCGGTGGAGGTGCGCGGCAGCTCGTCGACGACGATCACCGACTTCGGCACCTTGTAGCCGTCGAGGTGCCCCTTCAGCGCGGCGACCAGGGCGTCCGGGTCGATCGTGGCGCCCGGGCGGGGCACGACGACCGCGGTGACCGCCTCGCTCCACCGCGCGTGCGGCAGCCCGACGACGACCACCTCCGCGACGTCCGGGGCGGCGGCGTGGACGGCGCGCTCGACCTCCAGCGACGCGACGTTCTCCCCGCCGGTCTTGATGACGTCCTTGGAGCGGTCGGCGAACCACAGCACGCCGTCCTCGCCGAAGGACCCGATGTCCCCGGAGTGGAACCAGCCGTGCCGGAACGCCTCGTCGGTGGCCGCCTCGTCGTCGAGGTAGCCGGTCATGGTGGACGGCCCGCGGTAGACGATCTCGCCCTGCTCGCCCGCACCGAGCAGCGCGCCGCCCTCGTCCATGATCGCGACCTGCACCCCGGTGATCGGGGTGCCGACGGCGCCGACGTGGCTGAGCTGGTGCTCGGGGCGGAACAGCGTCGTGCACGGGCTCATCTCGGTCTGCCCGAACAGCAGCGCGAAGTCGCAGCCGAACCCGTCGAGGCAGGCCCGGATCAGCGGCTCGGGCATCGGCGCCATCGCGTACACCGCGCGGCGCAGCGACGACAGGTCGCGCCCGGCGAACGACGCGTGCTCCAGCGCGGCCCGGTACATCATCGGCAGCCCGAACACCTGGGTGATCCGCTCGCACTCGACCGTGTCGAGGAACGCGCCCGGCTCGAAGCCGCGGGCCACGTGGATCGTCGCGCCGAGGAGCACCGCGGGCGTGCAGAACGCGTTCAGCTGCGCGGTGTGGAACATCGGCATCATCGCCAGGAACCGGTCGGCCGCCGACCAGCCCGAGTCCAGCGCCGCGGAGAACGACTCCATGGTGATCGCCAGGTGCGAGGTCGCGACGCCCTTGGGGAACGACGTGGTGCCCGAGGTGTAGAGGTAGGACAGCGGGTCGCGGTCCTCGACGAGCACCTCGACCGGGCCGCCGCCGGTCTCCAGCTCCGCCAGCGGGGTCCCGCCGCCGGACGGGCCGCCGGTCCCGGGGGCGACGAACACGTCCGCGACCGCGGGCACCTGCGCCCACGCCGGGGCGAGCGCCGCCACCAGCTGGGACTCGACGACGATCCCGCGGGCCCGGGAGTGGCCGAGCACCCAGGCGACCTCGTCGGGGCGCCAGCCCGGGTTGACCGGCACGCACACCAGGCCCAGGCGGGCGCAGGCGTAGTAGACGGCGAGGAACTCCGCGCTGTTGCCCGAGGCCAGCGCCAGCGCGTCGCCGCGGGCGTACCCGCGGGCGGCCAGGCCGCGGGCCAGCCGCGACACCCAGGCGTCGAGCTCGGGGTAGGTCAGGGACCGGTCGCCGTCGACGACGGCGACCTGCGCCGGTCGCGCGGCCGCGCTGCGGGTCAGCGCGTCGGCGACGTTGACCCGGCCGATGAGGTTGCGCTGCAGGCGGTCCATCAGTACGACCGCGGCAGGCCGAGCCCGTGCTGGGCGACGTGGTTGAGGATCATCTCGCGGTTCACCGGCGCGACCTGCATGAGCCGGGCCATCCCCCAGTACGGGATCAGCCCGTACTCGGCGGCCAGCCCGTTGCCGCCGTGGGTCTGCATGGCGGCCTCGACGGCGTGCGTCGCGGCCTCCGCGGCGGCGTACTTGGCCATGTTGGACTCCTCGCCCGCGGGCATCCCGCGGTCGTGCAGCCAGGCCGCCTTGCGGGTCATCAGCGCGGCCAGCTCGGTCTCGATCCGGGCCCGCGCCAGCGGGTGCGCGACGCCCTGGTGGGCGCCGATCGGGACGTCCCAGACCTGGCGGGTGCGGGCGTACTCGGCGGCCCTGCCCAGCGCGAAGCGGGCGATGCCGACACCGAGCGCGGCGCCGGTGATGCGCTCGGGGTTGAGCCCGCGGAAGACCTGGCGGAAGCCGTCGCCCTCGGCGCCGACCAGGTTCCCGGCCGGGACGCGGACGCCGTCGAAGTGCAGGACGTGCTGCTTGTCCGGCGCGATCAGGTCGACCGGCAGCGGCGTGCGGACCAGCCCGGGGCTGTCGACGGGCACGACGAACAGGCTGAGCTGCGCCCGGCCGCCCTCGCCGCGCCCGGTGCGGGCGACGACGAGGACGGCCTCGGCGTCGTCGGTGCCGGAGATGTAGTGCTTGGTGCCGTGCAGCACCCAGTCGTCGCCGTCGCGCTCGGCGCGGGTCGCCATCCGGTGGGTGTTGGACCCCGCGTCCGGCTCGGTGATCGCGAAGACGACCTTGGTCGAGCCGTCGGCGAGGCCGGGCAGCCAGCGCCGGCGCAGCTCCTCGGAGCCGAACTCGCCGATCACCTCGGCCGAGATGGCCGCGGAGACCAGCACCAGCAGCAGCGGGGCGCCCTGCGCGGCGGCCTCCTCGCACACCACCGACAGCTCCACGAGCCCGCCGCCCCCGCCGCCGTAGGACTCGGCGACGTTGACGCCGAGGAACCCGGCCTCGCCCATCGCCGTCCACAGCTCGTGGGTGTGCCGGCCCTCCCGGGCGCAGCGCAGGTAGTACTCGCTGCCGAACTTCCCCGCGATGGCCGCCACGGCCGCCCGCAGGTCGCGTTCCTCGTCGGTCTCGCCGAAGTCCACACCGACTCCTAGTGATCAGCGGTTCACTTGTGGCGGACCGTACCGTGCGGCTGCCATGCTGACCAGATGCCGAGCCGGAGCACCTCCGCGACCGACGGACCGACCCGCCGCCGGGACCCGGACCGCGGCGAGCGGATCCTGGAGGCCGCGGCGCGGCTCGCGGCCGGACGCGGGTTCCACGCCGTCGGGATGGCCGAGATCGGCGCCGAGGCCGGCATCGTCGGGTCCGGCGTCTACCGGCACTTCTCCTCCAAGGAGGCATTGCTGCTCGCCCTGCTCGACCGCGGCATGGGCCGGCTCGAGGCGTCGGCGGCCGCCGCGCTCGCGGCCGGGCGCGGCGACCGCGAGACGCTGTCCGTGCTGGTGGACGACCACATCCGGCTCGTCGTGGAGAACCGCGCGGAGTTCGCCGTCTACTACGGCGAGGCGCACACCCTGCCCGAGGACGCGCGCCGCGCGCTGCGCCGCCGGCAGCGCCACCACGTCGAGGACTGGGTGCACGTGCTGGCACCGCTGCGCCCCGACCTCGCCGACGGCGAGCTGCGCGTGCTGGTCCACGCCTGCGTCGGCGCGATCCAGTCGACGCTGTTCTTCCACAGCGGGCTCGACCACGCCCACCTCGCGGCGCTGCTGGCGCAGCTGGCCCACGGGCTGCTCGGCGTCGAGGCCGCGGGCCGGCGCCGGGTCGCACCGGAGTGAACCGCCGTTGATTCCGGGCCTTGCCCGCGTGGTCCACGTCACGCCATAGTGGCGGCCGTCCCCGACGGCGAAGGAGCCGGCTCCATGAGCGAGACGATCCCCGCGGGCCTGCCCCGGCACCCCCACGGCACGGCGCCGCCGGAGGGGATCGACGTCGAGACGCTGCGCGGGCGGCGCGCCACCCACCGCTGGGAGCGCACCAGCGCCGGCGACGTCCTGGAGCGGCTGACCTGGAGCCGTCCGGACCAGGTCGTGCTCACCGCCGCGCCGGGCGCCTGCGGCGACGGGCGCTTCGCCGCCGTCACCGCCCGGGAGGGCGACGCCGCGGCGAACATGTTCGCCCACGCCCTGCTCGCCGCGGGCCTGGTGCCCGGCGACCGGGTGCTGCTGGTCTGCGAGAACTCCGTCGAGGCGTACCTGGCCAAGATCGGGATCGCCAAGGCCGGGATGGTCGCCGCGCCGGTGAACCCGGGGCTGGCCCCCGACGTCCTCGGCGCGCTCGTCGACCGGGTCGGGCCCCGGTTCGCCGTGGTCGACGCCGAGCTGTGGCCGCGGGTGGCGGACGTGTTCGCCGGGCGCGGGCTCGCCGTCGGCGCCACGATCACGATCGGCGGCGGCCCGGTCGCGGGCTCGCCGTCGTTCACCGCGCTGCTGGACGGCCTGCCGGACACCGAGCCGGACGTCGCGATCCACGGCGACGACGTGTACGAGCTGCTGTTCACCTCGGGCACCACCGCGCTGCCCAAGGCGGTGATGATCTCCCACCAGTACGCCCAGACGGCCGGGCTGAACTTCGCGCTGTCGCTCTCGCGCGGGCTGCGCCACGAGACCGACCTCGTGCTCGCCACGTTCCTGCCGGTGGTCTACCACGTCGGCGACGTCATCTTCCCGAACGCGGCGCTGCTCGCCGGCGGCGCGGTCGTGCTGGGTCGCCGCCCGGTACCGGCCGACGTCGCCGCGGCCGTCGCGGCGCACCGCGCGACCGCGCTCTGGGCCGGGTCGCCGCAGTTCGCCGGGCTGCTCGCCGACACCCTCGACGCCGACCCGGACCTCGACTGGTCCGCGCTGACCACGCTCGTCTACGGCTGGGGCGCCCTGTCCCCCGACCTGCTGCGGCGCCTGGAGCGCCGGTGCGCCCCCGGCCTGGTGACGCTGGGGATCTTCGGGCAGACCGAGGCCATCGCGTGCCACCGGTTCTGGCCGAGCCGCCGGCCGGACACCCACGCCGCGAGCGCCCCGTCGGTCAACTACGTCGGCGTCCCCAGCGGCCTGCTCGCCTCCGACGTCGTCGACGAGCTCGGCGAGCCGGTGCGCGGCGAGCCCGGCGAGGCCGTCTACCGCTCCCCCGTGATGACGGCCGGCTACTACCGCGACCCGGACGCGACGCGCGAGGCGTTCCGCGGCGGCTGGTTCCACTCCGGGGACTCCGCCCTCGTCGACGACGACGGCCTGCGCGTCATGGTCGACCGGTACAAGGACATCGTGAAGACCGGCGGGGAGAACGTGTCCTCGATGCGGGTGGAGGCGGTGCTGCACACCCACCCCGCCGTCGCGCGGGCCGCGGTGGTCGGGCTGCCGCACGAGCGGTGGGGCGAGGCCGTGACCGCCGTCGTCGTGCCCGCGCCGGGGGCCGAGCCCGACCCCGCGGACCTCATCGCCCACTGCCGGGAGCGGCTCGCCGGGTTCGAGACGCCGAAGGCGGTGCTCGTGGTCGACGCGCTGCCCGAGACCGTCGGCGGCAAGGTGCTGAAGTACCGGCTGCGCGCGCGGCACGGGGACCTCTACACGACGTGATCTCCCGCGCCCACGGTTGACAACGACCGGGCCGCGCCTGTTCGGTGGAAGCGTGACCGGTTTCCTGCTGACGCGTCGCCGTCACGTCGACCACCAGGTCGTCGTGAGCCAGGCCTGTCGCTGATCACGCGTCCCAGGTCCGTTTTCTCTCTTTCCCCCTTTTTCCGGGCGCTCTCGCGCGCCCCGTCCCGCCGTACCCGGCGGACGATCCCGAGGAGACCCACCGTGTCCGACGAGCTCGACACCACCCTGAACGCGCAGATCCAGGAGCCGCTGAAGTTCGCCTACTGGGTCCCGAACGTCTCGGGCGGCCTGGTCACCAGCACCATCGAGCAGCGCACCGACTGGGGCTTCGAGTACAACAAGAAGCTCGCGCAGACCGCCGAGAACAACGGCTTCGAGTACGCGCTCTCCCAGATCCGCTACATGGCCAGCTACGGCGCGGACCACCAGCACGAGGCGACCGCGTTCTCGCTCGCCCTCGGCCTGGCCACCGAGCGGCTCAAGCTGATCGCCGCCGTCCACCCCGGGCTGTGGGAGCCGTCGGTGCTCGCCAAGTGGGTCGCCACCGCCGACCACCTGACGAACGGCCGGATCGCGGTCAACGTCGTCTCCGGCTGGCTCAAGGCCGAGTTCACCGCGATGGGCCAGCCGTGGCTCGAGCACGACGAGCGCTACCGCCGCAGCAACGAGTTCATCCGGGTGCTGCGCGAGATCTGGACCTCCGACGCCGGCGCGGAGTTCGCCGGCGACTTCTACCGGGTCCGCGACTTCGACCTCAAGCCCCGCCCGGTCGACGTCCCCGGCCGCCCGCACCCGGAGATCTTCCAGGGCGGCAACTCGACCGCCGCCCGGTACAACGGCGGCACCGTGTCGGACTGGTACTTCTCCAACGGCAAGGACTACGACGGCTTCACCGAGCAGGTCGAGGAGGTCCTCGGGCACGCGAAGACCGCCCAGCGGCTGCAGCCCGTCCGGTTCGGCCTCAACGGCTTCATGATCGCCCGCGACGGCGAGAAGGAGGCCCGCGACACCCTGCGCGAGATCATCGAGAAGGCCAACAAGCCGGCCGTCGAGGGCTTCCGCGACGCCGTCCAGCAGGCGGGCAACTCCACCGGCGACAAGCGCGGCATGTGGGCGGACTCCTCGTTCGAGGACCTCGTGCAGTACAACGACGGCTTCAAGACCCAGCTGATCGGCACCCCGGAGCAGATCGCCGACCGCGCCATCGAGTACAAGCGGCGCGGCGCGAACCTGCTGCTGCTGGGCTTCCTGCACTTCCAGGAGGAGGTCGAGTACTTCGGCGCGAACGTGCTGCCGATCATCCGCGAGAAGGAGGCGGAGCTCGCCGCCCGCGAGCCGCAGGCGCTCACCGTCTGACCGCACCCCTGCCCGACGGGCCCGGCGAGCGTTCTCGCCGGGCCCGTCGGCGTCCCCGGCCCCGCCGGTCCGCGCACCGTCCTGACCGGACAGGTGCGCGCGTTCCCATTTCCGGGAACGTCTCGTTGACTTCTCCCGGCCCGTCCCCGAAGACTGGGCACGTGCTGTTCACCGCCCTCACCCGTCGACGTCACGTCGACCTGTCCCGGGTGACCTCCTCGCTCTGTCGGTGACCGTCCCTCCCGCGGCGCACCGCTCCCGAGCTGCGCCGCGGCCGCCGGGACACCCGTCCCGGCGGTGACCGCCCGGTACCCGCACCCATCCGGGTCCCGGTCCCCGCACCGCCGCACCGCCCGCCGGCACGCGCATTCCGTGCGATTCCCGTGCGATTCCCGTGCGCATTCCGCCGGGATCGGGCGCACGCGTTCCCGCGCCGTCGCGCGGGCGTCCCGGCGCGCCCTCGTGCCGCCGGCACGGCGCACCGGTGCGGCCCCGGCCCGCGGACCCGCACCCCCACGACGAGGAGACACCACATGACCACGACCGAGAACCGGCCCGACACCGTCGTCACCGAGACCGTCGACTGGGGCGCCGCCCCGGCCGACCGTGCCGGGTGGCTGCAGCGCGCCCGCGAGGTCCGCCGCGTCCTGGAGCGCGACGCCGCCGCCCGCGAGAAGGCCGGCGCCACCCCCCACGCCGAGGTGGCGCTGCTGAAGGACTCCGGGCTGGTCACCCTGCTCGGCCCGGTCGAGCACGGCGGCGGCGGGCAGGAGTGGCCGCTCGCCCACCGGGTGATCCGCGAGGTCGCCGCGGGCGACGGCTCGATCGGCCAGCTGCTCGGCTACCACCTGCTCTGGTTCTGGGCGGCCCGCCTCGTCGGGACGCCCGAGCAGATCGAGGCGGTGGAGGCGCAGGCGACCCGCGAGCGGTGGTTCTTCGGCGGCGCCGTCAACCCCCGCGACGGCGACCTCGTCATCCGCGAGGAGGGCGACGAGCTCGTCTGGAACGGGCGCAAGAGCTTCTCCACCGGCAGCCGGGTCTCCGACGTCACCGTGCTGGAGGGGGTGATCGAGGGGACCGGCACCCACGTCTTCGCGATCGTCCCGAGCCACCAGGACGGCATCTCCTACGCCGGGGACTGGGACAACATCGGCCAGCGGCTCACCGAGAGCGGCAGTGTCACCGTCACCGACGTCCGCGTGCCGTGGGCCGCGGCGGCCGGGTTCGTCGACCGGGTGTTCCGGCCGCGCGTCTACAACACCCTCAACGTGCCGATCATCCAGCTGGTGTTCGTGGACTTCTACCTCGGCATCGCCCGGGGCGCGCTGGAGTCGGCCGCCGCCTGGACCCGCACGGTGACCCGGCCGTGGCTGCACGGCGGCCACGAGCGCGCCGTCGACGAGCCCTACCAGCTCGACCTGTACGGCGACCTGACCGCCAAGCTCTGGGCGGTCGAGGCGCTGGCCGACGCCGTCGCCGACGAGTCGCTGGCCCTGCACCGCGACGCCTGGACCGTCACCGCGCAGCAGCGCGGCGAGCACGAGGTCCGGGTCGCCGCGCTGAAGGCCCGCGCCACCGAGGTCGCCCTGGAGGTCACCTCGGCGGTGTTCGAGGGGCTCGGGGCCCGCGCGACGGCGTCCGGCCACGGGTTCGACCGGTTCTGGCGCGACGTGCGGACCCACACCCTGCACGACCCGGTCGCCTACAAGCGGCGCGAGGTCGGGGCGTGGGTGCTGCGCGACGAGCTCCCCGAGCCGACCTGGTACTCCTGACCCGACCGGCGCCCGCCCTGCTCCCCGGGGCGGGCGCCGCCCGGACCGCACGGGTCAGCCGACGCGGGTCCGGTCCCCCTCCCCGTCCGCGGTGCGCTCGGCGCGCACCCGGGGCAGGAACCGGCCGGTCCGGCGGCGGTAGTCGTCGTACTCCGGGCCGAGCGCGCTGCCCAGGCCCGGCTCGTAGACCGCACGGGCCTGGATCTGCACGGCGACCACGATCAGCACCCCGGCGAGCACGCCGAGCAGCGTCGGGGCCATGAACAGCATCCCGGCGCAGCCGACGATCAGCCCGGTCAGCGCGGGGTTGCGGACGCGGCGGTAGAGCCCGCCGGTCGCCAGGACCGGGCGGCGCGCGGCCTCCGGGTCACCGGCGGCCGCCTGCCCGGCCTCGGTCGCCGAGCGCCGCCACACCGTCCCGAGCTGCAGCATCGACACCGCGACGACGGCGAACCCGAGCAGCAGCAGCCCCGCGCCCACGACGGCGACGGCCGGGCGGGCCAGCACCGAGATCGGCTCCAGCACGTCGAGCGCGACGAGCACCGGCGCGCCGAAGCCGAGCACCGCGGCCAGGACGAACAGCGCGCGGGCCCACCAGGCGGGGCTGCCCGGGGTGCGGGCGACGTCGAGGCGGCGCTCGCCGCGGTCGCGGTGCGCCCGGGCGCGGAACCACAGCGCGGTCGCGACGGCCAGCACGCCCAGCGCGAGCGCGGCCCAGCCGAGGCCCTGGTGGCCCAGCGCGTCGAAGAACCGGCCCCAGGCGCCCTCGCCCCACACCTGCGGGACGGCCTCCACGAGCAGCCAGCCGCCGAACACGAAGAACATCACCGCGGCGCCGACGGAGATGGCGCGCTCCGGGAGCCGCTTGCCGAGCTGGCGCCCGACGACGATGGCCAGCGCGTCCGCGGCGACCATGCCGACCGTCGACCCGGCCCAGACGCCGACCGAGCCGGACAGCGTTCCGTGCTGGGCGGCCAGGGTGATCGTGGCGAGCATCGTCTTGTCACCGAGCTCGGCGAGGAAGAACGCGACCGACGCGGCGACGACGGCGGACCCGCCGGCCCGCTTGGCCTTGGCCTCCTCGTCGTCGGTGAGGCTGTCGCCGCGCAGCGTCCAGGCCCCGAAGACCAGGAAGGCGACCGCGGCGACGAGCGCGATCCAGCCCGTCGGGATCGACGCGCCCAGGCCGTAGCCGACGGCGACCGACACCAGGTGGGTCACCGAGGTGGCGATCGTGATGCCGATCAGCACCGGGACCGCCTTGAAGCGGGTGGCGAACGTGAGGGCCATGAGCTGCGACTTGTCGCCCAGCTCGGCCACGAAGATGACGCCGAAGCTGATCGCGAACGCGATCAGGAATCCGTCCATGTCCATCCCTCGATCTCGACCGGATCGAGGGGTACGGGTGACCTCGATCCGGATGGTCCGGATCGAAGGTCTCGCTCGCCTGGTGGTGGTCAGGCCGCTGCACCCGGGTCGGCCGTCGTGTGGCGCGGCGGACCAGTATGTCGAGCGCAGCGTTGGGAGCTACTCCCCTTCGCGTACGGCCGGTGACGTTACCTCATCGATCCAGACCGGCTCGACTCCTGCGCCCGGTTTGTGACGGTGGTCTCGGCGAGGCAGGCTCGGTGATGCTTTAGCGTCGCGAACGACCGGTCACCGCCGACCGCGTCGCCGCCGAAGAGGGAGGACCCACCGTGCCCGAGGCCGTCGTCTGCGCCGCCGTCCGTACACCGATCGGCAAGCGGAAGGGCTCGCTGTCCGAGGTCCACCCGGTCGACCTCTCCGCCGCCGTGCTCACCGCGCTGGCCGAGCGGACCGGGATCGACCCCGCCGTCGTCGACGACGTCGTGTGGGGCTGCGTCAACCAGGTCGGCGACCAGGCCGCGCAGATCGGGCGCTACGCGCTGCTCGCCGCGGGCTGGCCGGAGACCGTCCCCGGGGTCACGGTGAACCGGGCCTGCGGGTCGAGCCAGTCCGCGTTCGACTTCGCCGCCGGGATGGTCCTCGCCGGGCAGTACGACGTCGTCGTCGCCGGCGGGGTCGAGTCGATGACCCGGGTGCCGCTGGGCGCCGGCCGCGACCTGGGCCGCCCGTACGGCCCGCTGGTCCGCGAGCGCTACCGCGCCGACCTCGAGTCCGGGGAGTTCCCGAACGGCGACTTCAACCAGGGCGTCGGCGCCGAGCGGATCGCGCGGGACTGGAACCTGTCGCGGGCCCGCCTGGACGACTACGCCGCCCGCAGCCACGCCCTCGCGGCCGCCGCGGCCGACGCCGGCGCGTTCGACGACCAGCTCGTCACCGTGCCCGGCGCGCCCGGGTTCGCCGCCGACGAGGGCCTGCGCCGCGGGACGACACCGGAGACCCTCGCCGGGCTGAAGCCCTCGTTCTCCGCCGACGGTGTGATCCACGCCGGCAACAGCTCGCAGATCTCCGACGGCGCCTCCGCGGTCCTGGTGACCACCCCGGAGCGGGCCCGCGAGCTGGGCCTGACCCCGATCGTGCGCTACCACTCGGGTGCGGTGTCCGGTGCGGACCCGCTGCGGATGCTGACCGGCCCGATCCCGGCCACGCAGAAGGTGCTCAAGCGGTCCGGGCTCTCGATCGGCGACATCGGCGCCTTCGAGGTGAACGAGGCGTTCGCCCCGGTGCCGCTGGCCTGGCAGGCCGAGCTGGGCGCCGACGACGCGGTGCTCAACCCGCTCGGCGGCGCGATCGCCGTCGGGCACCCGCTGGGCGCGTCCGGCACGGTCCTGCTGACCCGGCTGGTCCACCACATGCGCGACCGCGGGATCCGCTACGGGCTGCAGACGATGTGCGAGGGCGGGGGCACGGCGAACGCCACCGTCGTGGAGCTCGTCGGCTAGTTTCCGTGGTCGTGATCGGGATCGGGATCGTCGCGCTGCTCGCCGCGGCGGGCTGCTTCTGGCTCGCGGTGCGCACCCAGCGCCGGGTGCACGCGATGATGGCGGCCGAGACGCCCGGGGTGCCCGAGCTGCTCGACCGGGCCGCCGTCGCGACCGACCTGGCCGGGCGGCCGGGCACGTTCCGGCTGGTCTGCGAGGTCGTCGGGACCACCGCGCCCGCACCGGTGGGGCTGCTGCGCTCCGAGCTCGCGGGCGTCGAGTGCGTGTGGCACGCCCAGAAGGTGGAGCGCCGCTACGAGCGCCGCGAGCGCGACGACGAGGGCCGGACCCGCACCCGGACCTACACCGAGACGGTGTCGGAGCGGGCCTCGGAGCACGGCTGGGCGCTGCTGCGCGACGGGCACACCGTCGGCGTCGACCACGGCGGGCGCCGCCCCGAGCCGGTCGAGCGCGTGCTCGACCGCTTCGACCCGGCGGACGACCCGGGCCGCGGCGGCGACCGCACCCTGGGCTACCGGCGCCAGGAGTGGGTGCTGCGTCCCGGGGTGGGCATGTACGTGCTCGGCGAGGTCGACGACCGCGACGGCCCGCTGGTGGTCCGGCCGCCGCAGGACCCGACGGGCACGTTCGTGCTGTCCACCCGCACCGAGTCCGAGCTGACCGGCCGCGACCGGCGGGCCCAGCGGCTGTGGGCCCGCGGCGGGGCCGCGCTGGCCGTGCTCGGCCTGGTCCTCGTGGTGGCCGGCGCGCTGTCCTGAGGCCCCGCGCGAGGGCGGTGCCGGCAGGTCACACGCGATGCGCGACCGATTCCCAGCGCGGTCACAGGGTCGTCTCAGGCTCGGGGCGCACAGTACGGACATGACCGAGAACGGGCTGGGAACGGGCGAGCGTTCCGACGGACGGACCACCGGCACGGCCGGCGCCCCCGACCCCACCCGGCCCGCACCGCGTGCCGACGGGACCGAGGACGTCCACGTCGCGCACGCCGACGGCATCCGCACGCAGGAGACGAGCACCGTGACCGACACCGAGCACCGCCGGCAGGACACCCCGGCGCCCCCGCCGTGGGCGACCACGTCGAACCCGACCATCCCCGCGTACGGCGCGGGCAGCCCGCCGACCTCGGTGTACCCGCCGTTCCCGCAGCAGGCGCCGGCGCCGAAGCCGCCGCGCCGCCTCGGTGCCGGGCTGGTCGCGGTCGCGCTGGCCGCGGGCCTCGTCGGCGGCGGCGTCGGGTTCGGCGGCGCCTACGCGCTGATGGACGGCTCGTCGGGCAGCACCACGCTGACCACCGCGACGTCGCCGGGCACCCCGGCCACCCCCGCGGACGGCTCGATCGCCGGCGCCGCGGCCGCCATCACCCCCAGCACCGTCGACATCCAGGTCCGCACCGCGCAGGGCGTCGCCGAGGGGTCCGGCGTGGTCCTGACCTCCGACGGCAAGGTCCTCACCAACAACCACGTGGTGTCCGGCGCCGGCAGCGGCGGGCAGATCACCGTCTCCACCGCCGACGGCACGCAGTACCGCGCCACGGTCGTCGGCACCTCCCCCAGCTACGACCTCGCCGTCATCGCGCTGCAGGGGGCCTCGAACCTCAAGCCCGCGACCCTCGGCGAGTCCGCGAACGTGCAGGTCGGTGAGCAGGTCGTCGCGAACGGCTCGCCGCAGGGCCTGTCCGGCACGGTCACCGCCGGCATCGTCTCGGCGCTCAACCGGACCGTCACCGCGAGCGGCGACGGCCAGGCGCCGGTGGTCTACAACGGCCTGCAGACCGACGCCCCGATCAACCAGGGCAACTCCGGCGGGCCGCTGGTGAACCTGGCCGGGCAGGTCGTCGGCATCAACTCCGCGATCGCGACCGCGGGCCAGAGCTCCGGCTCGATCGGGCTCGGGTTCGCCATCCCGGTCGACACCGCCAAGCGGGTCGCCCAGGAGCTGATGGACAACGGCGTCGCGACCAAGCCGCAGCTCGGCGTGCAGGGCTCGGTGTCGGCGTCGGGCACCGCGGGCGCCCAGGACTCCGGCGCGCAGATCGCGACCGTCGAGCCGAACTCGCCGGCGGCGGCGGCCGGCCTGAAGGCGGGCGAGGTCGTCACCAAGGTCAACCAGTACCCGGTGTCGAGCTTCGCCGACCTCATCGCGCGGGTCGGCAACTTCACCCCCGGCCAGCAGGTCACGCTGACCGTCGGCAGCGGCTCCGGCGCCCGCGAGGTCCCGGTGACCCTGGGCACCGTGCGCGACACCGCCGCGGCCACCGCCGAGAACGGCTCGCGCACCGTCCCGGAGAACGGCTCCGGCGGCACCGGGGACCTGCCCTTCGGGATCAACCCCTTCGGCGGGGGCAACTGACCCGCACACCCCGGGGCCACCGGGCCCCGGACCCGACTCCGGCCGGACGCGACCATCCCCCCTCCCGTCGCGTCCGGCCGGTCCTGTGTGCGCCCGTCCGGTGGACACGGGAGACCCGCGCGGGCGACCCTGGGCCGGCGTTGCGAGACGCACACGCGAACGGCTGAGCACGAGGGGGCGCGATGACCGCACGCGACGGCACCGGGCAGGACGTGCGGCGGGGCCGCGGGATCGGGCTGGCGACGACGGTCGCCGCGGCCGGCGGGCTGCTGTTCGGCTACGACACCGGCGTCATCTCCGGGGCGCTGCTGTTCCTCGCGCCGGAGTTCGGGCTCGGCGAGGCGGGCAGCCAGGCCGTCGTCGCGGCGCTGCTCGCGGGGGCGCTGGTCGGCGCGCTCGCGGGCGGTGCGATCACCGACGCCCTCGGCCGTCGCCGCACCCTGATGGGGGTCGCCGCGGTGTTCCTGGTCGGGGCGGTGCTGTCCGGTCTGGCGCCGGGCACCGGGGTGCTGATCACGGCCCGGGTCGTGCTCGGACTGGCCATCGGGGTCTCCTCGGTGTGCGTGCCGCTCTACATCGCCGAGATCGCGCCGAAGGAGTCCCGCGGCCGGCTGGTGTCGATGAACCAGCTCCTGATCACCGTCGGTATCCTGCTGTCCTACCTGGTCAACTCGGTGTTCGCGGCCTCGGGGAGCTGGCGCTGGCCGCTCGCGCTGGCCGCCGTCCCGGCGCTGGCGATGCTGGTCGGGCTCGTCCGCGCGCAGGAGTCGCCGCGCTGGCTGGTGCTGCGGGGCCGGGTCGACGAGGCCCGGGACGCGCTGGTCGGGCGCACCCCGGCCGAGGCCGAGGCGGAGATCGCCGAGATCCGCGACGCCGCCCGCGAGGAGGCCCGCTGGAGCTGGGCCGACCTGCGCCGCCCGGCGCTGCGCCCCGCGCTCACCCTCGGCATCGGGGTGGCGGCGGTCAACCAGCTCGTCGGGGTCAACGCCGTCATCTACTACGCCCCCACGATCCTGGCCGGGGTGTTCGGCTCCGACACCGGCGCGATCCTCGCGACGGTGGGGATCGGGCTGGTCAACACCGTGGTCACCGCGGTCGCGCTGGCCCGCATCGACTCCTGGGGACGGCGGCCGCTGCTGCTCGGCGGGCTGGCCGTCGTCGTCGCCGCGCTGGTCGCGCTGGTCGTGCTGTTCCTGCTGCCGTCGCAGGGCGGGGTGGTCGGCGTCCTGATCGTGGTGGCGCTGTGCGTCTACATCGCGGCGTTCGCCGCGAGCCTGGGCATCGCGATCTGGCTGGTGAACTCCGAGGTCTTCCCGACGGCGGTGCGCGGCAAGGCGGGCGGGCTCGGGGCGACCACGCACTGGGGTCTGGACCTGGTCATCGCCTCGACCACGCTGACGCTCATCACCACGCTCGGCGAGTCCGGGCTGTTCGCGGTGTTCGCCGTGATCGGTGTGGCCGGGTTCGTGTTCCTGTACCGGCTGATGCCCGAGACGAAGGGGCGCAGCCTGGAGGAGATCGACGCCTCGCTGCAGGCCCGCGCCGGGCAGACCTGAGCCACGCGCGGCCTCAGGCGGCCGGCCGGCTCTCGCGACGGCGGGCGCGCAGCCGGCCCACGAGCGCGCTCACCGCGGCGACGACGGCGACCAGCCCGACCGCGAGCAGCGACGCGACCAGCGGGGAGTCGGTCAGGTTGCCGGTCAGCACACCGAGCACGCCGTAGAGCAGGGTCCACAGCACCGCGCCGGCCGCGACCGCGGGCAGCAGCCGGGCCCACGCCATCCCGGCGACGGCCGCGGCCAGCAGCGTCGGCACCCGGCCGGCCGGGGCGACCCGCCCCACGAGCACGACCAGCCAGCCGCGCTCGGCGAACGCGCCGCTCATCCGCTCGATCCGGGCCGCGGTCCGGTCGCCGCCGAACCGGCCCCCGGCGACGGCGGCGCGCACCGGCCCGCTGCCGCGGCGGGCGACGGCGAAGGTGACCACGTCGCCGAGCAGCGCGGCCGCGAAGGCGAGCACGAGCACCACCGGCAGCGACAGCGCGGTGCTGGTCATCGCCGTCGCGGCGGCGGCGCCGACGATCGCGCCGGTCGGCAGCACCGGCACGATCGAGCCGAACAGCACTCCCCCGGCCACGACGAGGTAGGCGATCCGCCCGGCCTCCGGGCTCAGCTCGGTGCGCACCCAGTCCTCGGCGTCGGGCACGCCGGTGAGGGCGGCGAGCAGCGCGCTCACGCCGCGGTACCGACGGCGGCGCCCGGCGCCAGCACCAGGGTCCGGGCGGGCAGCCCGGCCGCGGCGACGGCGGCGGCGAAGTCGTGCGGCGGGCGCACCAGCAGCTCGCGCATCCGGCTCCCCGGGCGTCCCGGCACCGAGCACAGCCCGGCGACGGCCAGCGTGCCCCAGTGCACCGGCAGCGCCACCGCGGGCGCGAGGCGGCGCACCGCCTCCGCGGCGCCGTCGGGGTCGAGGTGGCCGGGCCCGAGGCTGGGCCCCCAGCCCCACACGGGCAGGGCGGCCAGGTCGATCCGGCCCTGGGCGGCGACGTCGTCGAGGCCGGGGAACAGGCCGGTGTCCCCGGCGACGTAGACGCGCAGCCCGTCGGCCTCGAGCAGGTGGCCCATCGCGTCGGCCTGCGGGCCGTGGGTGAACCGGGGGCCCCACCGGTGCCCGGAGTGGTCGGCCGGGGTGCCGGTCACGCGCAGCCCGCCGAAGGTGCGGGTCCACCCGGGCGCGAGCTCGGACACCCGCGCGACGCCACGGCCGCGCAGCCAGTCCCCGGCCCCCGCGGGGACGACGACCTCCGCCGAGCGCGGCAGCCGCCGCAGCGACGCCAGGTGCAGGTGGTCGGCGTGCAGGTGCGAGATCAGCACGAGGTCGACGCCCGCCAGCTCCGCCGGGTCGACGGCCGGGGCCGTGCGGCGCAGCGGCCCGACCGCGCGGCCCAGCACCGGGTCGGTCAGCACGGTGCGCCCGCCCATCCGCAGCCGCAGGGTGCTGTGGCCGAGGAAGGTCGTCTCCGGCAGGTCCACACCGGGGAGTATCCCCGCCGGGGCGGGCTCAGGCGTTGCCGAGGACCCGGTCGACGGAGATCTGCAGCACCACCCGTCCGGGGTTGGGCCGCGGCTCCTTGTACTCGGCGGCGTAGCGGCGCTCGGCGTCGGCGACGACGTCGGGCTCGGCCCGCACGACCGCGACGCCCTCCAGCGTGGACCAGGTCCGCCCGTCGACGACGGTGACGCTGACCCGCGCCCCGCCCGGCCCCGCCGCGGCCACGTTGCGGGCCTTCTGCGACCCGCCCCCGCAGATCACCCGGGCGGTGCGCCCGGCGACGTCGACGGTCACCCCGACGGGCACCGCGTGCGGGGTGCCGTCGCGGCGCGGGGTCACCAGCACGCAGGGGCGGCGCTGCGACCACAGGTCGCGGAAGGCGTCGGTGACGCCGTCGTCGAGCGACCGGCGGCGGCGGGGAGGGCTCGTCACGGTGCCCATCCTCGCCCGGCCGGCGGGCACCGCGCGCCCCGGCACGCCGCGGCAGTGGTCACGCCGTGCGACACCACCCGGCCCGGGGATCCCCGTCCGGGCGACTTCTCTGTCCTTCCGGACCCGGTGTCGCTTCACTCTCCGCCATCGGCACGGGCGCCCCGTTCGCCCCACCGGTCACGTCGATCACGTACGTCACAGGGAGTGGATCATGACCGCACGCTCGCTCGTCCGCCGCACCGGCGCCGTCGCCGCGACCCTCACCCTCGCCGCGCTCGCCGGGGTCCCGCTCGCCGGGGCGGCCTCGGCCGCGGAACCCGCGGCGGTGCACGCCGCGGCCGTGAGCGTCCCCGCCGCCCAGCAGCAGGACGACGAGACGGCCGAGCAGGAGCCGCCCGCGGCCGACCCGGCCGAGGACCCCGCCGAGGAGCCCGCACAGGACCCGGCGGAGGACCAGGCGGAGCAGCCGGCCCAGGACCCGGCGGAGGCGCCCGCGGAGGTCCCGGCACCGGCGCCGGCCGCGGCGCCCGCTCCCGCCCGGGAGACCGCGCCCGCCGCCGGCGCGGGCCGCGACCTCGACTGCGTGGACCTCACCCGCTCCCAGGCCCAGGCGGTGCTGGCGGCGGACCCGTCGGACCCGAACAACCTCGACCGCGACGGCGACGGGCGGGCCTGCGAGGGCTCCGACCTCGTCGCCGGGGCGAGCACCGGCCAGGTGCGCGTGGTGCCCGGTGGCGCCGTGGCGGCCGGGGACGGCTCCGGGGGCGGGGCGGTCGACCCGTCGGCGTTCCTGCTCGGCGGGGTCGGGGCGGTGCTCGCGGCCGGTGCCGGGACCGCGGTGTGGAGCGGACGGCGCAGCGGCCGGTCGGCGCTGCCGTCGCCGCGGCGCACCCGCTGACGTGGGCGGGCGCACGCTGCGGCGGTGGGGCGCGGCGGCCGTCGTGGCGGCGGCCCTGGCCGGGTTCGCGACGGTCCCGCCGGCCGCGTTCGGCGGGACCGTGCCGCCGGTGCCGGTGACGACCGTCCGCCCGGCCGCCGCGCCGCTGCCCGCGGCGGCGCCGGTCCGGGTGCGGGCCGCGGCCGCCGGGCTGGACAGCGGGCTGGTCGGGCTGGGCCTGACCGCCGGGGGCGCGCTCGCCGTCCCGCCGGACGGCGGGGCGACCGGCTGGTACACCGGCGGCCCCACCCCCGGGGAGCGCGGGCCGGCGGTGCTGACCGCGCACGTCGACTGGGACCACGAGCCCGGCCCGTTCTTCCGGCTCGCCGAGCTCGTGCCCGGGGACCTGGTGACCGTGGACCGGGCCGACGGCCGCGCCGCGGTGTTCGAGGTCCAGGCCGTGCGCCGCTACGCCAAGGACCGTTTCCCCACCGCGACCGTCTACGGCGACCTGCCCGGCGCGGGCCTGCGGCTGATCACCTGCGGGGGCACCTTCGACCGCGGGGCGCGCAGCTACACCGACAACGTCGTGGTGCTCGCGTCGCTGGTCGACCCGGGCCGCGGCCCGGTGTAGACGCCGGTGGGCCGCAGCCGCGGGCCGGGCTCGGCGTACTCCTCCAGGGCGTGCGCCACCCACCCGACGGTGCGGGCGCAGGCGAACAGCAGCTCACCGGCGTCGGGACGCAGGTCGTGGGCGAGCATCAGCGCCGCCAGCGCGAGGTCGACGTTCGGCGCGGGACCGTCGCCGCCCCGGCCCAGCCCGGCCGCGACGGCGTCGGCGCAGGCCACCGCCGCCGCCGCGGCCGGGTCGGCGCGCAGCCGCTCCAGCAGGACGGTCGCGCGCGGGTCGGGACCGCGGTAGACCGCGTGGCCGAACCCGGGGACCCGCTCCCCGGCGCGCAGCCACTCGGCCAGCGCGCCGCGCGGGTCGTCCAGGGCACCGGCGAGGAAGCGGTGCGCGAACCCGCTCGCCAGGCCGTGCCGGGGGCCGTCGAGCGCGCCGAGCCCGGCCGAGACGACGGCGTGCACGTCGGCCAGGGTGCTCGCCGCCACCCGCGCGGCGACCGTGGACGCGGCCAGCCCGTGGTCGGCGAGCAGCACCAGCGCGGCCCGGACGTGCCCGGCGAGCGCGGGGTCCGGGGTGCGGCGCGGGTCGCGCCGCAGCGCGGGGAGCAGCCGTCCGGCCAGGTCCGTGCCCGGCGGCGCGTCCCCGGCCAGCGCCGCGACGACCGTGCCCAGCAGCGTCGACGCCGTCGCCACCACCGCTCCCGGGCGGGGGTCGGCGCGCAGCGGGTCGGCCGCGGCCACCGCGGCGACGGCGAGCCGGAACCGGTCGGTGGCCCGCGCCGAGTCCGGGGCCCCGGCGAGCACGGCGCGGGCGACGGCGAGCAGCGCGGGGTCGGCGTCGAACCGGACCGGGCCGGGGGTCTCCCACAGCAGCGCGGCGACCCCTTCGAGGTCGGAGGTGCGTGCGAGCCCGCCCGCGCCGACGCCGCGGAACCAGGGCCCGTCCGCGGAGACGAGTGTGATCCGCGTCCTGATCCGTTCCACGGTGCCCGAGGGCGCCCCCGCCTCGCGCCCGCGTGCGGCGAGCGCCTCCACCTCGTCCTGGGCGAAGCGGCTCCCGCGCCGCTGCGCGCCGCGCACGCTGGTCAGCAGGCCGCGGCTCGCGTAGGCGTACACGGTCTCGCGCTTCACGCCGAGCCGTTCGGCGGTCTCGGCGACGGTCAGGTACTCCACGGGTCGACTGTATCAACATTGACCATATCAATATTGACAATGCTTGTCGGCGGGCGGACGGTCCGGTCATGACCAGCACCGACACCACCGGCACCGCCGCCGGACGGGTCCCACCGGGCCTGCGCGGCGTGGCCGTCACCAGCACCCGCATCGGCGACGTCCGCGGGGAGGAGGGCTTCTACCACTACGGCCCGTACTCCGCGGTCGAACTCGCGCGCACCCGCACCTTCGACGACGTCCGGTACCTGTTCGCGCACGGCCGCCTGCCCGGCGCCACCGAGGCCGGCCGGTTCGCCGCGGCGACCGCCCGCGGACGGGTCCTGCCCGGCGCCGTCGCCGCGCAGCTGCCCGCGATCGCCGAGGCCTGCGGGCCCGACCTGCTCGCCGGGCTGCGCACCGCGCTGTCGCTGCTCGGCCCGCAGCACGGGATGCGCCCGCTGTGGGACGACCCGGACGCCGGGCCCCGCGACGCGCTCACCGTCTGTGCTGCGACCCCGACGGTCCTCGCCGCGCTGCACCGGCTGCGGCACGGCCTGCAGCCCGTCGCGCCGCGCCCGGAGCCGTCCACCGCGGCGAACTGGCTGTGGATGCTGCACGGCACCGAGCCCGACCCCGCGCACGTCCGGGCGCTGGACGCCTACCTGGTCGCGACCGTCGACCACGGGTTCAACGCCTCCACCTTCACCGCGCGCGTCGTCGCCTCCACCGGCGCCGACGTCGCGTCCTGCGTGGTCGCCGCGCTCGGCGCGTTCGCCGGGCCGCTGCACGGCGGCGCCCCCGACCGCGCGCTGGAGAGCCTCGACGCCATCGACCGCGACGCCGGCGGCTCACCGGAGCGCTGGGTCGCCGACCGGCTCGCCGCCGGGGAACGGATCATGGGCTTCGGGCACGCCGTGTACCGCGGCCCCGACCCGCGCTCGGCCCTGCTGCGCGAGGTCGCCGCGGAGCTGGGCGGCCCGCTGCCCGCCCGCGCCGCCGACGTCGAGCGGCGGGTGGCCGCCACGCTGGCCACCCTGCGCCCGGACCGGCCGCTGCACGCGAACGTGGAGTTCCACGCGGGTGTGGTGATGGAGGGCTGCGGTGTCCCGCGCAGCATGTTCACCCCCACCTTCGCGGTCAGCCGGGTCGTCGGCTGGTGCGCGCACGTGCTGGAACAGGCCGCCGAGCGGCGCCTCATCCGCCCCTCGGCCGTCTACGACGGCCCGCCGCCCCCGCAGCCGGTCCCCGCGCGCGGGAGCTGACCCGGCTTGCCGGACGGGTGACCGGCGTGCTCATCTGACGGGTGACTGCCGTTTCCCACCGTCACCTCGGAGGTCGAGTGTTCCGGGCCCGCCGCCAGCCCCCACAGCCCGCGAGCGCACCCACGGAGGGGACGGCGCCGCGCGCCGGGGTCGCGATCACCGTCCTCGCGTCCTGCGGGCTGCTGGTGTCGCTGGTACAGACGATGGTGGTCCCGCTGCTGCCCCGCTTCCCGGAGCTGCTGGGGGTGACCCCGTCGACGGCGTCCTGGCTCATCACCGCGAACCTGGTGGCCGGTGCGGTGTCCGCACCGGTGCTCGGACGGCTGGGCGACATGTTCGGCAAGCGCCGGATGCTGATGGTCGCGCTCGCCCTGGTCGGCGCGGGCTCGCTGCTGGGCGCGCTCGCGCCCGGCATCGGGCTGCTGCTCGTGGCCCGGGTGCTGCAGGGCGCGGCGTTCGGGGTGATCGCGCTCGGGATGAGCCTGATGCGCGACGTCCTGCCCGCCGACCGGGTGGGCTCCGGGGTCGGGCTGATGTCGTCCTCGCTCGGGTTCGGCGGCGCGATCGGGCTGCCGGTGACCGGCGTCGTCGCACAGTTCGCGGGCTGGCGGTGGCTGTTCGCCGGGGCCGCGGTGCTCGGCGTGGTGCAGATCCTGCTGGTGCGCCGCCTCGTCGCGGAGTCGCGGCTGCGCACCGGCGGCCGGTTCGACGTCGCCGGTGCGCTCGGCGTCGGCGGCGCGCTGGTGTGCCTGCTGCTCGCGATCTCCAAGGGCGACGCGTGGGGCTGGTCGTCGCCGGTGGTGCTCGGGCTGTTCGCGGGCGCGGCCGTGCTGGTGCTCGCCACCGGCGCCTACGAGCTGCGCGTCCCCGCGCCGCTGGTGGACCTGCGGGTCTCCGCGCGGCCCGCGGTGCTGCTGACCAACATCGCCTCGGTGCTGGTCGGGTTCGCGATGTTCGCCGGGTTCGTGCTGGCGACCCAGATCCTGCAGGCGCCGGTCGCGACCGGGTACGGCTTCGGGCTCTCGCTCGTCGTCGCGGGGCTGGTGCTGCTGCCGATGGGCGGGTCGATGGTCGTGTTCTCCTCGGCGTCGGCGCGGCTGTCGCGGCGGCGCGGCCCACGCACGACGCTGGTGCTCGGGACGCTGCTGCTGGGCGCGGGCAACCTCGCGTTCGCCGCGATGCCGCCGACGGTGCCGCTGCTCATGCTGGCGTCCACGGTGGCCGCCGTCGGGGCGGCGCTGGCGTACTCGGCGATCCCGCTGCTCATCATGCGGGCGGTGCCGGAGTCCGAGACCGCGGCGGCGAACAGCCTCAACACCCTGGCCCGCCAGCTGGGGACCAGCTCGTGCACCGCGGTCGTCACCGCGGTCACGACGACCTTCCTGCTCGGCGACGGCGGCCCGCCCTCGGCCACGGCCTACGCCATCTGCTTCGTCGCGGCCGGGGCCGCGGGACTGCTGGCGACCGTGCTGGTCCTGGCCACGCCCGCGCCCGCCCCCGAGCCGGACGCCGAGCCTGCCGGCGCGGCACCGGCCACCACCGGCTGAGCCGCCCCACCGCGACGCGGGAATCGCGCCCACTCACAACGCCCGCCGGTCCCCGGCGCGCATTCCCGCCGGGCACCCGGCTCGCCACGGGGCGGGAGCGGACCGCCCGCGGCGGTCGTCGCAGGCCCGCGGCACCCCGATGGTCCACACAGGACCGGTGTGCGGCCCGCGGGCCCCGGTGCGACCGGCACGGCGCCGCGGGGTGCGGCCGCCGTCACGGCGGCGGCTGTGACCCCGGTGACCGGCGCCGCGTGCACGTGCACGCGGCGGGCCCGGGCGGACACGCCCGGTGATCGTTCCACTGTGGACGACATCCGCCCACCAACCTGCGGATATCCGGGAATGGCGCGGGGAACCGGCGGGTAGAACCGGCCGGTAACATTCTCACCGGCAACAGTCCGAGTTGACCGACCATCCGTGAGAGCGCACACTCGGCGGCTGGATCACATTCCGATCGTGACTGTTCGTCGATACCGTTGCAGGCACCGCAACCGATCCGATCGACCAGGCCGCACCGCGTTCCGCCTGGCGATTCCGCCGGTCGACGCCGCTGCAGGAGGTCGTCACATGAAACCGTTCGTGGTCAACAGCCACGACCGACTGGTCTTTCCCGCCAATTTCCTCGGAGAGCTCGATTTCTCGGTCATCGACGACCTGGAACAGTTCACCGCGATTGTCGGGCGCGATTTCGAGGCGAAGGCGCCCACCGGCACCGACATCCTCGAGCGGATCACGGCCGGCAAGTACGAGAGCCGCTTCGCGCTGCTGCGCGACATGAGCCAGAACCTGTTCTGGGTCAACCGCTACACGCTCACCATGTTCGAGAAGCGCCCCACCCGCTGGCGCGACCTGCCCCGCCACCGCAGCGACGTCTTCCTCCCGCTGCTCACGCCGTGGCGCGACGGGGACAAGAAGATCCAGGCCGTCGCCGAGGTCTTCGAGACGCTGCCGCCCACCTGGGACGACGCCACCGAGCGCCGCATCTTCGACCTGCTCTTCGACGTCTACGGCAACCGGCGCCACCACGCGACCGAGCTGCCGGCCGTCAAGCCGACCGTGCAGCAGTTCCTCACCACGCCGGGCGCGCAGACCTTCGTCGTGCCGCACCACGACCCGGACTACCCGGTCTTCTCCTTCAACGACATCCTCGACGCCCACGCCGAGCGCCCCGAGCTCGAGGCGCTCACCCGCTGGGCGATGGTGCTGCACAACCAGTACCCGTGGGACCGCGCCGCCACCGAGCTGCGCACCGCGCAGGAGATCGGCGACGACGACTACGTCATCGCCTTCCACCCGCGCAACCGCGACGTCGAGCAGTTCCTCGACCGCGCCACCGGCGCCCGCCCGGCCCGGCGACCCCGGCTCTCCACGCAGTCCGAGGCCGTCGAGCCGGCCACCCCGCTGCCCCCGGTCCGCGTCCGCGAGGCGTTCGCCGTGCAGCCCAAGATCGAGGCCCTCGCGGTCGTCCGCGGCGAGCACGTCTGCTCCAACGACGACGTCGTGCGCAACTCCGCGTTCTCCTGGTCGCCGATGAGCGCCGGGGAGATCTCGTCCAAGACCGGCATCGACCAGCGCCGCTACACCGAGCTGGACATCGAGGACCTGGCCTGGGCCGCCGCGGTCCGCGCGCTGGAGCACTCCGGCCGCGACCGTTCCGAGATCGGCGCCGTGCTCGTCGCCACCTGCACCAGCGAGCGGCTCATCCCCTCGCTGTCGACGTGGCTGTCCGGGCGCCTGGGCCTGCTGCAGACCCACTGCTCGGCCGACATCATCGCCGCCTGCGCCGGCCTGCCCTACGGCCTCGCCGAGGCCGTGCGCCAGCTGCAGGAGGTGCACCGGCCGGTCCTGCTCGTCTGCGTCGAGAAGTTCTCCGACAAGATCGGCAACGTCCGCACCTCGCGGATGATCTTCGGTGACGGCGCCGCCGCGATGGTGATCGCGCCCGCCGCCGAGGGCGAGCGCGGCGACGTCGACCTGCTGCAGACCTACGCGTCGGGCCCGGACACCCAGGTCAACTCGATCATCTGGCCGAACCCGGAGTTCGACAACGACATCACCGTCTACGGCCCGGAGGTCAAGGCGCTCGTCGCCCGCTACCTCGCGCAGATGATCGGCGAGCTGACCGAGCAGCCCGGCCCCGACGGCGCCGGCGACGGCTCGATGCTCGACGCGATCGACCTGATCGTGCCGCACCAGGCCAACAAGACGATGATCCTGCAGCTCGCGGGCAAGGCCGGGCTCTCGGCCGAGCAGCTGTACTTCAACATCGAGTCGATGGGCAACGTGTCGGCCGCGTCCATCCCGATCGCGCTGTTCGACTCCGTCGCCGACGGGGTCGTCACCGGCCGCACCCGGGTGTTCGCGCCCGGTTTCGGCGCGGGCGCCGTGGGTGGCTACGCGGTGCTGGAGGTGGACCCCGCGGTCATGGCCCCCGAGGTCCGGCTGGACCCCGCGGCCGTCGCGGAGACGGGCCCCGCGCCGGAGCCCGCCGCCGCCCCGACGACCGACGACGTGCGGATCGCCTTCGGCGAATGAGCACGAACGGGTGACATGAGACACAGTGGGCGGGAAGATCCCCGTCCACCGTCCCGCGACCACCCCGCCCGCCCGGGCCTTTCGGGCCACCGTCCGTACCGACCCGCTGACCGCCCGACGACGATGTCGGTGCGGCACACCGCCGCCGAAGCCGTCGTCGCACCCACAGGAGCAGTGAACCCCAGCCATGTTCTCGCGCATCGCCATCGTCAACCGCGGCGAACCCGCCATGCGGTTGATCAACGCCGTCCGTGAGTGGAACGCCCAGAACGGGCCCGACCGCCGCTTGCGCACGATCGCGCTGCACACCGCCGTCGACCGGCGGGCGATGTACGTCCGTGAGGCGGACGAGGCCGTCCTGATCGGTCCGGACGACCCGGACCACATGGGCGCCAGCCCCTACCTGGACTACGCCGAGCTGGAGCGCGCGCTGCGCGCGACCCGCGCCGACGCCGTCTGGCCGGGCTGGGGCTTCGTCTCGGAGAAGGCCGAGTTCGCCGAGCTGTGCGAGCGGCTGGGGATCACCTTCGTCGGCCCGTCGGCCGAGGTCATGCGCCGGCTCGGGGACAAGATCGCGTCCAAGCAGCTGGCCGAGTCGGTCGGGGTGCCGATGGCGCCGTGGTCGGGCGGCCCGGTGGCCGACCTGGAGGCGGCGCGCAAGGCGGGCGAGTCCGTCGGCTACCCGCTGATGGTGAAGGCCACCGCGGGCGGCGGCGGGCGCGGCATCCGGTTCGTCGCGGGCCCCGAGCAGCTGGACGATGCGTTCGAGCGGGCCGCGTCCGAGGCGTCGCGCACCGCCGGTGACGCGACCGTGTTCCTGGAGCGGGCGGTCTCGGGCGGGCGCCACGTCGAGGTGCAGGTCGTCGCCGACGCCACCGGCGACGTCTGGACGCTGGGTGTGCGCGACTGCTCGGTCCAGCGCCGCAACCAGAAGGTGCTGGAGGAGTCGGCGTCCACCGCGCTCGACGACGAGCAGGAGGCGCTGCTGCGCACCGCGGCCGCCGACCTGGCCCGCGCCGCGGGCTACGTCAACGCCGGCACCGTCGAGTTCCTGTACCAGCCCGAGGAGAAGCTGCTCTCCTTCCTCGAGGTCAACACCCGGCTGCAGGTCGAGCACCCCGTCACCGAGGCGTGCACGGGCGTCGACATCGTCAAGCTGCAGCTGCACGTGGCGGCCGGCGGGACGCTGGCCGAGGTGGCGCCGTCGGTCCCCACCGGCAGCGGCTGGGCCATCGAGGCCCGCCTGACCGCCGAGGACCCCGAGCGCGAGTTCGCCCCCGCCCCGGGGCGCATCGAGCACCTCGCGCTGCCGTCCGGCCCGGGGATCCGGGTCGACACCGGCGTCGCCGCGGGCGACGTCATCCCGCCGCAGTTCGACTCCATGATCGCCAAGGTGATCGCGTGGGGCCGCGACCGCGAGGAGGCCCGGGCCCGGCTCTCGCGTGCGCTGCGCCAGACCGCCGCGGTGATCGACGGCGGCTCCACCAACAAGGCGTTCCTGCTGGACCTGCTCGACCGCGAGGCCTTCCGCGCCGGCACCGGCGAGCTGCGCACCACCTGGCTCGACGACATGATGGCCCAGGGCTACGCCCCGCCGCGCCGGCTCGACGTCGCCCTGCTCGCCACCGCGGTGCAGAGCCACGACGGCCACGTCGCCCGCCAGCAGGACCGGCTGTTCCGCTCGGCCGAGGCCGGCCGGCCCGAGGTCGGCTACGAGACCTGGCACCAGACCGACGTCACCGTCGCCGGGCAGTCCTACAAGCTGAAGGTCGCCCGCACCCGCGCCGGGCGCTACCGCGTCGAGCTCGACGGCGTGGCCGTCGACGTCGACGTCGAGCGCAACGGCGCCTACGAGCGCCGCCTCACCGTCGGCGACGCCTCCTGGACCGTGCTGTCGGTCGCGCAGGAGTCGGACTACCTGGTCGAGGTCGACGGCGCGGTGCACCGCATCTCCGGCGGCGAGGCGGGCATCGTCCGCGCCCCCGCCCCGGCCATGGTCGTGGCGCTGCCGGTCACGGCGGGCCAGACCGTCGCCGAGGGCGACACGCTCGCGATCGTCGAGTCGATGAAGCTGGAGACCTCGCTGCGGGCGCCGTTCGACGGCACCGTCGCCGAGATCCTCGTCCCGGCCAACACCCAGGTCGACGGCGGCACGAAGCTCGTGCGCCTGGAGCCCTCGGCCGACGCCGACACCGCGGCCGCGGTCACCTCCGACCGCGCCGACCTCTCCGCGTTCGCCGCCGCCGGCGCCGACACCGTCGCCGCCGCGACCGCCGCGGACGCCCTGTCCGCGCTGCGCTTCCAGGTCCTCGGCTTCGACGTCGACGAGAGCCAGGCCCGCCCGCAGCTGCGCCGCCTGGCCGGTGCGCGCACCGAGCTCGCCGCGGACGACCCGGCCGTGCTGGCCGGCGAGACCGCCGTCCTGCAGATCTTCGCCGACCTCTGCCAGCTCTCGCGCAACCGGTCCGAGACCGACGACGAGACCGGCGAGACCGAGCGCAACCCGCAGGAGTACCTCTACGCCTACCTGCGCAGCCGCGACGCCGAGAACGAGGGCCTGCCCGAGTCGTTCCAGGCCAAGCTGCGCCGCGCGCTGGCCCACTACGGCGTCACCGAGATCGACGGCGGCTCCGGCCGCGCCGACGAGCTCGGCCCGGCGCTGTACCGGATGTTCCTGGCCCACCGCCGCGCGCCGCAGCAGGTGCCGGTCGTGCTGGACCTGCTGAACTGGCGGCTGCAGCACCCCGAGTCGGTCGCGGGCCTGTCCGCCGCCGCGCGCGAGGACTACCTGCGCACCCTCGACGAGGTCGTGGTCGCCACCCAGCTGCGCCACCCCGTCGTCGGCGACACCGCCCGGCTGGTCCGCTACCGCGCGTTCGACGCACCGGTCGTCGCCACCGAGCGGGACCGCGCGCTGACCGAGGTCCGCGAGAGCCTCGACGTGCTGGCCGAGAACCCCGGCACCGACGACCGGGCGCGGCGCATCGACGCGCTCGTCGGCTCCTCCGAGCCGATCCTGGGCGTGTTCGGCGAGCGCCACGACGCCGTCCTGCTCGAGGTCATGACCCGCCGCTACTACCGGGTGCGGGTGCTGCGCGACCTGGAGCTGACCGAGCACGCGGGCAAGCCGCTGCTGACCGCGCGCTACCAGCACCTGGGCCGCGACCGCACGGTGTTCTCCTCGGTGATCGACAACAACGACCCGGCCGCCGGCCGCGCCGTCGCCGAGGAGCTGCGCCGGCGCATCGACGCGCTCGAGGGCGACCGCACCGCCCTGGTCGACCTCTACGTCACCTCCACCAAGGCCGACGACGGGGGCGACCCCGACGCCCGCGCCGAGCGGGTCCGCGCCGCGCTGGGCAAGGTCCCGGCGCACCTGCACCGGGTCGCCGTCGCCGTCCGGCCGAACCCGCGCGCCGAGGGCACCCCGAGCGAGCAGGCCGAGGCCCCGACCTGGTTCACCTTCCGCCCGGACGAGACCGGCGAGCTGGTCGAGGACCGCACCCTGCGCGGCATGCACCCGCTGGTCGCGGACCGGCTGCGGCTGTGGCGCTTCCGCGACTTCGAGCTGGACCGGCTGCCCGCGGCCACCGACGTCCACCTGTTCCGCGCCACCGGCCGCGAGGTCACCGCCGACGACCGCCTGGTCGCGATGGCCGACGTGCGCGAGCTGACCGTGCTGCGCGACGAGGAGACCGGCGCGGTCCGCTCGCTGCCGCAGTTCGAGCGGGCGCTCGACGCCTGCATCAACTCGCTGCGCGCCGCCCGCGCCGGGGACCGCACCCTGGCCCGGATGTCGTGGAACCGGATCGCGCTCTACGTGTGGCCCGAGGTCGACGTCCCGCTCGCCGAGCTGGACTCGGTGGTGCGCCGGCTCGCGCCGCGCACCGCGAACCTGGGCCTGGAGCAGGTCCTGGTCGAGTTCCGCACGGCCGACCCGGCCGTGACCGGCGGGCAGGGCGGGCCGCGGTCGATGCTGCTGCGCATGTCGCGCCCGCCGGGCGCGGGGCTGCAGGTCAAGCTGGACCAGCCGCCGACCGAGCCGATGCGCGAGCTCGACGCCTACGACCAGAAGGTGCTCAAGGCCCGCCGCCGCGGCGCCGTCTACCCGTACGAGATCGTCCCCCTGCTCACCGCCCCGATCGACGCCGGTCAGGGCACCTGGCAGGAGTACGACCTCGTCGACCCGGACGACCCGGCCCTGCCGGTGCCGGTCGACCGCGCGCCGGGCGGCAACAAGGCCAACCTGGTGCTCGGCGTCGTCTCCGTGCCGACGCGGCGCTACCCCGACGGCATGAAGCGCGTCGTGCTGCTGGGCGACCCGACCCGAGCGCTCGGCGCGATCGCCGAGCCCGAGTGCCGCCGCGTGATGGCCGCGATCCACCTGGCCCGCGAGCTGGACGTGCCGATCGAGTGGTTCGCCGTCTCGGCCGGCGCGAAGATCGCGATGGACTCCGGCACCGAGAACATGGACTGGATCTCCCGGGTGCTGCGCGGGATCATCGAGTTCACCCAGGACGGCGGCGAGCTCAACGTCGTCGTCACCGGCATCAACGTCGGCGCCCAGCCCTACTGGAACGCCGAGGCCACGATGCTCATGCACACCAAGGGCATCCTGGTGATGACGCCGGACTCGGCGATGGTGCTGACCGGCAAGCACTCGCTGGACTTCTCCGGCGGCGTCTCGGCCGAGGACAACTTCGGCATCGGCGGCTACGACCGGATCATGGGCCCGAACGGGCAGGCGCAGTACTGGGCGCCCGACCTGGGCGGTGCGGTGCAGGTGCTGCTGGCGCACTACGCCCACACCTGGACCCAGCCGGGCGAGCGGTTCCCGCGGCCCGCGCCGACCACCGACCCGGTCTCGCGCGACGTCACGACGGCGCCGCACTCCGGGCCGAACTGCGAGTTCACCACGCTCGGCGAGATCTGGGCGCCGGAGACCAACCGCGAGCGCAAGAAGCCCTTCGACATCCGCTCGGTGCTGCGCGGCGTCGCCGACGCCGACCACCCGACGTCGGAGCGGTGGGCCGACATGCACGACGCCGAGTCGGTCGTCGCGCTCGACGCGCACCTCGGCGGCCAGCCGGTCGCGATGGTCGGCATCGAGTCGCGGCCGATCCCGCGGCGCGGGCCGAGCCCGGTCGACGGCCCGTCGCAGTTCACCGCGGGCACGCTGTTCCCGCGCTCGTCGCGCAAGTGCGCGCGGGCCATCAACGCCGCGTCGGGCAACCGGCCGCTGGTGGTGCTGGCGAACCTGTCCGGGTTCGACGGCTCGCCGGAGTCGCTGCGCGGGCTGCAGCTGGAGAACGGCGCCGAGATCGGCCGGGCCATCGTCAACTTCGACGGCCCGATCGTGTTCTGCGTCGTCTCCCGCTACCACGGCGGCGCGTTCGTGGTGTTCTCCGGGACGCTCAACGACAACATGGAGATCGCCGCGGTCACCGGCTCCTACGCCTCGGTGCTCGGCGGCGCGCCCGCCGCGGCCGTCGTGTTCGCCGGCGAGGTCAACGACCGCACCGCGAAGGACGAGCGGGTCACCGACCTGGAGGCCCGCATCTCCCAGGCCGTGGAGGACGGCGACGACGCCACCGCGGCCCGCCTGCGCGGCGAGCTCGCCACCCTCCGTCCGGACGTCCGCTCCGAGAAGCTCGGCCAGGTCGCGGACGAGTTCGACACCAAGCACTCCATCGAGCGGGCGCAGTCCGTCGGCTCGGTGCACCGGATCGTCACCCCCGACCAGCTCCGGCCGTACCTGGCCGACGCGGTCCAGCGGGGCATGAAGCGCACTCTCGACACCCTTGGAGGAAACGCATGACCGCGATCACCGACACCCACCCGGAGCAGCGCGTCGCCATCGTCACCGGGGGTGCGCGCGGGATCGGCGCGGCCATCACCACGGCGCTCGCCCGCTCGGGCGTGCACGTCGCCGCCGGGTACTCGTCGAACTCGAAGGCCGCCGAGGACCTGCGGGAGAAGCTGGGCGCCGAGGGCGCGTCGGTGTCGGTCCACCAGGGCAACGTCGGCTCGCCCGACGACTGCCAGCGCGTGGTCTCCGAGGTCCTGGAGCAGAAGGGCCGCGTCGACTACCTGATCAACAACGCCGGCATCACCGTCGACAAGACCGTCCGCAAGCTGACGGTCGACGACTGGCACGCCGTGCTGCGCATCAACCTGTCCGGCGCCTTCTACATGACCAAGGCCGTGCTGGAGCACATGACCGGCAACGAGTTCGGCCGGATCGTGAACATCTCCTCGGTGATCGGCCAGATCGGCTCCATCGGCCAGGCGAACTACGCCTCGTCCAAGGCCGGTCTGATCGGGTTCTCGAAGTCGCTGGCCCAGGAGGTCGCGAAGAAGGGCGTCACCGTCAACTGCGTGGCGCCGGGCTTCATCGAGACCGAGATGGTCGCCGCGGTGCCGGAGAAGGCGATGGAGAAGATCCTCGCGAAGATCCCGGTCGGCCGTCTCGGCCAGGCCGACGAGATCGCCCGCGCGGTGCAGTTCCTCGTCGACGACCGGGCCGGCTACGTGACCGGTTCGGTGATCAGCGTGAACGGTGGTCTGGACATGGGTTCCTGACCGGCGTTCCGGCGGAAGCCGAGGGCCTCGCACAAGGGTGTGCGGGGCCCTCGTGCCGTTCCGGGGCGGTCAGCCGCGGCGGCAGAGACCCTTGGCCTCCAGCACCCGGGCGACGGCGGTGTCGTTGCCCGCGGCGGTGATGCGGCCGTCGGCGAGGGCCTTCTCCGCGGCGTCGAGCAGCGGGGCGACCGGGGTGACGTTGGAGGACAGCGCGACGTCCGCACCCGCCGCCAGGGCCCGCGTCGTGGCCTCGGCCAGACCGAACCGGTCGGTGATCGCCTTCATCGCGCCGAGGTCGTCGGTCATCGCGAGGCCGTCGAAGCCGTAGTCGGTACGCAGCAACCGGTACGCGGCCGGGTCGATGCTGGACGGGACGTCGCTGGTCAGCCCGGGGACGTCCAGGTGGCCGAGCATGACCCCGACCCGCCCGTCGAGCGGCTTGCCGGGGCCGACCAGGGCCGCATAGGGCTTCAGGTCCGAGGCCCACAGCTCCTGCAGCGACGGCGTGCTCACCGAGCCCTTGTGCGAGTCGCCGGAGCTGTGGCCGTGGCCGGGGAAGTGCTTGAGGACGCCGTACACGCCGCCGGCCTGCTGGCCCTCGGCCCACGCCGCGGCGTAGCGGGTGACGGTGTCCGGGTCGTTCGAGAACGAGCGGTCACCGATCACCGAGGACGCCGGCTGGTCGGAGACGTCCACCGACGGCGCGAGGTTCCAGGTGACGCCGCGGGCCCTCAGCTGCCCGGCCCGCTCGCGCGCGGTCGCGGTGACCTGCTCCGGGGTCCTCGACGCGGCCATCTCGCGCGCGCTGGGGACGTCGCCGTCGAGCTCGTCGATGCGCTGGACCCGCCCGCCCTCCTCGTCGACGGCGACGGCGAGCGGGGTCGGCGAGGCCTTCTGCAGCGCGTCGAGCCGGTTCTGCTGCAGCAGCGCGGTGGCGTTGCCGCCGAGGAACACCCCGCCGACCCGGGAGCCCCGCACGATCGCGGTCGCGCCGGCCGGGTCGGACGCGTCGACGCCCACCATGAGCCGCTGCGCGAGCCGGTCGCGCACGGACAGCGCCGCGACCCGCGGCGCGCAGGTGTCGGCCGGTGTGGCCGGCGCGGCGTCCGCGGCCTGCGGCTGCGCTCCCGGTGCCGGGGTCGTGGTCGCCGTCAGCTGGGGACCGGCCACGGCGACCAGGCCCGCGGTCAGCGCGCCCACGACGGCGGCGGTGAGCAGTCCGGTGCTGCGACGGCGTCGCTGGCGGACCACGGGGTGGGGGCGTCGGGGCAGGTGCGGCATCCCGACCATCGTGACAGGGCCGCGCCGCCCGGGCTCCCCCGGCGCGCCGCCGCCCCGCGCACCCGGGCCCGCGCCCGCCGTTCGTGTCCGGGTCGGCGCGCCGCGGGCGCCGGGTCCGCGCAGGTGCGCTGCTCGGGCGCTGTCGGTCCTCGCGCGCCGAGTCGCTCCCCGCGCACGGTCGGTCCTCGCACGCGCGGTCGTTCCCCGCGCGCGCTGCAGCGCGCGCGAAGGGAGATCCTGCGCGCGAACGCGGCGGGGACGTGGTTCCGAGCAGCCGCGACACGGCGACACGGCGAGGAACGGCGACACGCACCGTCCCGCGCCCGGGCCGGCCGTGGACCGGAGGCGGCCGCGGCGGCCGCCGGGGTCAGGACGGTGCGGGGACCCGCTCACCCTCGGGCGGCGGGCCGGGCGGGGTGCCGTCGCCGAACGGGCGCCCGCCGAGGTCGTCGCGGCCGTGCGGGACGGACCAGCCCGCGAGATCCGGGCCCTTCGGCACGACCCCGCTCGGGTTCACGGAGCGGTGCACCCCGTAGTAGTGCTGCTTGACCTGGTCGAAGTCGATGGTGTCGCCGAAGCCCGGGGTCTGGAACAGGTCGCGCGCGTAGGCCCACAGCACCGGCATCTCGGTGAGCTTGTGCCGGTTGGCCTTGAAGTGGCCGTGGTAGGCCGCGTCGAAGCGGACGAGGGTCACCCACAGCCGGATGTCGGCCTGGGTGATGGTGTCCCCGACCAGGTAGCGCCGGGTCGCCAGGTGCTCGGACAGTTCGTCGAGGCGGGACCACAGCGCGTCGTAGGCGCGCTCGTAGGCCTGCTGGGTGGAGGCGAAGCCGCACTTGTAGACGCCGTTGTTGACGTCGTGGAAGATCCCCTCCCCGACGGCCTCGATGGCGTCGGGGTCGGGCCACAGGTCCGGGGCGCCGTCGCGGTGGAACTCCCGCCACTGCGTCGACAGGTCGCGTTCGAGCAGCGCGTACTCGTTGGTGACGACCTTGCCGGAGGAGATCTCGACCATCGCCGGGACGGTGACGCCCTCGTCGTAGCCGGGGACGGCCTTCTCGTAGGCCTCGCGCAGGTACTCGATGCCCAGGACCGGGTCGACGTCGCCGGGGTCGAGGTGGAAGCGCCAGCTCCGCTCGTCGTGCAGCGGGCCGGCGACGCCCATCCCGATGGCGTCCTCGAGGCCGAGCAGGCGCCGCGTGATGATCACGCGGTTCGCCCACGGACAGGCCCGCGCCGCGACCAGGCGGTACCGCCCCGCCTCGACCGGCCACGGCGAGGACCCGTCGGCCGTGATCCGCTCGGCGACGCCGAGCGCCTCGCGCACGAACTCGCCGCTGCCCTGGTCGGTCCCCATGACGGCGACGCTAGCGCCGCCGACGGTGCGCCGCCCGCCGTCGTGGTCGGATGGGGGAATGAGCGGCGACATCGAGCACGGTCTGGCGGAGCTGGTGCGGCCCGGGGCCCGGATCGCGCTGGCCGACGGCTGCGGCCCACCCGCCGTCCTGGCCGCGCCGCTGTCGCGGGTCGCCGCCCGCGCCGGGGGCGTCCGGCTGGTCCTGGGCTGGGTGCCGGGCCCCGCCCCGGCGATCGACCCGGACGCCTTCGCCGACATCCGCACGGTCGTCGGCGGGCCGGGCCTGCGCGCGCTGATCGAGTCCGGCCACGCGCACCGGGTCCCCGCCCGGCTCTCGGCCACCCCGGCGCTGCTCGCCGGGCCGCTGCGCCCGGACCTGCTGCTCGCCACCCTGGTCCGCGGCGGCGACGGCGGCCTGCGCTTCGGCGCGGAGGTGTCCTGGATGCGCGGCCTGCACGACGCGGGGGTGCCCGTCGCCGGGGTCGTCTCGGCGTCGGCCCCGCACGCCGACGCCGGCCCCCCGCTGACCGGGGTGAGCGTGCTCGCCGAGGTCGAGGGCCCGGCCGGGTCGCCGTTCACGGTGCGCACCCCGGAGCCGACGGCGGCCGACCGGGCGGTCGCGGCGGCGGTGGCCGCGCTGGTCCCGGCGGGGGCGCGCATCCAGTTCGGCCCCGGCCGGCTGGCCGCGGCGCTGGTCGCCGCCCTGGAGGTTCCGGTGGCCGTCGACTCCGGGCTGCTCGCCGACCCCGTCGTCGACCTCGACGCGCGGGGCCTGCTGCGCGGGACGCCGTCGTCGACGGCGCTCTACGGCAGCCCCCGCCTCTACGACTGGGCCGACCGGCTCGGCCGCGCCGGGCGCGGGACGGTCCGCCCCGTCGAGCACACCCACGACGTGTCACGGCTGAGCACCGACCCGGGCCCGCTGGTCGCGCTGAACACCGCCCTGGAGATCGACCGAGACGGCCAGGTGAACGTCGAGGGCGTCGCCGGGTCGGCGGCCGGGATGATCGGCGGGCACCCGGACTTCGCGGCCGCGGCGGCCCGCGGGCCGGGGCTGTCGGTGATCGCGCTGGCCTCGGCGCACCGCGGGCGGCCGACGCTCGTCGACCGGCTCGGCGGGCCGGTGACGACGCCGTCGCACGACGTCGACGTGGTCGTCACCGACCGCGGGACCGCGGACCTGCGCGGCCTCGGACGCGCCGAACGCCGTCGCGCCCTCGACGCGCTCTGGGCGGAGTGACTGCGACGACCGGGTGAATCCGGATCCGTGCTGTGACCGACGACACATCACGCGGTGAGTATGCGTGGCCCCGTCGCGACACGCCCGGGAACGGTGCGTGACGCCACGGTGCGCACCCGCCGTCCACACCGGAACGGCGGCCGGTGACGCCCGGACCGACGCGGCTGGTCGGAGCGCTCCCCCGGCGGCCCACCGGGTCCCCCCGGACGGCGGTCCCGCACCGCCTCCGCGTTCCCCCGGACGGGGCAGTCGTTGCGTATAACACAACACTCCGAACCGATCCAGGCCCCCCGCCACGAACCGGACGGGGGGCGCGCCCCCGATCTACGGTCGGCCCGCCCCGCACCCGACACCTTCGCCGAGGAGGCGCGGTACATGACGGCCGACCATCGCACCGACAGCGGGCTGCCCGAGCTGGGCAGGACCGTGCAGGAGTTCGGCGACACCCCGACCGAGGTCCGGGAGTCCACCCACTACAAGCACGAGTACGTGCAGACCTTCGTCGACAAGTGGGACGAGCTGATCGACTGGCGGGCCCGCTACGAGAGCGAGGGCCGCTTCTTCGTCGAGCAGCTCCGCAGGCGCGGGGTCCGCAGCGTCCTCGACGTCGCGACCGGGACCGGGTTCCACTCGGTCCGGCTGCTGGAGGAGGGCTTCGACACCGTGGTCTCCGCCGACGGCAGCGCGGAGATGCTCGCGAAGGCGTTCGACAACGGCATGAAGTTCGGCGGGCACATCCTGCGGGTGGTGCAGGCGGACTGGCGCTGGCTCAACCGCGACGTCCACGGCGAGTACGACGCGATCATCTGCCTCGGGAACTCCTTCACCCACCTGTTCTCCGAGCGCGACCGGCGCAAGGCGCTCGCCGAGTTCTACGCGATGCTCTCCCACGACGGCGTGCTGATCCTGGACCAGCGCAACTACGACGCGATCCTCGACACCGGGTTCAGCTCGACGCACCGCTACTACTACTGCGGCGACGGTGTCGTGGCCGAGCCCGAGTACGTCGACGACGGCCTGGCCCGCTTCCGCTACCGGTTCTCCGACGGCTCGGAGTACCACCTGAACATGTTCCCGCTGCGCAAGGACTACACCCGCCGGCTCATGCACGAGGTCGGTTTCCAGCGCATCGAGACCTACGGCGACTTCCAGTCCAGCTACGCCGAGGGCGAGCCGGACTTCTTCGTCCACATCGCGGAGAAGGCGTACCTCGAGGAGGCCCTCGACGGGGAGGTGACGGCGTGACGCGCACGCAGCCGGACCTGCGGCAGGCCGCCGAGCACACCGCACGGTCGTACTACGACTCCGCCGACGCCGACACGTTCTACTCCCGGGTGTGGGGCGGCGAGGACATCCACGTCGGGCTCTACGAGAGCCCCGACGAGGAGATCGCCGCGGCCAGCCGGCGCACGGTCGCCCGGATGGCCGAGATCGCGCAGGTCGGCACGGGTACCCGGGTGCTCGACCTCGGCGCGGGCTACGGCGGCGCGGCCCGCCAGCTCGCCCACCGGACCGGCGCCGCGGTGCACTGCCTGAACCTGTCGCCGGTGGAGAACGAGCGCAACGCCCGGCTCACCGCCGAGCAGGGCCTCGACGAGCTCGTCACCGTCGCGACCGGGAGCTACGAGGACGTGCCGGTCGAGGACGCGTCGGTCGACGTCGTGTGGTCGCAGGACGCGTTCCTGCACTCCGGTGACCGCGACGCGGTGCTGGACGAGGTGGCGCGGGTGCTGCGCCCGGGCGGGCGGGTCGTGTTCACCGACCCGATGGCCGTCGACGGGCTCGACCAGTCCTCGATCCAGCCGATCCTCGACCGGATCGCGCTCTCGACGATGGCCACGCCCGGTTTCTACACCGGCGGGCTGCAGCGGCGCGGTTTCGACGGGGTGCGCTTCGACGACCACACCGGCCAGCTGCCGACGCACTACCGCCGGGTGCACGAGGAGCTGGTCGCCCACGAGGAGGAGCTGGCGTCGTCGATCTCGACGACCTACCTGGCGAACATGAAGACGGGTCTTCAGCACTGGGTCGACGGCGGCACCGCCGGGAAGCTGACCTGGGGGATCGTGCACGCCGTCCGGGGCTGACGCGCGCCGGCCGGCCCGCGGTGTGCGGGCCGGCCGGCGGCGGGAGCCCGCTCAGTTGTCGTCGTCGCCGTCCTGGTCGTCGCGGTCGTCGTCCTGGTCCTGGTCGTCCTGGTCGTCGCCGTCCTGCTGCTGCGTGGCGGGTGCGGGAGCGGGTCCGCCGGCCGGGGCCGCGCCGCCGCACGAGGCCGCGGTGGTCAGGACGAGGGCGAGGGCCGCGAGGGAGCCGAGCAGGACCCGGCCGGGAGTTGTTCGTCGCATACGTCCGAGTGTTCCGGATTCTCCGGTCAGCCGTCGAGGAACTCCCGCACCGCGGCGGTCGTCACCCCGGGCTGCTCGTCGACCAGGAAGTGCCCGGCCCCCTCCAGCGCCCGCCCGGTGACCAGCGCGGGGTCGGCCGCCGCGCGCCGCCACACCTCCAGCGGGCTCTCGGCGTTCGCGCCGACGACGCCCCGCCCGCCCCACAGCACCAGGGTGGGCACGGCGATACGCTCCCCCGCCGCGGCGGAGGCGGCGTCGTGCTCCAGGTCGATCGACGCCCCGGCGCGGTAGTCCTCCATCATCGCGTGCCGCGCGGCGGGGTCGGCGAACGCCCGCTCGTAGCCCGCGAGCGCCTCGGCGGGATGGGCGTCCAGGCCGGAGCCCCAGCCGCCGAGCAGCGAGTGCAGGTAGCCGACCGGGTCCCCGGCGATGAGCCGCTCGGGCAGGTCCGCGGGCTGGATGAAGAAGAACCAGTGGTAGTACGCCGTGGCGAGCGCCCGGTCGACGTGGTCGTAGACGTAGGCGGTCGGGAGGATGTCGAGCAGCGCCGCGCGGGTCACGCGCGCGGGGTGGTCGAGCAGCATCCGGTGGGTGACCCGGGCGCCGCGGTCGTGCCCGACCACGGCGAACGTGTCGAACCCGAGGCTCGTCATGACCTCGGCCTGGTCGGCGGCCATCGCGCGGAACGCGTAGCCGGCGTGGTTCTCGCCGTCGGCGGGGCGCGCGGACTCGCCGTAGCCGCGCAGGTCGGTCGCGACGACGGTGTGGTCGCGGGCCAGGTCGGCGGCCAGCGGGCCCCACATCGCGTGGGACTGCGGGAAGCCGTGCAGCAGCAGCACCGGAGGGCCGTCGCCGCCGCGTACGCCGTGGATCGTCACCCCGTCCGCGGGGTCGCCGACGGGCAGGTCGAAGGGGGTGAACGCCTCGGGCACCGTGCGGTCCTCACTCACCGGCCGGGGCCCCGCCCCGGGCGGGACGGGCCACGTCGAACACCCAGAACCGCAGGACCGCGAACCGCAGCAGCCCGCCGGCGAGGCTGGCGGCCGCGACGACGGCCGCCTCCTGCCCGGGCGTGGCGTCGGTGGTGACGGCGTGCAGCACCAGCAGGACCGCGGAGGTGTAGGTCGCGTAGAACGCGACCGTCCCCGCGTCCTGCACCCACCCGCGCAGCCGGTGCGCGGGTGCGGAGTCGAAGGCGAGCCTGCGGCTGGCCTCGGTGCTGACGGCGGTGGTCAGCACGAGCGCGAGCAGGTTCGCGCTGAACAGCGGCAGCACCGGGCGGAACAGCAGGAACAGCGCCGCGTTCAGCGCGGTCGCGCCCCCGCCGACCACGGCGTAGCGCGCCAGCTGCGCCACGAGCGGGTGGGTGCGCGACAGCACCGCCACGGCCCCGGCGAGCCGGCCGCCCGGCCGGACCCCGCTCGGTGCGGCGCCCGCGAACGACGTGTGCGCCGGGATGTGTGCTGCGTCCACCGGACCTCCCGCCCTCCTGATGAGATCTTCGCAGGAGTACCCCGGCCGGATCACCCGGAATCAACCGGTCGCGTCACATCCCGGCGACGGACGGGCGGTCGGCCCGGCGCCGTCCGGCGGTCACACCGCCAGAAACACCGTCTCCCCCTCGCCGCGCAGCCGGATGTCGAACCGGTAGCGGCCCGGGCCGTCGGCCACGGCGAGCAGGGTGTGCCGCCGCGCCCCGGGCACCGACGCGAGCAGCGGGTCGGCGCCGTGGGCGTCGGCGTGGTCGGGGAAGTAGATGCGCGTGACGACCCGGTCGAGCAGGCCGCGGGCGAACACCGAGACGTCCACGTGCGGGGCCTGCCCGGGCAGCGCGCCGGGCAGCAGCGTGCGGATCTCCCAGCGGCCGTCGTCGCCGGTGGGGCAGCGGCCGAAGCCGCGGAATCCCGCGACCGGCGGCGTCGCCGCGCCGCGCGGGTCGTCGGGGTGGTCGAACCGGCCGTCCGGGTCGGCCTGCCAGGTCTCGACCAGCGCGTCGGGGACGATCGCGCCGTTCCCGTCGAACACGGTGCCACCGACGAGCACCGCTCCGGGGGTGCCCTCGGGCACGACGTCCGGGCCGTCCGGCCAGGGCAGCCCGAGCGCCAGGTACGGCCCGACGGTCTGGGACGGGGTGAGCGGCAGGCTCATGCGTGGGCCTCCTCGAACGGGGTCGCGCCGTGGCCGCGCAGCACGATGTCGAACCGGAACGCCAGCGCCCACTCGGGCCGCGTCGCGTCGAGGTCGAACGCCGACACCAGCCGCGGCCGGGCGTCCTCGGGGGTCGCGTTGTAGATCGGGTCCTGGCCGAACAGCGGGTCGTCCGGGAAGTACATCTGGGTGACCAGGCGCTGGGTGAAGGCCCGGCCGAACAGCGAGAAGTGGATGTGGGCGGGCCGCCAGGCGTTGTGGTGGTTGCCCCACGGGTAGGCGCCCGGCTTGATGGTGGTGAACGAGTAGTTCCCGAGCGAGTCGGTCAGCACCCGGCCGCCGCCGGTGAAGTTCGGGTCGAGCGGCGCGGGCCAGTTGTCCCAGCGGTGGGCGTAGCGCCCGGCCGCGTTGGCCTGCCAGATCTCGACGAGGGTGTCCGGCACGGGCCGGCCGTCGGAGTCCAGGACCCGGCCGGAGACGACGATGCGCTGCCCGACCGCCTCGCCGTGCGCGCCGACGGTGAGGTCGTCGTCACCGGGGCGGACCGGGCCGGTCAGCAGCGGGCCGGTGACCTCGGTCAGCCTGTGCGGCAGGATCACCGGCTGCTCCGACGGCGCCCGCAGCGTGGTGCTGCGGTAGTCCGGGGACAGCAGCGGCGGGTGCGTCCCGGCCGGGACGGCGGCGTAGCCCTGCATCGGCGTGCCTCTCTCGTGGGTGGTGGGTCAGACGGCGCCGTGCGGCAGGCCGACGTAGTTCTCGGCGAGGCTGGTCGCGGCGGCCCGGGACGTGACGGCGTAGCGCAGCTGGGAGCGCTGCAGCCCGACGCCGAACGCGTCGCCGGCCTCGGTGGCGGGGTCGAAGCGGTGCAGCATCGAGGTCATGAACCAGGAGAAGTGCTCGGCGCGCCAGATCCGCCGCAGGCAGGTGGCCGAGTAGGCGTCGAAGCCGCTCTCGTCGCCCCCGCGCAGCGCGCGCTCGACCGCCTCGGCCAGCACCCGGACGTCGGCAATGGCGAGGTTCATGCCCTTGGCGCCGGTGGGCGGCACGATGTGCGCGGCGTCGCCGGCGAGGAACAGCCGCCCGCGGCGCATCGGCGTGGCGACCATGCTGCGCATCGGGGTCACCGACGGCTTCTCGAGGAACTCGCCCTCGTGGAGGGTGAACCCGTCGCAGGCCAGGCGGGTGTGCAGGCCGTCCCAGATGCGGGCGTCGGACCAGTCGGCCGGGTCGGTGTCGGTCGGGACCTGCAGGTAGAGCCGGGTCACCTCGGGGCTGCGCATCGAGTAGAGGGCGAAGCCGTCGTCGTGGTGGGCGTAGACGAGCTCGTCGGTGGTGGGGGCGGCCTTCGCCAGGACGCCGAGCCACGCGAAGGGGTACACCCGCTCGGCGACCTCGGGGGCGACGACGGGCCGGGACACCCCGTGGAAGCCGTCGCAGCCGGCGATCACGTCGCAGCGCAGGACGTGCCCGGTGCCGTCGGCCGCGGTCCAGGTGATCGACGGGGCGTCGGTCTCGACGTCGTGCACGGCGACGTCGGAGACGCCGAACTCGACGGGCAGGCCGCGCTCGTCGATCCGGTCGGCGAGCAGGTCCTTCACGACCTCCTGCTGGCCGTAGACGGTGATGCCGGTGCCGACGAGGTCGGCGAAGTCGATGCGGTGGTCCCGGGCGGGCGCGCCGGGCGCCTCGGCGAAGCGCAGGGAGATGCCGGTGTGGCCCATGCCCTCGCGGTCCAGCCGGCCCGCGACGCCCAGCTCGCGCAGCAGCTCGACGGTCGGCGCCTCCAGCACCCCGGCCCGGACGCGGGCCTCGACGTAGTCGCGGTCGCGGGCCTCGAGCACGACCGCGTCGATCCCGGCCCGGTCGAGCAGGGTCGCGAGCACGAGCCCGGCGGGACCCGCGCCGATGATGCCGACCGTCGTCCGGGCCTCGCGTCGCTGCGTCATGGGCCTACCCTCCCGCGCCCGCGGCCGGCACTCGACCCGGCTTCCGCTCTACGGAATACTTCCCGGTCATGACGACGCGTCCCGTCCGCTCCGGGGTCACCGCGCGGGTCCTGGACGTGCTCGGCGCGTTCACCGCGAAGACCCCCGCGCTGGGGCTGACCGACATCGCGCGGCGCACCGGCCTGCCGCTGACGACGGTGCACCGCATCGCCGGGGAGCTCGCCGCGGGCGGCGCGCTCGACCGGGGCGACGACGGCCGCTACCGCATCGGGCTGCGGCTGTGGGAGATCGCGCACCTGGCCCCGGCCAGCCACGGGCTGCGGGAGGCGGCGATGCCGTTCCTGGAGGACCTGCACGAGGTGACCCGGCACAACGTGCAGCTCGCCGTCCTCGACCCCGAGGACCCGTGCGAGGTCGTCTACGTGGAGCGGCTGTCCAGCCGCGACGCCGTCTCGATCGTCACGCGGACCGGCTCGCGGCTGCCCTCGACGGCCACCGGGGTGGGGCTGGTGCTGCTCGCGCACGCCGACCCGGCCGCCGTGGACGCCGTGCTCGCGCGGCCGATCCGGCGGTTCACCCCGTTCACCGTCTGCCGGCCCGAGGGCGTGCGGGCGCTGCTCGGGCAGGTGCGCTCGACGGGGTTCGTGGTGTCGGACCGCCAGATCGAGGAGGTGTCGATGTCGGTGGCGGCGCCGGTGCGCGGCGGCGACGGGCCGGTCGTCGCGGCGCTGTCGATCGTCGTCCCGGCGGGGACGAACCCGCACGTGCTGGTCCCGGCGGTCCGGGCGGCGGCCCGCGGCATCAGCCGCGCCCTCGCCACATCGTGATCACTCCGATGCCGTGGCCGGTGCCCCGGCGCGCACCCATCCGTGCCACCGTGGCGCCGTGCGCGACTTCCGCATCGAGATCCCCGACGCCGAGCTCGACGACCTGCGCGAGCGGCTGGCCCGGACCCGCTGGCCCGACCCGGCGACGGTCGAGGGCTGGACCCAGGGCGTCCCGCTGGACTACACGCGCGAGCTCTGCGACTACTGGCGCACCCGCTACGACTGGCGCCGCGTCGAGGCCGAGATCAACGCCTGGCCGCAGTACCGCACCGACCTCGACGGCGGCGGCGACGACTCGGTCGAGATCCACGTACTGCACGCCCGGTCCCCGCACGCCGGCGCGATGCCGCTGCTGCTCACGCACGGCTGGCCGGGCTCGCTGGTGGAGTTCCTCGACGTCCTGCCCGCGCTGACCGACCCCGAGGACCCGGCGGACGCCTTCCACGTCGTCGTCCCGACGCTGCCCGGGTTCGGCTTCTCCGGCAAGCCCACCCGGTCCGGCTGGGGCGTCGAGCGGATCGCGGTGGCCTGGGCGCAGCTGATGGACCGGCTCGGCTACGAGCGCTTCGCCGCGCAGGGCGGCGACTGGGGCTCGATGATCACCTCCGCGCTGGGGACGGCGGCACCGGAGATGCTGCACGGCATCCACCTGACGATGGCGCTGGCCCCGAAGCCGGACGACGCCGGCCCGCTGTCGGCGCAGGAGAAGGCCGACATCGCCTTCTCCAAGCGGTTCCAGCAGTACGGCAGCGGCTACTCCGCCGAGCAGTCCACCCGCCCGCAGACCGTCGGGTACGGCCTCGTCGACTCCCCCGCCGCCCAGTGCGCGTGGATCGTGGAGAAGTTCTGGGACTGGACGGACTCGGCCGGGCACCCGGAGAACGTGATCAGCCGGGACCGCCTGCTGGACAACGTCATGCAGTACTGGCTCGGCGCGGCGGGGGCGTCCTCGGCACGGATCTACTGGGAGAGCTTCGCCCGCCGCCGCCTCGACGACGTCGAGGTCCCCACCGGCGTCTCGCAGTTCCCGCACGAGATGGTCAAGCTCCCCCGCTCCTGGCTGGAGCGCCGCTACACCGACCTGCGCTGGTTCACCCGGCCCGACGTCGGCGGCCACTTCGCCTCGCTGGAGCAGCCGGAGTCCTTCGTCGACGAGGTGCGGGGCTTCTTCCGGACCCTGCGGTAGCCCGCGACCTCAGACGACCAGCACCGACGCGGTGAACGCGTGCAGGTGGTTGCCCGGCCCGACCGGGCCGATCTCCCCCGCGGCGAAGAACCCGGCCACCCGCGGCCCGGTCTCGCCGGTGCGGGCGGGGTCGAGCCCCACACGGACCGCGCGCACGTCGTGGTCGGCGTCGCCGAACATGGCCGCGCCGCGGCCGTTGCAGGAGAACAGCAGCGCCCCGGCGGCCGGTCCGGAGCGGCGCACCGGGGCGAGCAGCTCGTGCAGGTCCTGCGCGGCGCCGGCGGCGTCACGGACCTGGAAGCGCACCGTGGTGCCGACCTCGACCAGGTCGCCCGCGACGACGGCGCCGTCCCCGACGTCGACGGCCAGCACCGCGCGGACCAGGAAGTCGCCGCGGTCGTGGGTCTCGGCGTACTCGTCGACGGCGACGCCCAGGTGCAGCCCGGTGAGCGCCTGCTGCTGCTCCTCCGGCGGCAGCCCGGTGACGATCTCGCGCAGCCGTTCGGCCGCCGGGCGGCCGGCGAGCTCGGCGATCCGGTTCCCCTCGGCGCGGGTCACGACCATCGGCGGGCCGATCGGACGGCACCCCTGGCTGACGACGACGCGCGGGGCGACCGCGCCCCCGAGCAGCACGCCGACCGCGCCGCCGTGGTGCACGGTGCCGCCGGCGAACAGCCGGTTCGCCCCGGGCCCGCCGGGCGTGCCGGCCAGCCCGCCGATCACGGGGAAGCCGGGGTGGGCCGCGGCGATGCGGTCCAGGACGCCGCCGACCGGGAACGCGAACGGGTCGGCGAGCAGCACGGCGGCGCGGTCGTCCGCGTCCGGGGCGACGAGCCCGCGCACGCCGATCGCGTCGCGCCCGTCGGGACCGGCCCCGGGACGCCGCTCGGCGACGGGGAACAGCGTGCGGACCCGTGCGCCCGGCAGCGTGGCCGCCCACACCGCGACGGCGGGCTCGCCCTCGACGCCGCGGCCGTCGGCGATCACGCCGTGCGCGGTCGTGCCGATCGCCGCGCCGGGGCCGGCGAGCTCCATCACCCGCAGCCCGGCCGCCTCGACCTCCTCGGCCGGGAGCACCGGCCCGGCACCCGGGCAGACGAAGAACACGACCAGGTCCGGGACCGCGCCGAGCGCGGTCAGCGCCTGGCCGGTCGCGACCTCCGCGGCGCCGGTCAGGTCCGGTCCGACGGCGAGCCCGTCGCCGACCCGGGTCTCGGCCATCGCACGCTCCCCGGGGTTCGGCGGGGCGGCCCCGCCGCGCCCGGACCCCGGGGACGCTACGTCAGCGCCGGGCTCCGCGCCGCCCGCAGCGGGTCGCGTCACCGCCGGGGCGGCGGGACGCGCCCGGGGCGGGGCCAGAGCCGGTGCCGGGCGACGGCGTGGACCCGCGCGGGCCCGAGGGTGGCCGAGTCCGTCGAGCCGAACGGGTTGTCGCCGCGCACGTGCCAGCCGTCGCCGTCGGGGTGCACCGCCCGCTTGACCGAGAGCTGCCCGGGGCGGGCGTCCCAGGTCACGAGCACCACGTCACCGGCCCGGACGGGCGCGCCGAACCGGGCCAGGACGACGTCGCCGTCGGCCAGCGCCGGCGACATCGACGGCCCCCGGACCGTCACCCTGCGCACCCGCATCACCGCTCCCTCCAGTGTGGATCTCCCGGTCCCGCCCGACCTGCCCGGCCCCCGTGGCGGGGGTAGGGTCGCCGGTGCCAGAACGATCACCCACCAGGGAGGATTCCATGCGGCTGTCCCGCATTCTCCGTCCGCGACTGGAGGCCACCGCGCACTGCGACCTCCCCTGCGGCGTGTACGACCCGGCCCAGGCCCGGATCGAGGCCGAGTCGGTCAAGGCGATCCAGGAGAAGTACCAGGGCAACGACGACGCGGACTTCCGCGCCCGCGCCATCGAGATCAAGGAGCAGCGCTCCGACCTGGTCAAGCACCACCTGTGGGTGCTCTGGACCGACTACTTCAAGCCGCCGCACTTCGAGAAGTACCCGGAGCTGCACGAGCTGTTCAACAAGGCCACCAAGGCCGCCGGCGCGTCGGGCACCAAGGGCTCGAACGACCCGGCCACCGGCCAGGAGCTGCTCGACTACATCGCCCAGATCGACAAGATCTTCTGGGAGACCAAGCAGGCTGCCTGACCTCGGGCCACCGGCGGCGCCGGTCGCGGGGCGCGTCCCCGCGGCCGGCGCCGTCGCATGTCCGGGCAGGGGTGACGGGGCGCGCCCGGTTCGGCAGGATGCCCGGGTGCGCACCCACGTCGCGCTGCTGCGCGGGATCAACGTCGGCGGGTCGGGGAAGGTCCCGATGGCCGAGCTCCGGCGCCTGCTGGGCGAGGAGTTCGACGACGTCGCCACCTACATCGCGTCCGGCAACGTCGTCCTGAGCACCGACCGCGACGACGGGACGGTCGCCACGACGGTCGCCGAGGTGCTGCGCACCGGGTTCGCGGTGCCGCGCCCGGTCGTCGTCCTCGGCCGCGACGAGTACGCCGCCGCGGTCGACGCCAACCCGTTCCCGCAGGTCACCGAGCCCAAGGAGCTGCACGCCGTGTTCCGGGCCGCCCCGCCCGGCGACGACGAGCGCGCCCGGATCGACGCCGCCGTGGCCGCGGAGCGGGCGAAGGGCGGGGCGGGCGAGGCCGCCGTCGTCGGACGGGTGGTCTACCTGCACCTGCCCGGCGGGATCGGGCGCAGCGAGCTCGGCGCGCGGCTGTCCGCGCGGACCCGGGCCGCCGACGAGGGCGGGACCGCCCGCAACTGGGCCACCGTGCTGAAGCTGCGCGACCTGCTGGGCTGAGCGCGCACGACGGCGCCGCGGACCCGGTGGGGCGCGGCGCCGTCGGCGGTCGGTGTCGAGCTGCCAGAACGATCACCACCGCCACCACAGCTCTGCTGCAAGTGACTTGCAGAAGGCTACTCCTGGCGAATCGATCCGTCCATGCGTGCGCGTCGCCCGTCGCGGGTACGCGGCTGTTGCGAGATACTGGCAAGTGATCACGTGCGGCGTCGGGCCGCACGCCCCGACCCAGGAGAGGACCATGGCCGAGTACACGCTCCCGGACCTGCCCTACGACTACTCCGCGCTCGCCCCGCACATCGCGCCGGAGATCATGGAGCTGCACCACTCCAAGCACCACAACACCTACGTCCAGGGCCTCAACGGCACGCTGGAGAAGCTGGCGGAGGCGCGGGAGAAGAACGACTTCGGCGCCATCGTCGGCCTGGAGAAGACGCTCGCCTTCAACCTGGGCGGCCACGTCAACCACTCCGCGTTCTGGAAGAACCTGTCCCCGGACGGCGGCGACAAGCCGACCGGTGACCTCGCCGCCGCGATCGACGCCGACTTCGGCTCGTTCGACGCGTTCCAGGCGCACTTCACCGCCGCCGCCACCACGATCCAGGGCTCCGGCTGGGCGATCCTCGGCTACGACCAGCTCGGGGACCGCCTGCTGGTCCACCAGCTCTACGACCAGCAGTCCCAGCTCCCCGCCGGGCAGACCCCGATCGTGCTGCTCGACATGTGGGAGCACGCGTTCTACCTGCAGTACAAGAACGTGAAGCCGGACTACGTGAAGGCCTGGTGGAACGTCGTGAACTGGGCGGACGCCGCCGAGCGCCTCGCCGCCGCGAAGGGCTGAACCCGGCACCCGCGGTCGCCACCGCACCCGCGCCCCGTCCGGACCCGTCCGGGCGGGGCGCGGGCGTGTCAGCGGTGCGCCCCGGGACCGGTGACCCCGGTGGCGCGCAGCAGCAGGTGCATCGCGAGGTCCACCGAGCGCTCGCGCACGTCGGCCCGCCCGCCGGGCAGCTGCGGGTCGCGGGCGACGACCTGACCGTCGGCGGTGGTGACGCAGAAGCAGACGTAGCCGACGGGCTTGGCCTCGGTGCCGCCGCCGGGGCCGGCGACGCCGGTGATGCCGACGCCGACGTCCGCACCGAACCGGGCGCGCGCCCCGTCGGCCAGCGCGCGGGCCACCTCCGGCGAGACCGCACCGTGCTGCTCGATCAGCGCGGCGGGCACGTCGAGCAGCGCGGTCTTGGCCCCGTTCGAGTACGCGACGACGCCGCCGGCCACGTAGTCCGAGGACCCGGCCCGGTCCACCAGGCGCCCGGCGAGCAGCCCGCCGGTGCACGACTCCCCGGTCGCGACCGTCCAGCCGAGCCCGGTCAGCGCACGGGCGAGCAGCTCGTCGGTGCTGCTGCCGTCGTCGCTGATCAGCGAGCGGCGGTGCCGCTGCACGATCCGCTCCGCGAGGTCGCGGGCGACCGGCTCGGCGCCGGGCAGCGGGTGCAGGTCGACCTCCAGCTCCGAGCGGCGCAGGCAGGTCGTCACCTCCACCGCGGACAGGTCCAGCTCGGCGCCGAGGTCGCGCAGGGTCTCGGCGATCTCCGACTCCGGCAGCCCCGCGAAGCGCAGCAGCACCGCCTCCGCCCGCGGCACCCGGGCCAGCAGCTCGGCCACCGGCGGTGCCTCGAGGGCGGCCGGCCACATGCCCTGCAGCTCGCGGGGCGGCCCCGGCAGCACGACGACCAGCGGCCCGCCCGGCCGTCGCACGGCCAGGCCCGGCGCGGTGCCGACCGGTTCGAGCACGGCCGCCCCGCGCGGCACGCGCGCCTGCTTGGCCGTCGCCGCGTCGAGGGCGGGCCCGGCCCACCCGGCGCGGCTCGCCCACCCGGCCACCCGGTCGTGGATCCGGCCCTGCAGCGCGGTGTCGACCTCCATCGCCGCGCCGGCGAACCCGGCGACGACCTCGGCGGTGAGGTCGTCGGCGGTCGGCCCGAGCCCGCCGGAGGTGACGACGAGGTCGTCGGAGGCGACGAACTCCAGCGCCGAGCGCAGGTCCTCCGGCCGGTCCCCGACCAGCAGGACCCGCGACACGGCGAAGCCGAGCTCACCCAGCGAGCGGGCGACGAAGGGACCGTTGGCGTCGGCGACGTGGCCGGTCAGCAGCTCGCTGCCGGTGACCAGGACCGACGCGGTGGGACGGGGCTCGCTCATGATCCGAACCTACCCGCGCGGGGGCGGTGCGCACCCGTTCCGGTTCCGGCCACCGTCGGTGCAGGCCCGGGGGTCGCGCCGCCCGTCCGCAGTGGACACGGTCACCCGATCAGGTGGTCGTGGCGTCCGACACGCCCGGAACCGGACGGACCCGGCGTGTCGCCGCACGTCCGGCGCCGTTCGTCGTCGTCCGTCCGGGTGCCGGGCAACCGGCGGGCCGGCGGCACGCCGGTCGTCCGTGCGGACCCGCGGTGCGCGGGCCCGGTCCGACCTGCGGCGACGCCGGGGATACGCACCGCATCCGGTGAATTGCGTGGTGTCCCACACACAGCGTGTCCGTTTCGCGGCGACCCGGCACTCTCCGTGCTTCCCGGGCGCCGGTGTCCGACACTGTGTCCCATGTCAGGGAAGTCTGCGCCGGACGACGCCGCCATCTGGGTGGGTGAGCTGGACCGGCTCGCTCCGCTGCGCGACCTGCGGGTCGGGCCCGGGTTCCACGCGGCCCGCCTGCTCGTCACCGTCGGGGGCACCCCGCAGGGCCAGGTCACCGTGCCGCTGCGCGCGGGCCGGGCCACCGTCGCCGACCTGCGCTCCGCGCTCATCACGCTCGGGCCGCCCGAGCGGGTCGCCCCGGCACCGGTCGGCACCGAGCCGATCACGGTCGTCGTCGCGACGCGGGGCCGTCCGGACTCCCTGGCCCGCTGCCTGCGCGCCGTGCTGGCCTCCGACCACCCCGCGCTGTCGGTCGTCGTGGTCGACAACGACCCGACCGACGAGCTGACCCGTGAGGCCGTGCTGGCCACGGGCTCGCCGCGGGTGCGCTACGTCCGCGAGCCCCGCCGCGGCGCGTCCGTGGGCCGCAACCGCGGCCTGGCCGAGGCCCGCACCGCGCTCGTCGCCTTCACCGACGACGACACCGAGGTCGACCCCGCCTGGGCCTCCCGCATCGCCGGCGCCTTCGCAGGCGACCCCGACCTCGCCTGCGTCTCCGGCCCCGTCCTCGCCGCCCGCCTCGCCAGCCCCGAGGAACGCGCCGCCGACATCGCCCTGGCCTGGAACAAGGGCTTCACCCCCCGCCGCTTCACCCTCGCCGAGCCCCCCGCGGACTCCCCGATCTTCCCCTTCGCCCCCGGCCTGTTCGGCATCGGCGCCAACCTCGCCGTCCGCGCCGCCGCCGCCCGCGCCGTCGGCGGCTTCGACGAGGCCATGGGCCCCGGCACCCCCACCCACGGCGGCGAGGACTGCGAGTTCCTCGTCCGCATGATCCTGGCCGGACACGTCCTGGGCTACGCCCCCGGCGCCTACCTCTGGCACCACCACCGCCCCGACCAGGCCGCCCTGCGCACGCAGCTCGAGGGCTACGCCGTCGGGCTGGGCAGCTTCCTGGCCAAGGTCGCGCTCTCGCCCCAGGGCCGCGCGGTCGCGCTGCGCCGGCTGCCCGCGGCGATGGCACGGCTGCGCCACATCTCCGAGCGCGAGTCCGGCGCCGGCGAGGCGATGCCCGCCGACGCCGACCAGACGCGCACCCGCGGTCTGCTGAACGGCCCCCGCGCCTACCTCCGCTCGCGCCGGCAGGTGCGGCGGGCCGGTGGAGCGGTGCCGCCGCTGATCGGGCCGACCCGCGCGGGCACCACGGCCCCGCACCGGGTGCTGTCGACCGGCGGCCACCCGGCGGTCGCGCCCGCCGGCGTCCGCGCACCCGGCACCCACCCGGCCGAGACCCCCGCGGGCCGGCCGGACCGCGCCGGGGACCCGGCCGTCCGGGCCTGACCTAGTCCGACGGGCGGCCGAGCAGCGCGTCGCGCGGGCCCGGTCCGAGCAGCGACGGGTCCGACGCGGCGGCGCGCAGCCGTCCGTACGGCCCTCCGGCGAGCCGCCGGGTGGTCGTGTCGAGCACGCCGAGGGTGCACTGCACCTCCGCGGACAGATCGTCCGTGCGGGTGCCGTCGCCCGCCGCCACCCGCACGATCCGGTGACTCATCGTGAACGGCTTCCGCTCCGAGAAATCGATCACGGAGTCGATCTCCAGCTCGTCGCCGGCACGCAGCTCGGCCCGGAAGTGGACGGTCGTCGACAGCAGGACGATCGTCAGCCCGTGCGCCCCCAGCGCGTGCTGGGACAGCCCCGCCGCACGGAAGTGCTCCATCCGGGCGTGCTCGCCGTACTGGTGGTAGACGGCGTGGTTGACGTGCCCGTTCACGTCCATCTCGTAGCTGCGGACCCCGATCCGGACCCGGAACGGCGGGGGTGGCACGGCGCTCATGTCCCCCACCCTGCCAGCCCCGGACGGCCGGTACGGCAGCCGCGCCGCGGGGCGGTGCGGACGGTTTGTGCCACCGTCGACCGCGGTCGTAGGGTGGGCGTCCGCGCGGACTAGGCTGGGGCGGAGGCAGAACGAGCGGTCCGTCAAGAAACGGCGGCCGGTTGTCACTCACGGTGATGCGCGGCGTGGGCCCCGTCCGGGCCGGCACGCGGCGCGTCGCCGACGGCGACGACTCTCGAGGGAGCACGACACATGAGCAGTGAGACGCCCACCGGGGTGGGGGACGACCAGGGCCCCGACGTCGGCGAGGTCGTCCGCTTCGAGGTGGCCGAGCACGGTGACGGCGCCGTCGTCGTCCACGTGCACGGCGAGATCGACACGATGACCGCGCCCGTGCTGAGCGAGCGGCTGGCCGAGCGGATCGGCTCCACCGACCTGCTCGTGGTCGACCTGTCCCGGGTCACCTTCCTCGGGTCGGCCGGCCTGGCCGCGCTCGTCGAGGCCAAGGAGCGGATCGGGACGACCGGTGGCCGGCTGCGGCTGGTCTGCGGCTCGCACGCGGTCACCCGAGCGCTCGAGGCGACGAACCTGATGTCCCTGTTCGACGTGGCCGACGGCGTGCCGGAGGCGCTCCGCACGGCCTGAGGACCTGGAGGCGTATGGGTGCCTGGTGGCCCCCGCGGTCTTCAACACCGACGTGGCCGAGCATCTCGGCCAGGCGGGTTCGATTCCCGTCCGCCTCCGCCGACCACCCCCGACGACCGGGACGACGCACCGCACCGCGATGAGCACCCTGCACCTGGACGAGCCGTCCCCCGCACCCGGCGACGGCCCGTCCGGCGTGCCGGATCTCGCCGCGGCCGTGCGCGAGGGCGTGCGCAGCGCCGCCTCCGTGGCCGAGGAGCTCCTCGCGGCGCTGGCCGCCGCGGACCCCGCGGGCAGCCGGGCCGTCGTCGACCCGGAGCCGCTGCGTCTCGCGGCCGCCGCCCTCGACCGGCGCACCGACCGGTTCGCCCTGCCGCTGGCGGGCGTCCCGCTCGTGGTCGAGGACGGCATCTCCGTCGCCGGCCGCGGTGACGACGTCGTGCGGCGGCTGCGGGCCGCGGGCGCGCTCGTCGCGGGCCGGGCCCGCACGGCCGAGCACGGCGTCGGCTCCGACGGCACCCCGGGCGGGCGGGCCACCGCCGCGCTGGTCGCCTCGGGCGCCGTCCCGCTGGGTCTGGGCCTCGACGGCGACGGCGCGCTGCGTGCCGCGGCCGCCGCGCACGGGCTCGCCGCGCTCAAGCCCGGCCGCCGGGTCCTGCCGGTGCCCGCCGGGGCGGAGCGGCGCTGGAGCGGGCTGGCCGAGCCGACCCTGGTCGCCCGGCACGCGCACGACCTCGCCGCGGTGCTCGACGCGCTGTCCGCCAGCGCGGCACCGGGGCCGCCCGCGCCGTCGTCGGTGCTGCGCCCGGCCGGCCCGGACGCCGCGCCCCGCCCGCCCGTGCCCGTGGGATCGCTCGCGGCGTCGCTGCGCACCGGCCGCACCCGGCTCGCCGGCCCGGACGCCGCCGGCGCCGTGCACGCCGCGATCCGGCTGCTGCAGGAGTCCGGGGCCGGGCTGGTCGCCGCCGACCCGCCGTACCGGGCGGTGCTGGGGGTGCACGCCGCGCGCCGCCGCCAGGCCGGGCTCGCCCGCACCGTGGAGGACCTGGGCATCGACCCCGGTGGGCTGCCGCGGGGCGCGCGCACGCTGGTCCGGCGGGGCCGCCGGGTCCGGCGCCTCGGCGGGCTGCGCCCGGCGACCCCGGCGTCGTGGCGCCAGCGGATGGTCGCCTGGCTCGACGACGCCGGTGCCGAGGCCGGGCTGCTGCCCGCCCCCGCCGGCCCGGCCGGGGCGGGCACCACCGGGCTGGCCGCGTGGAACCTGGCCGGGCTGCCATCGCTGGTCGCACCGGTGCACCGCCCCGGCGAGCACGGCTGCGTGCAGCTGGTCGGGCGCCCGGGCTCGGAACGGCGGCTGCTCGCCACCGCCGTCCTGCTGGCCGGGGACCGACCGGGCTAGGCGTCCGGACCGGACGGCTGGGCCGGCGGGTCGAAGCGGCCGGTCTCGACGAACCGCTCCAGCGTCGCGGTGTACGGCGCGAGGTCCATGCCCTGCGCGGCGACCCAGCCGTCGTCGTAGTAGCTGTGGCGGTAGCGCTCGCCGCCGTCGCAGAGCAGGGTCACCACGCTGCCGGTGCGCCCGGCGCGCAGCATCTCCGCGACGACCTGGTAGACCCCCCACAGGTTGGTGCCGGTCGACCCGCCGGCCCAGCGCCCCGTGCGTTCGCGCAGGTGGCGGGCGGCGGCCACGCTGGCCGCGTCGGGCACCGGGATCATCCGGTCGATCACCGACGGCACGAAGCTGGGCTCCATCCGCGGCCGCCCGATCCCCTCGATCCGCGACGCCGCCCCGGTCGCGTACCCCGGGTCGCCCGCGGTCCAGCCGGGCAGGAACGCCGAGCCCTCCGGGTCGACGACGGCCAGCCGCGTCGCGAGCCGCCGGTAGCGCAGGTAGCGGCCGATGGTGGCCGACGTGCCGCCGGTCCCGGCGCCGACCACGACCCACTCCGGGACCGGGTGCGGCTCCTCGGCGAGCTGGGCGAGGATCGACTCGGCGATGTTGTTGTTGCCCCGCCAGTCCGTGGCGCGCTCGGCGTAGGTGAACTGGTCGAGGTAGTGCCCGCCGGTGCGCGCGGCGAGCTGCTCGGCCTCGGCGTAGACGTCGGGCCCGTGCTCGACGAAGTGGCAGCGCCCGCCCTCGCGCTCGATCAGCGCGACCTTCTCCGGGCTGGTCGAGCGGGGCATGACCGCCACGAACGGCACCCCGATCAGCCGGGCGAAGTACGCCTCGGACACCGCGGTCGAGCCGGAGCTGGCCTCCACCACCGTCGTGCCCTCGGTGATCCAGCCCGAGGCGAGCGCGTAGAGGAACAGCGAGCGGGCCAGCCGGTGCTTCAGGCTGCCCGTGGGGTGCACCGACTCGTCCTTGAGGTAGACCTGCACGCCCCAGCCGGCCGGCAGGTCCAGCACGTGCAGGTGGGTGTCGGCCGAGCGGTTGGCGTCGGCCTGGACGCGGCGCACCGCCTCGTCGACCCAGGCGCGGGTACGGGCACAGGAACGGTCGACGGGCTGCACGCCCGAGACCCTAGAACGGGCTCACAGCCGGACCAGGCCGGTCCCCTCGGTGACGCCGCCGATCCGGGCCGCGCGGTGCCCGCGGGCGCGCAGCGACGCCACCGCCGCGTCGCCGCGGCCGGGGGCGGCGCCGAACAGCAGCCCGCCGGAGGTCTGGGCGTCGGACAGGACCAGCAGGTCGTCCTCGGTCGCGGCGCCGGCGACGACGCGGTCCTCGATCCAGGCCCGGTTGCGCAGCGTGCCGCCCGGGACGACGCCGTCGGCGACCAGGCCGCGCACGCCGTCGAGCACCGGGACGGCGGCGACGTCGACGTGCGCGTCCACCCCGGAGGCCACGGTCATCTTGGTGAGGTGGCCGAGCAGGCCGTAGCCGGTGACGTCGGTGCACCCGGTGGCGCCGGCCTCGCGGGCGGCCGCGGCGGCGTCGGCGTTGGGGGTGGTCATCACCGCGACGGCGGCGTCGACGTCGGCCGGGACACCCCGCTTCACCGCGGTGGTGGTGACGCCGATCCCGAGCGGCTTGGTCAGCACCAGCTCGTCGCCGGGACGCAGCCCCGCGTTGGTCAGGACCGCGTCCGGGTGCACCTCCCCCACCACGGCGAGGCCGTACTTCGGCTCGGGGTCGTCGATGGTGTGCCCGCCGACGACGGCGAACCCGCAGGCCCGGCCCACCCCCGCGCCGCCCTCCAGGACCGCGGCCAGCACGTCCGGGCCGAGCTGGTCCGACGGCCAGCACACCAGGTTCAGCGCGAACAGCGGGCGGCCGCCCATCGCGTAGACGTCGGAGACGGCGTTCGTGGCGGCGATGGCGCCCCAGGTCGCGGGGTCGTCGACGATCGGGGTGAAGAAGTCGGTCGTCGCGACGAGCGCGCGGTCGGGCGACAGCCGCCAGACGGCGGCGTCGTCGCCGGTGTCGGTGCCCACGACCAGGTCCGGGTGCGACGGCGGGGTCACCGCCGCGAGGACCTCGCCCAGCTGCGCGGGCCCGAGCTTGCACCCGCACCCCGCCCCGTGGCTGAACTCGGTGAGGCGGCGGGCGGTGACGGGGTCGGCCATGCCGCCATCCTCGCAGCGGCGCAGCGTGATCGCCGCCACCCGCGCGGCGACGCCCGCTGCGCCGGTCCGGTGACGCACCGTCGGACGCCGGGTCGCAGCCGTCCGCCGAACGGGGGCTGTCGGGTCGCGCCGGGGACACGGAGACTGACGCACCGTGAACGCAGCACGGGCCCCGTACCGGGGCGGCACGGGGGGACGGACGACGAGGTGACCGACGGTGTCACGGAGGCCGGGGCCGACATGACGGCCGAGGACGTGCGCGACGACGAGACGACCCGCACCGGTGACGGCGTCCCGGCCCCGCGGACGTCGTCCGGGCTGCCGCAGCGGGCCCCGCGCGGCGGTGACGGCGCGCGCAGCGCCGGCGACGCGACGGTCGAGGACCTGCTCGGCCGGCTGGCCGCCGCCGAGCGGGCCCGCGACGCCGCCGAGCAGCGGGCCGACGCACTGGCCGCGGCCCTGGACGACGCCCGCTCCCGCCCCGCGGAGACCTTCGGCATGCGGGCCGACAAGGTCCTGCGCATGGCCGAGCACGAGGCGGCCCAGCGCCGCCGGGCCGCCGAGGCCGACGCCGCGGGGGTCCTCGACGCCGCCCGCGCGGAGGCGGACCGGATCGTCGCCGACGCCCGCGGGGAGGTCGACCGGCTGCGCGCGGCCGGGGTCACCGCGCGCCGGGACAGCGAGCTCGTCGCCGACACCGCCGCGTCCATGCACGCCCACGTGTCCGCGCTGCGCGGCTCGGTGCGCGAGGAGATCGCCCGGCTGCACGCCCTGCTGGGCACCGAGCTGGGCCGGCTCGACGCGCCCGTCGCCCGCACCCGCGCGCCCCGGCCCGAGGACCCCCGCGCGCCCCGCCCGGACGCCGACACCGACCGGGTGCCGCGCCCGGCCGCCGGACCCGCGCACGCCCTGCGCGGCGACGGCGCCGCCCCCCGGGAGGACGCCCGCCCGGCCGGGACCGGACCGGACGGCACGGACACCGGTCCCGCCCCGCTGCCCGTGGTCAGCCTGCCCGAGCAGCGCGACACCGAGCCCGATCCCGACGGCGCCGCCCCCGCCGGGGACGACGGGGCCCGCACGTCCTGACCCGCCGCCGGGGCGGCGCGCCCGCCCCGGCACCGCGTTACCGTGCCCCGGTGACCACCGCGGATGCCGACCCGCGCCGGCGCGTGCCCCGGACCGACGCCGTGCTCGCCGACCCCGCCCTCGCCGGGGCGGCGGCCCGGCTGGGCCGCGACCGGGTCAAGCGGGCCGTCATCGCCGCACAGCAGGCCGCCCGCGAGGGCCGCATCGCACCGGAGGACGTGGCCGCCGCGGCCCGCGCCGCGCTGCCGGCCGCCGCGACCGGCATCCGTCCGGTCCTCAACGCCAGCGGGGTGCTGCTGCACACCAACCTGGGCCGGGCGCCGCTGTCGGCCGCGGCCGTCGAGGCGCTCGGCGTCGCCGCCGGGACCTGCGACGTCGAGCTGGACCTGGCCACCGGGCGGCGCGGCACCCGCGGCGCGGGGGCGGTCGCCGCGCTGCGCGACGCCGTCCCCGGCGCCGGGGCGGCCTGGATCGCGAACAACGGCGCCGCGGCGCTGGCCCTGGTCTGCGCCGCGCTCGCCGGGACCGGAGGCGAGATCGTCGTCTCCCGCGGGCAGCTCGTCGAGATCGGCGACGGCTTCCGCATCCCCGAGCTCATCGAGTCCACCGGGGCCCGGCTGCGCCCGGTCGGCACGACCAACCGCACCCACCTGCGCGACTACGCCGACGCGATCGGCCCGGACACCGCGTTCCTGCTGGTGGTGCACCCGTCGAACTTCGTGGTGTCCGGGTTCGTCTCGGCGGTCGGGGTGCGCGAGCTGTCCGGGCTCGGGCCGCCGGTGGTCGCCGACATCGGCTCCGGGCTGCTCACCGCGCACCCGCTGCTGCCCGACGAGCCCGACGCCGCCGGCACCCTCGCCGCCGGCGCCGACCTCGTCACCGCGTCGGCGGACAAGCTGCTCGGCGGCCCGCAGGCCGGTCTGCTGCTGGGCGGCGGCGAGCGCGGCACCGCGCTGGTGGAACGGGTGCGCCGGTTCCCGCTGGCCCGCGCGATGCGCGTCGACAAGCTGACCCTGGCCGCGCTGGAGGCCACCGTCGCCGGGCCGGTGCCGCCGGTGCGGGAGTTCCTCGACGCCGACCCCGCTGCGCTGCGCGCCCGCGCCGCGCAGCTGGCGGCCGGCCTCGCCGCCGACGGGATCGACGCCGTCGCCACCGACACCGTCGCCGGGGTCGGCGGGGGCGGGGCCCCCGGGGTGGCGTTGCCCAGCGCGGCCGTCGCGCTCCCGCAGCACTACGCCGCCGCACTGCGCGACGCCGACCCGCCGGTGCTCGGCCGGACCGCCGAGGGCCGCTGCCTGCTCGACCTGCGCGCGCTGCCGCCCGCCGCCGACGCCGAGCTGGCCCGCGCCGTCCGCTCCGTCGCCGGGGCCGCCGGACGGGAGGCCTGAGCGGTGCACGTGCTGTGCACCGCCGGGCACGTCGACCACGGCAAGTCCACGCTGGTCCGGGCCCTGACCGGGATGGAGCCGGACCGCTTCGCCGAGGAGCGGCGCCGCGGCATGACCCTCGACCTCGGGTTCGCCTGGACCGAGCTGCCCGGGGCCGGGACGGTCGCGTTCGTCGACGTGCCGGGGCACGAACGGTTCGTCGCGACCATGCTCGCCGGGGCCGGTCCCGTGCCGGCGGCGGTGTTCGTCGTCGCCGCCGACGAGGGCTGGATGCCGCAGTCCGGTGAGCACGCCGACGCACTGGCCGCCGCCGGGGTGACCGACGGGCTCCTCGTCGTCACCCGCGCCGACCTGCTCGACCCCGAGCTGGCCCTCGACGACGCCCGCGCCGCGCTCGACGCCCGCGGGCTCGGCGGCTGGCCCGCGGTCGCCGTCTCCGCGCGCACCGGCGCCGGACTCGACGCGCTGCGCGTGGCGCTCGTCGCGCTGTGCGGGCGGCTGCCCGCGCCCGACCCGGCCGGCCCGGTCCGGCTGTGGGTGGACCGGGCGTTCACCGTCCGCGGCGCCGGGACGGTCGTCACCGGGACCCTGCGCAGCGGCACCGTGCGCCCCGGCGACACCCTGGAGCTCGACGGCGCCGACGGCCGCGTCCCGGTGACCGTGCGCGGGGTGCAGGAGCTCGGCGAGCCGGTCGGGTCCGCCAGCGCGCTCGCCCGCGTCGCGCTGAACCTGCGCGGGGTGCCGCGCGAGCGCGTCGAGCGCGGGGACGCGCTGCTCGGGCCCGGTGCCTGGCCCGCGACGGCGGACGCCGACGTCCGGCTGCACGGCGTCGGCGGGCCGGTGGAGGTGCCGTCCTCGCCGGTCGGGCTGACGCTGCACGTCGGCTCGGCGGCCGTCCCGGTCCGCCTCCGGCCGCTCGACGCCGGCGCACCGGGCGGGCCCCTGGTGCGGCTGCACCCGGCCCGCCCGCTCCCGCTGCGCATCGGCGACCGCGCGGTGCTGCGCGACCCCGGGGCGGGCCGGATCGTGGCCGGGGTGACCGTGCTCGACCCGGCGCCGCCCGCGCTGCGCCGCCGCGGCGCGGCCCGCCGCCGGGCCGCGGCGCTGGCGGACGCGGGCGCGGTCCCGGACGCGGCGGGCGAGCTGGCCCGCCGCGGCGCCGTGCGCGCGGAGGACCTCCTGCGCTGGGGCGTGCCCGGGCCCGAGGTCCGGGACCTCGCGGCGCGGGTGCCCGGCGCCGCCGGATGGCTGCTGCACCCGGCCACCGCGGCCCGGGCCGGCGCCGCGCTCGCCGAGGCCGTCGCCGCGCACGACGCGGCGGACCCGCTGGACCCGGGCCTCCCCCTGGCCGCCGCCCGCCGCGCCGCCGGGCTCCCGGACGCCGCCCTGGTCGGGGTGGTCCTCGCCGCGGGCGGTCCCGCCGGGGGGCCGGTCCTGCGCGGGGGCCGGGTGCGCGCCGCCGCCGACGCCGGGCCGCCGGAGGCGCTGCTCGCCGCCGCCCGCCGGCTGCGCGCGGACCTCGACGCCGCCCCGTTCGCCGCCCCGGAGGCGGCGCGCCTGACCGAGCTCGGCCTCGGGCCGCGCGAGCTCGCCGTCCTCGAACGGGCCGGGGAGCTGCTGCGGGTCACCCCCGAGGTCGTCCTCGCCCCGGACGCCCCGGAGCGGGCGGTCGCGGTCCTCGGCGGGCTCGGCGACGAGTTCACCGTCGCCGCCGCACGGCAGGCGCTGGGCAGCAGCCGCCGGGTCGTCGTGCCGCTGCTGGAACTGCTGGCCCGCAGGGGACTGACGGTCCGGACCCCGGACGGCACCCACCGGGTCCGCTGAGCGCCGCGGCGCCCGGTCCCGAGTGGCGTCGGGCTGCCGCGGTGCCTACCGTCGGCCCAATGACCGACTCCCGCCCGCCCGCCGCCGGCACCTCCGACGGCATCCCCGGCGGGACGTCCCCGGAGGTCACCGACACCTGCGACGGGCTGCGGCTGGAGACCTCCGAGCCGTCCGCCGGGGTCACCGTGGTCGCGGTGACCGGTGAGCTGGACATGCTGACCGCGCCGGAGCTGCGCCACGCCGTCGCCGAGCGGATCGCCGCCGCCTCGCTCGTGGTGCTCGACCTCGACGGCGTGCGCTTCCTGGGCACCTCCGGTCTCGCCGCGCTGATCGAGCTGCGCGAGCAGGCCCACCGCTCGGGGGTCGAGCTGCGGCTGGCCTGCACCGAGCGCCGGGTGCTGCGCCCGATCGGCATCGCCGGGCTGCACCACCTGTTCGACATCCACGACGACGTCCGGGCCGCGCTCGAATCCTGAGCGCTTGTGATCCGGGTCACAACCCGCGATTGTTTCGTGTCGGAGCGACGCGATTCGTCCGGAGTGTGCCTCGCGCCACCTGCGACGGCGTGAACAGGGCCGATGGTCCCGGACCGGACGTCCGCGCGGGCGTCCGGCACCCCGCGGCGGCGGACGGCACGGCCGCGTGGGCGTCCACCGCGGATCCGCTCAGGTTTGATCGCGGAGCCCGTCGGGAACCGGGTGGACAGCCAACCCGGTCCACCCGGGTCCCGATCGACGAGGTGAGCGCGTGAGCGACGTTTCCCGGCTTCCCGGCCCGATGGACGACGTGTGGCAGTGGCAGCGTCTGGGTGCGTGCCGCGGCATGGACAGCGCCGTGTTCTTCCACCCCGACGGTGAGCGCAACCCCTCGCGGTCGCGTCGCACCGAGCGGGCCAAGCAGGTCTGCCGGGGCTGCCCGGTGCTGCAGGAGTGCCGCCGCTTCGCCCTCGCCAGCCGTGAGCCGTTCGGCGTCTGGGGCGGGCTGGGCGAGTCCGAGCGTCGCGCGATCCTCGAGCGCCGCGACGCCGACCGCATCGCCGCCGAGACCCCGGGCCTCGCCGCCGTCGTCTGACCCCGTCCGTCACGGCCCGCCCGCTGCGGGCGGGCCGTTCCCGTACCCGGGTGCGCTCAGCCGGTCGGCGTCAGCGCCGCGACGACGGGCCCGACCTCGGTCCCCGGCGCCCGGTAGGGCAGCACCGGCAGCCCGTACACCCGCGCGACCCGGCGCACCGCACGCCGGACGACCGCGATCTCCGGGTCGGCGACCGCACCGCCGCCGGCCGGGGCGACGCACCAGGTGTCGTCGTCGGGGTCGAACCCGACCAGCTCCGACAGCGCCGCGACGAGATCGGCCTCGTCGGCGTCGTCGACGGTCCAGCGCAGCCCGAGCCGGTGCACGTGCACCCGCGGGTCCCGCACGTCGAGCCCCTCGGGCCCCGTGTCGTCGTCCCCGTCGTCCTCGGCCGCCAGGAGCTCGAGCGCCTCGGCCGGGCTCAGCGGGCGCCGCGTCCGGGCCGGCTCGTCGCGCACCACGAGCAGGTCGGTCCGCCCGGCCTCGCCCGACAGCGCCACCAGCGAGCTCCCGGCCCGCTCGGACTCGGCCGCGGTCAGCGCCACGGCGACCAGCCTCCGCGGCCGCGTCGTCCCCTGCCCCACCACTGCCCCCGTCCCGCACCTGCCTGCTCCGACGAGTACAACGTCCGCATCCGCCGCTCGCGCGCCGAATTCGCCACCGAACGGACGAGTGGGGTCACCCGCGCCGCGAACGGAGTGTCGTCCGGTCCGGCGGGCCCGCGGACGTGGTGCAGGACACCGCCTCCGCGGGGCCGTTCCGCCCGCCGGTCGACCGCGCGGGCCGGACGGTCGAGCGGCACGGCCGCCCCGCCGGACGGCCGTCGCGCGGCGTCGCTCCCGCGGCACGCACCCCGGCCGGCCGCGCCGGGGTCGCGGGGTCAGGCGGGGCGGTCGAGCCGCACCGCGAGCAGCGCGATGTCGTCGTCGAGCCGCTCGGGCAGGCACACCTCGAGCAGCCGCTCCACCACCCGTTCCGGGTCGGCGTCGGACGGCAGGCCGGCCAGCGTCCGCTCGATCAGCTCGGTGCGGGCGTCCGCGTCCTCGCCGATGATGTCGGTGAGGCCGTCGGTGTAGAAGACCAGCAGCGACCCGGCCGTGCACGGGGTGCTCGCCTCGTCGCGGTGCGCGCCGCCGGCCCGCCCGAACTCCGGCACCGCGCCCAGCATCGGCGAGTGGTGCGCGTCGAGGCGGTGCAGCCGGCCCTGCGGGTCGCGCAGCAGCGGGGCGGGGTGCCCGGCGTTGGCGTAGGTCAGGGTGCGGGCGCCGTCCGGGCCGGCCGGGCCGAACCGGGCGTAGACCGCGGTCGCCATCGCGGCGATGTCGAGCCCCTGCACCAGCTGGTCGCAGCGGTCCAGGACCGAGCCCGGGGCGTCGCCGCCCCAGGCGTAGGAACGCAGCACACCGCGCAGCTGGCCCATCGCCGCGGCCGCGGACAGGTCGTGCCCGACGACGTCGCCGACCGCCGCGCCGACCGACCCGTCGGGCATCGGCAGCACGTCGTACCAGTCCCCGCCGACCTGGTTGCCGTCCGCGCCGACGAGGTAGCGGGCCGCGACCCGCATCCCCGGCACGGTCGGCAGGGCCGGCAGCAGGCTGTGCTGCAGGGTCGCCGCCGCCGCCCGCTCCACCTCGTAGAGCCGGGCGTTGTCCACCGCGAGCCCGGCCCGCCCGGCCAGGTCGGAGGCCAGGTGCAGGTCGCGCTGGGTCCAGCGGCGGCCGTAGGGGAACTGGGTGGACAGCGTGACCAGCCCGAGCACCCGGCCGCGGCCGAGCAGCGGCACCACCATCGCCGAGCGCAGCCGCAGCCGCTCGTAGGTCTCGGCGGCCGCCGGGTCGTCCGGGTACACCTCGGCGCCGTCCTCGGGCAGCTCCTGCACCAGGTACGGCTTGCCGGTGCGCACCGCGACCTCGGCCTGCTGCTCGATCCGGGAGGTCCGCAGCGGGCCCGAGCGTGACAGCAGCGCCTCATCCTCGTCGTCGCGGGCGGCGACGGCCAGCCGCTCGCGCGCCGCGCCGTCGGGGGTGTCGAGCAGGTCCACCGTGCACAGGTCGGCCAGCTCGGGCACCACGATCCGGGCGAAGCGCCGGCACGCGTCGGCGACGTCGAGCGCCGAGGTCATCTGGGTGGTCGCCTCGGCGAGCAGCCGCAGCTGGGCGCGGGCGGCCTCGGCGTCGGCCAGCGCGGCCCGCCGCTCCTGCTCGACGACGACCCGCTCGGTGACGTCGCTCTGCACCCCGACGAAGTTGACGAGCTCGCCGTCGCCGTCGTGCACCGGCGAGATCGACACCTGGTTCCAGAACGCGGTGCCGTCGCGACGGTAGTTGAGCAGCACCTCGGTGATCGGGCGGCGGTCGTTGAGCGCCTCGCGCACCCGGCGCACCGCGGACCGGTCAGTGTTGGGCCCCTGCAGGAACCGGCAGTTGCGGCCGACGACCTCGTCCAGCGGGTACCCCGTCAGCCGCTCGAACGACGGGTTCACCCAGGCCAGCGGGTCGTCCTCGGTCTTCGGGTCGGAGATCGTGAACGACATCTCGGTCGCCAGCACCGCGCGGTCGCGCAGGAAGCCCAGGCGGTCCCGGTCGCCGTCGCCGGATCCGGCCTGGGAGTCCGCCAGCGGCAGCAGTACGGCCAGCGCCCGGCCGGGCCCGGTCCCGCTCGCCTGCGCGAACGTGCCCCGAGCCTGCTCGTTCGGGTCGGCCAGCGCGAACCCGGTCACCCAGACCAGCGTGCTGCTGGCCGTGGCGCCGTCGCCGGGGACGGGCCGCCCGTCGCGGTCGGGCATCAGGCCCGGCCCGTGCAGCGCCACCGGCTCGCCGGAGACGGCCTCACCGGCCGCGATCCGGCCCAGCGGCGAACTCTCCCCGGTGTGGGGCCGCCCGTCGAGGTCGGTGAGCCGGACGGCCTCGCTCCACTCCCGCACGCCGATCGGCAGCCGCACCGGCCGCTCCCCCGCCAGCTCCAGCGCGGTCGTGTTCGCGTAGACGATCCGGCGGTCCTCGATGTCGATCATCAGGACGGCGACCTGCGCGCCCCCGCGCACGTGCGGCATGGCCGGGGTGCTGGGCTGCTCGCCGAGCGACTGCACGGACGTCGCGACCGCCTGGTCGACGGCCCGGTCCACGGCGTCGCCGGGAGGTCCGGCGGGGCCTGCCGGACCGAGGTCGGAGTACCGGGTCACCCCGGCGAGCCTAAGGGCAGGCGCCGTGACCGGCCCGCCCAACCCGGCCGGTATCGTCGGGCGCGGTCTCCTGTCGCAGGTGGACCGGACCCCGGTCGGGCCACGGCGGCCCGCCCCCGGCCCGGTGCGCCGGGCACGGTCCGACCCGTACTGCCCGTCGAGAGCACGGCGGCGCCCGCACCGCATCGCGCCGACCGGCGCCCGACACGGAGGTGATCCCTCTGCCCGGATCCGCGCCGGCGCACCCGTCCCGCGGGGACGGCGACGCCGAGCTCGACGGCGCCGACTCCGCCCACCTCGGGGTCCGGTTCTCCTCACCGCGCACCGGTCTGACCGTGCTCACCGTGTGCGGCGAGGTCGACACCCTCACCGCCCCGCGCCTCGAGGTCGCCCTCGACGAGCTGCTCGCACTCGCCCCCGACGGCGAGGGCCGCGACCTCGCCGTCGACCTCGAGGGCGTCACGTTCCTCGCCTCCAGCGGCCTCGGCGTCCTCATCCACACCGCCCGCCGCGCCTCCCGTGACGACCGGCGGCTCTACGTGGTCGCCACCAACCGGGCCGTGCTGCGCCCGCTGGAGGTCACCGGGTCCGCCCAGCTGTTCACCGTGCTGGCCGACCAGGACGCCATCCCCGGCCGGGACGGTGTTCCCGGGCCGTGAGCGGCACCCGGACCTGCACCGCACCGCCGGAGACGACATGATCCGGCCCGACACCCCCGATCGCACGAAAGGACTCGCCAGCGTGGCCCAGGAGGACGTGGCAGGCACGGTGCACGGCGCCGGCACCGACAACACCGTCGAGATCAGGACCGCGGCCCGTCCCGCGCTGATCCCCACGGTCCGCGCGGTGGCCTCCGACCTCGCCGCCCGGGCCGACTTCGACCTGGACGCGATCTCCGACCTGCGGATGGCCGTCGACGAGGCCTGCGCGACGCTCGTCGCGATGGCCGCCCCCGGCGCCTCGCTGCGGTGCACCTTCGCCGTCGGCGACGAGCGGATCGACGTCGCGGCCCGGGTCGAGACCGGCACCGGTGCCCAGCTGCCGACCGACAGCTTCGGCTGGCGGGTGCTGCAGACCCTGGCCGACCAGGTCGCCGTCGAGACCGGTGAGGAGGACGGCGGGCGCCCCGCCCTCACCATCCGCCTGCACAAACTCGCGGGCCACGGGCTGTGACGTGACGGCGGACCCCCAGTACGCCCACCTCACCCCGCTGCTCGAGGAGTACGCGGGCCTCGACGCGGGCGACCCCCGCCGCGAACGGCTCCGCGAGCAGCTCGTCACCGGCTACCTCCCGGTCGCCCAGCACATCGCGCGCCGCTTCAACCACCGCGGCGAACCGCTCGACGACCTCGTCCAGGTCGCCACCGTCGGCCTCATCAACGCCATCGACCGGTTCGACCCCGGCAAGGGCGGCGAGTTCTTCTCCTTCGCCGTGCCCACCATCTCCGGCGAGGTCCGGCGGCACTTCCGCGACCAGAGCTGGTCGATGCGGGTGCCCCGCCGGCTCAAGGACATGCACGTCTCGATCAACGGCGCGGTGTCGGAGCTGTCGCAGACCCTGGGCCGCGCGCCCCGGCCGTCGGAGATCGCCGACCACCTCGACCTGCCCGTCTCCGAGGTCCTGGAGGGGCTGGAGGCCGCCGAGGCCTACCGCAGCTCCTCGCTCGACGAGATGCTGTCGTCGGAGGACGGCAGCGCCACGGTCGGCGAGCTGGTCGGCGACGCCGACGCCGAGCTCGACCGCGTCGACTACCGCGAGTCGCTGCGCCCGCTGCTCGCCGAGCTCGCGCCGCGCGAGCGCACCATCGTCATGCTGCGGTTCTTCGGCAACCGCACCCAGACCCAGATCGCCGGTGAGGTCGGCATCTCCCAGATGCACGTCTCGCGGCTGCTCGCCCAGACCCTGTCCCGGCTGCGCAACCGGCTCGACCCCGACGACCGCAGCTTCTGACGGCCGGTCGCCGGGCGCCCGCGTCCCCTCTCGGCGAGGATCGGCGCGGGACGCGGCGACACCCGCGTCCGCGGATCGGAGGGAGACGATGAGCGTGCCGGAACACGTGCTGGTGGTGGGGGCCGGGCTCGCCGGGCTGCGCACGGTGGAGAACCTGCGCCGCGACGGCTACGAGGGGCGCATCAGCCTGGTCGGCGCCGAGGAGCACCTGCCCTACGACCGGCCGCCGCTGTCCAAGCAGTTCCTGGCCGGGGACTGGGAGCGCACCAAGGTCGACCTGTGCACCGCCGAGGACCTCGAGGAGCTCGGCGTCCGCACCCACCTGGGCCGCGCCGCGACGGCGCTGCGCCCCGGCGACGACGGCTCCGAGGTCGAGCTCGACGACGGCACCGTGCTGCACGCCGACGCCGTCGTCCTCGCCGTGGGGGTGACCTCCCGGGTGCTCGACGACCAGCCCGACTCGGCGCACCTGCTGCGCGCGGTCGACGAGTCCGCGGCGCTGCGCGACGCGCTCGCGCAGGCGTCGTCGCTGCTCGTGGTGGGTGCCGGGTTCATCGGGGCCGAGGTCGCGAGCACCGCGCGCGACCGCGGCGTCGCCGTCACCGTCGTCGAGTCCGGGACGGTGCCGATGGCGCGGCTGCTCGGCGAGCAGGCCGGGGCCCTGGTCGCCCGCCTCATGACCGACGCCGGGGTCGACCTGCGCACCGGGGTGTCGGTGTCGTCGATGGACGCCGGCGGGGCCACGCTGTCGGACGGGACGACCGTGCGCGCCGACGAGATCGTCGTCGGCGTGGGCGGGATGCTCGACCTGGGCTGGCTGGAGGCCGCCGGCGTCGACGTCACCGACGGCGTCCCGTGCGACCACCGCGGCCGGGTCGACGGCCTGCCCGGCGTCTGGGCGGCCGGCGACGCGGCCGCCTGGGCCGATCCGGACACCGGGACGCGGACCCGGCTGGAGCACTGGACCTCGGCGAGTGACCAGGCCGCCGCCGTCGCCGCGGACATCACCGGCTCCGACCTCCCGCCGGCCGCGGTGCCGTTCTTCTGGTCCGACCAGTTCGGGCTCAAGATCCAGCTCGTCGGGCGGCCCGACCGGGCGGACTCGCTGCTGGCGCTGCACGGCGAGGGGCTCGACGGCGGGCCGGTCAAGGGCACCGTGCTCGGCTACCTGCGCGGCGACGAGCTCGTGGCCGTCGCCGGGTTCGGGGCCGCGCGCCTGGTGGCCCGCTACCGCAGGCCGCTGGCCGAGGGCGCCGACCGCGCCGCCACGCTGGAGCTGCGCGACCAGCTGTCCTGACCCGGTCCCGCACACGACGACGCCCGGCCGGTGGGTCCACCGGCCGGGCGTCGTGCGGGAACGGGACTACCGGAAGATCGAGCGGACGATCGCCAGCCCGACCAGGGTGCCGACCGCGATCAGCGAGTACTTGATCTTCGGGTCGGCAAGGCGCTCGGCGATCTGCTCCTTGCCGCCCTCGATCAGGTTCTTCGGGTTCGCCCGGTCGGCCAGTGCGTCCAGGCTCTCGGCCAGCGCGTCCCGGGTCTTCTCGATCTCGCGCTGGATGCTCTCGGGGTCGCGGGCCACCACGTCCACCTCCGACTCGGCCGGGACGCCTTCGGCACCCGGGACTCCTGCTGCTCGCGCCCGCCGGCGCCGGACGACGGTGTCCGGGCACCGCGAGCGGCGTGGCACACACCGTAGCCACCGGACCCGGCGTCCGCGCGCCCCGGTCACCGGCGCGCCGCGGATCCGGCGTCCGCGGGCGGGATCGGCGCAGGACCGGGAGACTGGCGGGGTGTGCAGGGAACGGTCGTCCCCGGCCCGCCCGTGACCGCCGCGCAGCCCGGCCGGGCCGACCGCCTCCGCCGGGCCGCCCGGCGCGACGGCGGGCACTGCGTCTGGTGCCGGCGCGACTGCACCGGACGGGTCCGCGCGACCACCGACCACCTGGTGCCGAAGGTCAAGGGCGGCCCGTCGTGGCTGGAGAACGAGGTCGTGGCCTGCGGCCGCTGCAACCGCCACCGCGGCCACACGAGCCCCGCCGACTGGTTCGCCGAGTGCGTCCGGCGCGGCTGGGACCCCGACCTCGACGCCGTGCTCGGCACCCTGCGGTCGCTCGCCGCCGCGATCGCCGAGCGGGGCGGGCAGCGCCGGGCCCGCCCCTACCTGGACGGGCAGCTGCGCCGGCTGGAACGGCTCGCAGGCGGGTCCTGAGCCCCCGCCCGTCCACGACCGGCCGTGCCGTCCACAGGCCACGCACTCGTGGCGGCGGCCGGTGCCACGGGTGGCACGCTGACCGGCATGAGCACACGGCTGCAGGCGGGCGACCCCGCCCCCGACTTCACCCTCGACGACGCCGACGGCACGCCCGTCTCGCTCGCGGACTTCCGCGGCCGCAAGGTCGTCGTCTACTTCTACCCGGCGGCGAGCACGCCGGGCTGCACCAAGGAGGCCTGCGACTTCCGCGACAACCTGGCCGAGCTGAACGAGGCCGGCATCGACGTCCTGGGCGTCTCCCCGGACAAGCCGGCGAAGCTCGCCACCTTCCGCGACGCCGAGCAGCTCACCTTCCCGCTGCTGTCCGACCCCGGCCGCGAGGTCCTCACCGCCTGGGGCGCCTTCGGGGAGAAGAAGCTCTACGGCAAGACCGTCACCGGCGTGATCCGCTCGACGTTCCTGGTCGACGAGAAGGGCACGATCGCCGACGCGCAGTACAACGTGAAGGCGACCGGGCACGTGGCGAAGCTGCGGCGGGACTGGAAGGTCTGATGCCGTCCCGGCCGGCGGGCGCGGGGTGAGACGTGCCCCGCGCCCGCGGCTGGACCGACGAGCAACTCGTCGCGGCGGTGGCGTCGTCGGCGACGCTCGCGCAGGTGTGCCGCGCGCTCGGGCTGCGGCCGGGCCGCTACGACTGGCTGCGGGCCCACATCGCGCGGGTGGGAGCGGACGCGCGCCATCTGCCGGGGCCGGGGGCCCAGCGGCGCCGGAACCACTGGACCGACGAGGACCTGGCCGCGGCGGTCCGGGACTCGGAGTCGGTGTCGGCGGTCCTGCGCCGGCTGGGCTACGCGCCGAGCGGCGGCATGCACCGCCTCCTGCTCGGCCACATCCGCCGTCTCGGCCTGGACACCGCGCACTTCCGCGGCCGGGCCTGGTCCCGCGGGCGGCCGACGGCCACCCGGACCGTGCGCCCCCTGTCGGAGGTCCTGGTCCGCGACTCGCCGATGCGCAACACCGGACATCTCCGCAAGCGGCTCGTGTCCGCCGGACTGAAGGAGCCCCGGTGCGAGATCTGCGGGATCGACCGGTGGCGGGAGCGCCCCCTCCCGCTGCACCTGGACCACGTGAACGGCGACCACACCGACAACCGGCTGGAGAACCTCCGTATCCTGTGCCCGAACTGCCACGCGCAGACGCCGACGTGGTGTTCCCGAAAAGGTCGGCCGGCGTAGCCCAACGGCAGAGGCATGGTCTTTAGGTGGCCACGAGTGCGGGTTCGAATCCCGCCGCCGGCACCTCCGCGTCGCCCGCCGTCTCAGGCGGTGGGCGACGCGCCGGCCCGCTCGTCCGCCTCGTCGGGCAGTGGCCGCCGGGCGGCGACCAGCACCCCGCCGAGCCCGAGCACCCCGCACACCAGCGAGACGGTGAGCAGCGCGGGCGACACGTGCCCGGTCACCGCGTCGCCCAGGGCGACGATGGCGATCGTGCTCGGCGCCGACCCGACGACCGTCCCGACCAGGTACGGCCAGAACCGCACCTGGGACAGTCCGGCGAGGTAGTTCATCGCCGCGAACGGCACCATCGGGATGAGCCGCAGCGAGGTCACCGCGAGCACGCCGTGGTGGTCCAGGCGCCGGCGCACCCACACCGCCCGGGGGTGCTCGGCGTAGCGGGCGACCATCCGCCCGCCGGTGACCCGGACCAGGGCGAACGCGACGACCGCGGACAGCGCCGTCGCGAGCAGCGCGAGCGCGGCCCCGCCGACGGCGCCGAACAGCAGCCCGGCGGAGACGGTGAACACCGTGCGCGGGAACGGCGGCACGTTGAGTGCGACCTGCAGGAGCACGAACACCACCGGGCCCCAGGCGCCGGCGAGCTCGACGGTGCGGCGCAGGTCACCGAAGCGCGGGACGACGGGCAGACCCAGCGACCGCGCGACGAGGACGACGAGTGCGGCCACGAGCACCAGCCCGAGGCAGCCCAGGAGCACACGCCACCACCGCACGCGCCCACCGTACCGAGATCGTCCGCGGCGCCGGCGGCGCCTCCCCGTGGTCGTGAGCGATCTCGCCGGGCCGGGCGCCGTGAGAGGCTGCGCCCCATGAGCGACCCCGGTATCGACCCCGCCGAGCTCGACGCCGACGGCCTCGCGGTGCGCCGCCAGGTGCTCGGCTCCGGCTACGTGGACGCGGCCCTGGACCGCGTCACCCCGACCACCGCCGAGTTCCAGAAGCTGATCACCCGCTACGCCTGGAACGAGATCTGGACCCGCCCCGGTCTCGACCGGCGCATGCGTTCGGCGGTGACGCTGACCGCGCTCGTCGCGCACGGGCACTGGGAGGAGTTCGAGCTGCACGTCCGCGCCGCGCGGCGCAACGGGCTCGACCACGACGAGATCGTGGAGATCCTGCTGCAGACCGCGATCTACTGCGGGGTCCCGGCGGCGAACTCCGCGTTCCGGATCGCGCAGCGCGTCCTCGCCGAGCCCGCCCCCGAGTAGCGGCTCCCCCGGGGCCGCGGCTCCCCCGGGGGCGTGGGCTCAGCCCCGGGCGGCCAGCGCCTGCAGGTGCGGGACGAGCGCGCGCAGCGCGAGACCGCGGTGCGACGCGGCGTCCTTCTCCTCGGCGGAGAGCTCGGCCGAGGAGCGGTCGGAGCCCTCCGGAGCGAAGACCGGGTCGTAGCCGAAGCCGTTGGCCCCGCGCGGGGCGCGCAGCAGGGTGCCGCGCCAGGTGCCGTGCACGACGGTGCGGCCGGGCACGTCGCCCTCGCCGTCGAACGCGGCGTCGGCGGCGGCGTCCGGGGTGACGAGCGCGGCGGCGCAGACGAACGCGGCGCCGCGGCGCCCGTCGGGCACGTCGGCGGTCTGGCCGAGCAGCAGCTGCAGGTTGGCCTCGTCCTCGCCGTGGCGCCCGGACCAGCGGGCCGAGAAGATCCCGGGCATCCCGTTCAGCGCGTCGACGGTGATGCCCGAGTCGTCGGCGACGGCGGGCAGCCCGGTCGCGGCGGCGGCGTCGCGGGCCTTGGCCAGCGCGTTCGCGGCGAACGTGGCGCCGGTCTCGGGGGCCTCCGGGAACTCGGGGACGTCGGCGAGGCCGAGGATCTCGACGCCGTCGAGGCCGGCCGCGGCGGTGATGCGGCGCAGCTCGACGAGCTTCTTGGCGTTGCGGGTGGCGAGCAGGATCCTCACTGCTCCTCCTCCCCCGCGCCCTGCTCGTCGGCCTGCTCGGCGGCGAGCTTCGGGTGCGGGGCGGCGAGCACCTCGACCTGCAGGCGGGCGAGCTCGGTGATCCCGGCGAGCGCGGAGTCGAGCATCGCGTCGAGGGTGGAGCGGGAGAACGTGGCGCCCTCGCCGGTGCCCTGGACCTCGATGAGCGTGCCGGTCTCGGTGGCGACGACGTTCGTGTCCACCTCGGCCCGCGAGTCCTCGGAGTAGGGCAGGTCCAGCCGGACGCGGCCGTCGACCACGCCGACCGACACGGCGGCGACCTGGCAGGAGATCGGCTTGGGGTCGGTCAGCCTGCCGTGCTCGCCGAGCCAGGTCACGGCGTCGCACAGCGCGACGTAGGCGCCGGTGATGGCCGCGGTGCGGGTGCCGCCGTCGGCCTGCAGCACGTCGCAGTCGATCGCGATGGTGTTCTCGCCGAGGGCGCGCAGGTCGATGCAGGCGCGCAGCGAGCGCCCGATGAGCCGGGAGATCTCGTGGGTGCGCCCGCCGATCCGGCCCTTCACCGACTCCCGCGAGGAGCGGGTGTCGGTGGCCGAGGGCAGCATGGCGTACTCGGCGGTCACCCAGCCGAGCCCGGAGCCCTTGCGCCAGCGCGGCACGCCCTCGGTGACGCTGGCGGCGCAGAGGACCTTCGTGTCCCCGAACTCCACCAGCACCGATCCGGCCGGGTGCTTCTGGAAGCCGCGGGTGATCCGCACCGGCCGCAGCTCGTCGTCGGTCCGGCCGTCCGCCCTGGTCTCTGCTCGTGTCACCCGGCCATCGTAGGAACCGGGTTCAGACGTCGAACACCGCGTCGGGCCGGGCGAGCTCGACGGCCCCGCCGAAGGCGGCCTTGGCCTCGGCGCCGATGCGTTCGCGGTCGTACCAGGCGGGCACGTGGGTGACGACGAGGCGCTGCGCCCCGGCGGCCGCGGCGTGCTCGCCGGCCTCCCGGCCGGACAGGTGGATCCCGGGCGGGCCCGCCTCGTCGTGCGGCCAGCTGGCCTCGCAGAGCAGCAGGTCGGCGTCGCGGGCGGCCTCGACGAGCCCGGCGCAGGCGGCGGTGTCGCCGGAGTAGGTCAGGACCCGGCCGCGGTGCTCGAGGCGCAGTGCGTAGGAGGGGCAGACGTGCACGACCTCGTACGCGGTGACGGTCACGGTGTCCTCGCCGGCGCCGACGGTGAACGGGGCACCGGCGACGAGGTCGTGGAAGGAGAAGACGTCGGTGAGGTCGGCGCGCGCGTAGTCGGCCTCGGTGACGGCGTCGGCGCGGGCGAAGCGGGTGTGCGCCCCGGCCGGGGCGTGCACGGGCAGCCGGTGCACGGTCGCGTCGAACGGGGGCCGCGGGTGGTAGCGGCGGTGCACGACCAGCGACGGGAAGTCCGAGCAGTGGTCGGGGTGCAGATGGCTGAACAGGGCGGCGTCGAGTGCGAACGGGTCGGCGTGGCGCTGCAGCGCGCCGAGGGTCCCGTTGCCGAGGTCGAGGGTCAGGCGGGTGGCGCCGGCCTCGACGAGGTAGCCGGACGCCGGGGACTCGGGGCCGGGGCCGCTGCCGGAGCACCCGAGGACGATCAGCCGCATGGGCGACCCTAACCCTTTCGTGAGGTGCGGCGCAGCCACCAGAGCCCGGCGAACGGCAGCACGAGCGGGACGAGTCCGTAGCCGATGCCGAAGTGGGACCAGACGGTGTCGCGGGGGAAGTCGGCGGGGACGAACGTGGTGAACGCGCCGACGACGAGCACGCCGACCAGCTCGAACACCACGGCCGACCAGGCGAGTCGGCGGAAGCCCGGGCCGGTGCCGGCGAGCCCGACGGTGGCCAGGACGTAGACGAACCCGGCCAGCGCGGACAGCGAGTAGGCGAGCGGGGCCTCGCCGAAGCGTTCGGCGATCTGCACCCCGGCGCGGGCCGATGCGGACAGCGCGAAGACGCCGTAGACCGCGATGAGGATCCGGCCGGGGCCGGTCGCCGTCGCGCGCGGCTCAGGCACCGGGGACCACCCAGAGCCCCTGCAGCCGCAGCACGGCGACCAGGGTCGCGACCGCGCCGACGGCGATCACCGCGCCGCCCCAGCGGCTCGGCTCGGCGGTGGCGAACTGCAGCGCGATCACCGGCACGCAGATCGCGACGGCGAGGTAGATGAGGAACGTGGTCTGCTCCGGCAGCGTGACCCCGCCGACGAACAGCTGGTAGGCGGCGACGGCGGCCTGTACGACGACCAGCGCGACGCAGATCCCGACGGCGACGGTGTGGACCCGGCTCGGCGGGCGGTTCAGCACCGTCGTGACCAGCCCGAACAGCGCGGTCGCCGACAGCGCCACGGTGATCACCAGGACCAGCGTTCCGATCACGGCGCGGACGTTACCCCGGTGCTCGCGGACGGCACGGCACCGGCTCCGGCGCGCCCGACGACGTCGCCGATCTCGGGTCCGAGGAAGCGGCGGCCGAGCCGCCGGAAGGGCTCCGGATCGCCGGTGGCGAGGAAGCGGTGCGGCGCGGGGGGTGCGGTGTCGTCGCGCAGGAGCCCGCGGGAGTGCAGGGTGCGCACGAGCGTGCGGGCGGTCTCGTCGGCCGAGGACACCAGCGTCACGTCGGGGCCGAGGACGATCTCCAGGACCCCGGACAGCAGGGGGTAGTGGGTGCAGCCGAGCACGACGGTGTCGACGTCGGCGCGCTGCAGCGGCTCCAGGTAGGCCTGGGCCACGCCGAGCACCTGACGGCCGCTGGTGGTGCCGCGCTCGACGAAGTCCACGAAGCGGGGGCAGGCGGCCGAGGTGACCTCGACGGCGGGGGCGGCGTCGAAGGCGTCGGCGTAGGCGCCGGAGGCGATGGTGGCGGCGGTGCCGATGACCCCGATGCGCCCGTTGCGGGTGGTGGCCACGGCGCGCCGGACGGCGGGCCGCACGACCTCGACGACCGGCACCGGGTAGCGCTCCCGGAAGTCGGCGAGGCACGCCGCCGAGGCGGAGTTGCAGGCGATGACCAGCGCCTTCACCCCGGATCCGACGAGCTCGTCGCCGATGCCGAGCGCGAGGCGGCGGATGTCGGCGAGCGAGCGCGGCCCGTACGGGCTGTGCGCGGTGTCGCCGACGTAGACGATCTGCTCGGCGGGCAGCAGGTCGATGACCGAGCGGGCGACGGTGAGCCCGCCGACGCCGGAGTCGAAGATGCCGATCGGGGCGTCGAGGGCGGGTGTCGTCACGCCCCCGAGGGTAGGCGGTCGGCCTTCGCGACCCAGTAGGCGGCGACGACCCCGCCGATCGCCCCGAACAGGTGTCCCTGCCAGGACACCCGCGGGTCGGTCGGCAGCACGCCCCAGAGCAGCGAGCCGTAGAACAGGAACAGCACGACGGCGAGCAGGATCTGGCGGCCGTTGCGGGCGTAGAAGCCGCGGGTGAGCAGGAACAGGAACCAGCCGAACACGATCCCGGACGCGCCCAGCACCGGCGACGGCGAGGTGAGCCACACCCCGAGCCCGCTGACCAGCCAGATGGTCGCGGTGACGGCGAACCACTGCACCGGCCCGCCGGACATCGCGAGGAACCCGAAGACCAGGAACGGGACGCTGTTCGCGGCGAGGTGCACGAAGTCGCCGTGCAGCAGCGGCGCGGTGAGGATCCCGGCCAGCCCGCCGGTGTCGCGGGGGTAGATCGCCCCGGCGGCGTCGATCATGCCGCCGGAGGCCTGGTCCAGGGTCTCGATCGCCCAGAGGGCGGCGGTGAACAGCAGCATGATCACCGCGGCGCGGCCGGGCGCGGGCGGCAGCACGCGGGCGGGACGGCCGTCCGGGAGCGCGGTCATGCCCCCAGGGTACCGGCCGACCCGCCGGATATGCCCGTTTCGGGCGGCGTGCGGAGCGGTCAGGCCCAGAGGTGGCCGTCGATGCCCTGCGCGGCGGTACCCAGGTCGCCCGAGTAGGCGCCGGTGGACAGGTACTTCCAGCCGCCGTCACAGACGATCATGACGACGTCCGCGCGCCGCCCGGCGTCGAGCGCCTTGTTCGCCACCCCGAGCGCGGCGTGCAGGATCGCGCCGGAGGAGATGCCGGCGAAGATGCCCTCCTGCTCGACGAGCTGGCGGGTGCGGCGCAGCGCGTCGTAGGAGCCGACGGAGAACCGGCCGGTGAGCACGGTCTCGTCGTAGAGCTCGGGGACGAAGCCCTCGGACAGGTTGCGCAGGCCGTAGACGAGCTCGCCGTAGCGCGGCTCGGCGGCGACGACCTGCACGTCGGGCTTCTGCTCGCGCAGGTAGCGGCCGGCCCCGACCAGGGTGCCGGTGGTGCCGAGGCCCGCGACGAAGTGCGTGATCGAGGGCAGGTCGCGCAGGATCTCCGGGCCGGTGCCGCGGTAGTGCGCGTCGGTGTTGGCCGGGTTGCCGTACTGGTAGAGCATCACCCAGTCCGGGTGCTCGGCCGCGAGCTGCTTGGCGACGGCGACGGCCTGGTTGGACCCGCCGGCCGCCGGCGAGGAGATGATCTGGGCGCCGTACATGGCGAGCAGCTGGCGGCGCTCGGAGGAGGTGTTCTCCGGCATCACGCAGATGATCTCGTAGCCCTTGAGCCTGGCGGCCATCGCCAGCGAGATGCCGGTGTTGCCCGAGGTGGGCTCCAGGATGGTGCAGCCGGGGGTGAGCAGGCCCTGCTTCTCCGCGTCCTCGATCATGGCCAGCGCGGGGCGGTCCTTGATCGAGCCGGTGGGGTTGCGGTCCTCCAGCTTCGCCCACAGCCGCACGTCCTCCGACGGCGACAGCGACGGCAGCCCGACCAGCGGGGTGTCGCCCACGGCGTGCAGCAGCGAGTCGTAACGCACGGGTTCTCCTCAGGCACCGGTGCCGGGCGGCGGGACCGCCCGGCACCGAGGTCGGTCCGGGCTCAGCGACCGCCGGCCACGGCCGGGAGGATCGTGAAGGTGGAGGACTCCGCGACGGGGGCCTCGAGGCCGCCGGCGAAGCGGATGTCCTCGTCGTCGACGTAGATGTTGACGAAGCGGTGCAGCTTGCCGTCGGTGATCAGACGCTCCTTGATGCCGCTGTGACGCGACTCCAGGTCGTCGATGACCGCGGCGACGGTGTCGCCCTTCGCCTCGACGGTCTTCTCGCCGCCGGTGTGGGTGCGAAGGATGGTGGGGACGGACACGGAGACGGCCATGTCGGTGATCACTCCTGGTGGGGTCGCTCGGGCAGTGCGTACTGCGCGGTGTACTGCACGCGGCAACGCGGCCGGGGTCCGGCGACATTCCCGCGCTGCCTCCGGCGCGGGTGCGCGGGAGGTGGATCAGGCCCGGTCGGGCACGTCGTCCGAGCCGGTGTGGGAGAACATGTAGGACTCCACGACCTGCAGATCGTCCTCCACGACCTCGCCGTCGGCCAGGTGGTAGGAGCGCACCTCGGGCTCGGCGTCGGCCGTGGCGAGGCCCACGATCAGCCAGTGCTGGTCGGGGGTCCACTCCATCTGGGCGACGTCCTTGGGCGACGGGTACGCCTCCGGCAGGCCGGTGTGGGCGACCGGGCGCCGCGGCAGCCGGGTGTGGGAGTGGACGACCAGCATCCGGCGCTCGCCGGCGGCGTCGAGCTCGCGCTCCAGGCGGATGTCCTCGGCCGGGGCGAACGCGAAGTCGCTGGCCACCTCGTCGGCGTTGGTCATCGGCACGTAGCGCTCGGGGTGCGCGGCGGCCTCGGGGCCGACGAGCTGACCGCACGACTCCACCGGGAAGTCACGGCGGGCGTGCGCGACGATCGCGTCGACGAGGTCGGACCGGAGGACGAGCACGTCGGCAGGATACGCGGCCGTACCGGTGGCGGGCACCGGTGCCGGGGCCGCACCCGGCGTTCACGCACCGGACACGTCGTTCTGTGATCCGCACCACGGTACTCCGGACGGGTGTACCGCATACTTCCGGCGTGTCCTCCTCCGGTCGTCGTGCCGCCGTCGTCCTCGCCGTCCTGTTCGCCCTGGTCCTCGTCGTCGGGGTCACCGTGGAGTCCCTGTCGTCACGGCCGTCGGCGGGGTCCGGCGGGGGCGGGACGGTGCGGCTGATCGCGCTGAACGACCTGCACGGGAACCTGGAGCCGCCCTCGGGTTCCTCGGGCCGGGTCACCGACGACGCGGGCGCCGAGGTCGAGGCGGGCGGCGCGGCATTCGTCGCGGCGCACGTGCGCCGGCTGCGCGAGGAGGTCCCGGCGAGCGCCGTGCTCTCCACCGGCGACAACGTGGGCGCCTCCCCGCTGGCCTCGGCGCTGTTCCACGACGAGCCGACCGTCGCCGTGCTGGAGTCGATGGGGGTGGCCGCGTCGGCGGCGGGCAACCACGAGTTCGACGAGGGCATCGCCGAGCTGCGCCGTGTGCAGCGCGGCGGCTGCCACCCCACCGACGGCTGCCGCTTCACCCCGTCCTACGACGGCGCGGCCTTCCCGATCCTGTCGGCGAACGTGACCGCGGGCGGGGACCCGGCGCTGGCCGCGTCGACGGTGGTGGAGGCGGGCGGGACCCGGGTCGGCGTGATCGGCGCCACCCTGTCGGAGCTGCCCGACCTGGTCTCCCCCGACGGCATCCGCGGCCTGGAGGTGGGCGACGAGGTCGCCGCCGTCGACGCCGCGTCGCGCGCGCTGACCGCGCAGGGCGTGCGCGCCCAGGTCCTGCTGCTGCACCAGGGCGACGAGACCGCGGGCGACGCCGGGCCCGACGCCTGCTCCGTCGAGCCGGGCGGTCCCGCCTCGCGGATCGCCGCGGCGGTCTCGCCCGACGTCGACGCGGTGTTCTCCGCGCACACCCACCAGCAGTACTCCTGCGCGGCGACCGACCCGGCCGGGAACCCGCGCCCGCTGGTGCAGGGCCTGTCCTTCGGCCGGCTGCTGTCGGTGGTCGACCTGGCGGTGACCGGCGACGGCGACGTGGACCGCGCCGCGACGACGGCCCGCAACGAGATCGTCACCCGCGACGTCGCGCCGGACCCGGCGGTCGCCCGGCTCGTCGACCGCGCCGTGGCGCAGTCGCGGCCGCTGGCCGAGCGCCCGGTCGGCACCGTCGCCGCGCCGCTGCTGCGGGCGGCGGACCCGTCCGGGCTCTCGCCGCTGGGCACCGTGATCGCCGACGCGCAGCTCGCGGCCTCGCGCGGCGACGGCGCGCAGCTCGCGCTGACCAACCCCGGCGGGGTGCGCGCGGACCTCGTCCCCGGTGCGGGCGGGCGGGTCACCTACGGCCAGGTCTACACCGTCCAGCCGTTCGGCAACATCCTGCAGACGATGACGCTGACCGGCGCCGGGCTGCGCGCGGTGCTCGACCAGCAGTTCACCGTCGAGGACGGGCCGACGGTGCTGCAGAGCTCGTCGAACCTGCGCTACACGGTGGCGGGGAACCGGGTCGGCGAGATCACGATCGGCGGCACCCCGGTCACCGACGACGGCCGCTACCGGGTGGCGACGAACAACTTCCTGTCCGCGGGCGGCGACGGCTTCGACACCTTCACCGCCGGGACCGAGCTGGTCGGCGGCCCGGTCGACCTCGACGCCGTCGTCTCCTACCTGGGCGCGCACCCCGGCCTGACGGCCCCGCCGACCGACCGGATCGTGCGGCGCTGAGCGCGCCCGATCCGGCGGGTGCGCGGACTCAGAGCCCGCGCACCCGGACGCGGACCAGGGAGTCCTGCACGTAGGTCAGCCAGTGGTAGACACCCAGGTGCTGGGCGCGCGGGTCGTCGTCGGGCAGCTGCTCGGGCATGTCCTCGGAGACGTCGAGCGCCGTGCCCAGGGCCAGCCGTACGTCGTTCAGCGCGGCGAGCCAGGCGTCGGCCTGGGCCTCGGTCAGCTCCAGGCGCCCGCCGGCCTCGGGCAGGCTGTCGAGCACGGTCTCGGCGGCCGCGTCCTTGGCCTCGATGAGCGCGGGCTCGTGCAGCGAGCGCATCCCGCCGGCGAGGTCGGAGTCCTCGGTGGTGAAGTCCGGCAGCAGCCGGGCGAGCACCCGGTCGGTCGGCCGCGACGTCGGCCCGGTGCGGATGCCGGTCAGCTCGGCGAGCTCGTCGGTGGGGGCCAGCTCGGCGCGGCCCGCGAGCATCTGGCGGACCTCGGTGAACAGCCCGCGCAGGACGGCGGCCTCCTCGCCGGAGAACCCGGACGTGTAGCGGACGCGGTCGCCGCGCCCGCTGCGCTTCCAGCCGTTCACGCTCACGCCTGCTGCATGGTGGCCCACAGGCCGGCCGCGTGGAGCTGGGCGACGTGGCCCTCGACGGTGTCCTTGTCCCCCGAGGACACCGCGGCCCGTCCCTTGTGGTGCACGTCGAGCATCAGCGCGGTCGCCTTCGGCTCCGGGTAGTGGAAGACCCTCTGCAGCACGTAGGTGACGTAGGACATCAGGTTGACCGGGTCGTTCCAGACGATCGCCTGCCAGGGCGTGTCGGGGCTCGCCGCCTCGTCGAGGTCCGGGACGGCCTGTTCGGTGGGCGACGGGGACGGCGCTGGGAACGGCGCGGACATGCGCCCCATGGTGGCACAACCACCGTAGGCTCCCGCCCATGACCGGCACGGCCCTGCTGACCGACCGCTACGAGCTGACGATGGTGGCGGCGGCCCTCGCCGACGGCACCGCCGAGCGGCACTGCGTGTTCGAGCTGTTCGCCCGCCGCCTCCCCGACGGCCGCCGCTACGGCGTCGTCGCCGGGACGGGGCGGCTGCTGGAGGCGCTGGAGCGCTTCCGCTTCTCCGCCGACGACCTCGCCTCGCTCGCGCCCGTGGTCGACCCCGCCACGCTGGACTGGCTGCGCGACTACCGCTTCACCGGCGACGTCGACGGCTACCCCGAGGGCGAGCTGTACTTCCCCGGCTCCCCCGTGCTCACCGTGACCGGCTCGTTCGCCGACGCGGTGGTCCTCGAGACCCTGGCGCTGTCGATCTTCAACCACGACTGCGCGATCGCGTCGGCGGCGGCGCGGATGGTGACCGCGGCGGCCGGGCGGCCGCTGATCGAGATGGGCTCGCGGCGCACCCACGAGGAGGCCGCGGTGGCCGCGGCGCGGGCCGCGTACCTGGCCGGGTTCGCGACGACGTCGAACCTCGCGGCGGGCGCCCGGCACGGCATCCCCACCGCGGGCACCGCCGCGCACGCCTGGGTGCTGCTGCACGACGACGAGCCGGCCGCGTTCGCCAGCCAGGTCGCCGCGCTCGGCACCGGCACGACGCTGCTGGTCGACACGTACGACATCCGCCGCGGCATCGACCACGCCGTCGCCGCCGCGGGTCCCGGCCTCGGTGCGGTGCGCATCGACTCCGGCGACCTCGGCGAGCTGGCCCGCCAGGCCCGCGACCAGCTCGACTCGCTCGGTGCGACCGGCACCCGGATCGTGCTCTCCGGCGACCTCGACGAGTACGCGATCGCCTCGCTGCGCGCCGAGCCGGTCGACTCCTACGGGGTGGGCACCTCGCTGGTCACCGGGTCCGGGGCGCCGACGGCCGGGATGGTCTACAAGCTCGTCGAGGTCGACGGGCGGCCGGTCTCGAAGCGGTCCAGCGCGAAGGAGTCCCGCGGCGGGCGCAAGGCGGCGCTGCGCCGGTTCAAGCCGACCGGCACCGCGGTGGAGGAGGTCGTGTACCCCTACGGCTCCGACCCCGTCGCCGGGCCGCACGACCGGGTGCTGGCGGTGCCGCTGGTCCGCGACGGCAAGGTCGTCGCCGACGAGCCGCTCACCGACCTGCAGGCCGCCCGCGAGCGGCTGCGGACGGCGCTGGTCGCCGTACCGTGGGAGGGGCTGAAGCTGTCCCGCGGCGAGCCCGCGATCCCGACCACCTTCCTCACCGGGAGCTGAGCCATGGCACGCGCGTTGATCGTCGTCGACGTCCAGAACGACTTCTGCGAGGGCGGGGCGCTCGCGGTGACGGGCGGCGCGGCCGTCGCGGCCGGGATCGGGGCTCTGGCCGGGACGGGCTACGACCACGTCGTCGCCACCCGCGACGTCCACGTCGACCCGGGCCCGCACTTCTCCGACACCCCGGACTTCGTCGACTCCTGGCCGCCGCACTGCCGGGCCGGAACCCCGGGGGCCTCGTTCCACCCGGCCCTGGACGTGGCGCCGATCGAGTGCGTCTTCGACAAGGGCGCCTACACCAGCGCCTACTCCGGGTTCGAGGGCGCGAGCGCGAACGAGTCCGGCACACCGCTCGGTGACTGGCTCAACGACCGCGGGGTGACCGAGGTCGACGTCGTGGGCCTGGCGACCGACCACTGCGTCCGGGCGACCGCGCTGGACGCGTCCCGGCTCGGGCTGACCACGACGGTCCTGCTGCGGCACTGCGCGGGCGTGGCACCGGAGACCACCGAGCGGGCACTGGCCGAGCTGGCCGACGCGGGCGTGGAGGTCCGGACCGGCTGAGCTCCGCGGCGCTCGGCCGTGCCGACGGGATCCGCCCGCCCGTCGCCGGCGGGCTCCGGCTCGCCGCGGGGGGCCGGCGGGCTCGCCTCCGGTGGTGAACGGGCCGGCCTTCACGGAGACGTCGTCGCCGTGGTGGTCGGTGGCCCGGTCGACGGCCTGCTCGACCGCATCGGTACCCCTGATCGCGGTACTCCTGATCGCGGTACTCCTGATCGCGGTACTCCTGATCGCCACGAGCTGGACGCCGGGGTCGTCGGAGAACCGGGTCCCGCGGTCCGTGCGATCGACTGCGCGTATCAGATACTCGATTAATATATCTGTAGACGTTATGATGTGGCCGGAGCGACGGTCAACCCCCGACCCGCCGCCCGGAGCCCGACGACACCGGAGCCGCCACCGTGCCACCGGCAGGTCCGACACCCCGCCCGCGGCGGCCGGCCCGCGCCTCCGGCCTGCACGGACACCACCGCTGCGGCCTCTTGACACCGACCCGCGCGACGCGCTCCCATCGTGGTGCGCAGTGAGAGACCTGTTGTCTTTTACGCAACAGTTTCTGGTGTTTCCCGGGTGTGTCCACGGCTCCGGTCGCCGCCGTCGACACGCCCCGTCCCGACCGGCCGGCCGGCCGCCCATCCCGACGTCGCCCACGAGGAGTACCGCCATGACGACCGGCGAGTTGTCGAACCCCGCCACCGGGGGGCAGAGCCTCCCGGACAGCCTGCGAGCGACCCTCGCCGGCCACTACTACACCGACCCCGCGATCTTCCGGGCCGAGCAGGACGAGATCTTCCACAAGACCTGGTTCTGCGCGGTGCTGGCCGCGGACCTGGACAAGCCCGGCGCGTTCGAGACCGTCCGGATCGGGCGGGAGAGCGTGATCGTCACGCGGGCCGGGGACGACTCCGTGCGGGCTTACCTCAACGTCTGCCGGCACCGCGGCGCGCGGCTGTGCACGGAGGAGAAGGGCCAGGTCAGGCGCTCCTTCCAGTGCCCGTACCACGCCTGGACCTACGGCCTGGACGGCAGGCTCGTCGCGGCGCCGAACCTGAGCTCGATGCCCGACGTCGACAAGGCCGGGTACGGCCTGCACACCGTGCACGTGCGCGAGTGGCTGGGCTACGTCTGGCTGAGCCTGGCCGAGGAGCCGCCCTCGTTCACCGACACGGTGATCGGTGACGTCACCACCCGGCTCGGCTCGCCGGACGCCATCGTCGGCTACGACGTCGAGAACCTGAAGCTCGGCCGGCGCATCTCCTACGACGTCGAGGCGAACTGGAAGCAGATCGTCGAGAACTTCATGGAGTGCTACCACTGCGCGACGATCCACCCCGAGCTCACCGAGGTGCTGCCGGAGTTCGCCGACGGCCTCGCCGCCCAGTACTTCGTCGGGCACGGCGCCGAGTTCGGCGAGGACGTGCGGGGCTTCACCGTCGACGGCTCGGAGGGGCTCGCCCGCATCCCGGGCGTCGCGCAGGAGCAGGACCGCCGCTACTACGCCATCACGGTGCGGCCGTCGGTGTTCGTCAACCTGGTCCCCGACCACGTGGTGTTCCACCGCATGTTCCCGCTGACGCCCGGGCGGACCCTGGTCGTCTGCGACTGGCTGTACCTGCCCGAGGTCGTGGACTCCGGCGCCGACATCGACCGCTCGGTGGAGCTGTTCCACCGGGTGAACGTGCAGGACTTCGACGCCTGCGAGCGCTGCCAGCTCGCGATGGACTCCCGTTCCTACGAGAAGGGCGGCGTGCTCGTGCCCAGCGAGCACCACATCGGCGAGTTCCACGACTGGGTGCGCGACCGGGTGGGCTGAGCCCCGCGCCGCCCCCGGCCACCACCACGACCGCCCCGCCCGGCCTGCCGGCGCGGGGCGGTCGCGCGTCCGGGCCCCCGCCGCCCCGGACGCGGCGCGGCCCCGCCCCGCGGTGCGCCGAACGGGGCCGTCGGCGGGGCCGGCTACCGGAAGACGACGGTGCTGCCGCCGGTCAGCAGCACCCGGCGCTCGCAGTGCCAGCGGACGGCGCGCGACAGCGCGAGCGCCTCGGCGTCGCGGCCGACCATCTGCAGCGCCTTCGGGTCGTAGGAGTGGTCGATCCGGATCACCTCCTGCTCGATGATCGGGCCCTCGTCCAGGTCCGGGGTCACGTAGTGCGCCGTGGCGCCGACCTGCTTCACGCCGCGCTCGTAGGCCTGGTGGTAGGGCCGGGCGCCCGTGAACCCTGGCAGGAACGAGTGGTGGATGTTGATGGCCCGGCCCTCCAGGGCCTTGCACGTCTCGTCGGAGAGCACCTGCATGTAGCGCGCGAGCACGACCAGCTCGGCGTCGAACTCCTCGACGAGCGACAGCAGCCGGGCCTCGGCCTCGGGCTTGGTCCCCGCGGTCACCGGCACGTGCACGAACGGCAGCCCCGCCGCCTCGGCCATCGGCCGCAGGTCCTCGTGGTTGGACACGACGGCGACGATCTCGGCGCCGAGGCTGCCGGCCCGCCAGCGGAAGACGAGGTCGTTGAGGCAGTGGCCGAGCCTGGACACCATCACCAGGATCCTGGCGGGGGCGGCGTCGGAGAAGGTGACGGTCATGCCGAACTCGGCCGCGACCGACTCGAAGTCCCGGCTCACCGCGCCGAGGTCCACGTCGTACTCCGCGCCGACCCGGGTGCGCAGGTGGAGCCGGCCGCGCACCGGGTCGTCGAACTGCTGGTACTCGTCGATGTCGCAGCCGTGCTCGAACAGGAAGGCACTGACCGCGCGCACGATGCCGGTGCGGTTCGGGCAGCTCAGGGTCAGGATGAAGGAACGGGACACGGCGGCCTCTCCTCGGCTCGGACGCGGTCCGCGGAGACCGCGGCACCCCCGGATGGTGCATTGATATATCAGTCATAGTCAAGAGGTGTGGCCGTGTTCGAGGACTGTTACGCACACGTGTCGGTTAGCATGCGGGCGTGACCGCTCTCCCCGACGACGCCGAGCCGGAGTACACCTCGCTCGCCGACAAGGCGTACACGGTGATCCGGGACCGGCTGATCATGCTCGACATCCCGCCGATGACCGCCATCGACGACGTCGCCCTCGCGAAGTCCCTCGAGGTCGGCCGCACCCCGGTCCGGGAGGCGCTCAAGCGGCTGGAGATCGACCGGCTGGTCGTCTCCTACCCGCGCCGCGGGACGTTCGCGACCGGGGTCGACATCACCGACCTGGCCTACATCTCCGAGATCCGGGCCCAGCTGGAGCCGCTCGCGGCGCGCCGCGCCGCGGAGTACGCGGGCCCCGCCACCCGGGCCGACCTCGCCGAGCTGGCCGACACGATCGACCGGATCGACGTGCGCACACTGGACCGCGACGCGCTCATGCGCTGGGACCTGCACGTCCACCGGACGATCTACGAGGCGGCGGCCAACCCGCACCTCGAGGACACACTGATCCGCTACGACAACCTCGCGACCCGGATCTTCTGCCTGTTCCTGGACCGGATGACGCACTTCGACCAACACGTCGGGGAGCACTCGGGCCTGCTGCGGGCGATCGCCGGCCAGCGCGCCGACGAGGCCGCCGAGCGGGCCCGGGCGCACGTCATCGGGTTCGAGAAGGCCGTCCGCGCGGTCGTCTGAGTCCCGGTCCGCTCACCGGTGGGCCCGCGCCGAGCGGATCTGCTCCCGCAGGTCGCCGGTCACCGTGCCGGCCCGGCGCAGCAGGTCGGCGACTCCGGTCGGCGCCGCGGTCGGCTCGCCGCACGGCGTGCGCGGCGGCTCCGGGGCCCGGCCGGGTGGGCCGGGCTCCGGGATTCAGCGCCGGATGCGGCTCATCTCCGGGTCGAACAGCGGCTCGGCGGCGACCGAGGCGCGGATGCGGCGGTCGAAGTACTGGATCTCGACCGTCGCCCCGACCGGCAGCCCGGCGGGCAGCCAGGCGTAGGCGACCGGCGTGCCCAGGGTGTGGGCGTACGCCGCGGAGGTGACGTGGCCGGCGGGCTCGCCGTCGACGAGCACGGCCTCGTGACCGAGCACGACACTGCGGCGGTCGTCGACCGTGAGGCAGGTCAGCCTGCGGGTGACGGCGTCCGGGTCGATCTTCTCGACGGCCGCACGCCCGACGAAGTCGCCCTTGGTGTGCGGGCGGACGGCGAAGCCGAGGCCGGCCTCGTAGGGGTCGTGCTCGGTGGACATGTCCGCACCCCAGGAGCGGTAGCCCTTCTCCAGGCGCAGGCTGTCGAACGCCGCCCGCCCGGCCGCGACGACGCCGAGCGGGCGCCCGGCCTCGTACAGCACGTCCCACAGCTTCCGGCCGTACTCGGCGCCGGTGTAGATCTCCCAGCCGAGCTCGCCGACGTAGGACAGCCGCATCGCGGTCACCGGGATCCCGGCGATGTGCGCGGACATCGCGCGGAAGTACTTCAGGCCCTCGTGGGAGAAGTCCTCGCGCGACAGCGGCTGCACCAGGTCGCGGGCCAGCGGCCCCCAGACGCCGATGCAGCAGGTGCCGCCGGTGATGTCGCGGACGGTCACCGAGCGGTCGTCGGGCAGCGCGCGGCGCAGGTGGTCGAGGTCGAGGTGGGAGTTCGCGCCGACCTGGAACAGCTGCTCGCCGAGGCGGGCGACGGTGAGGTCGCTGCGGATGCCGCCGCCCTCGTCGAGCATCAGGGTGTAGGTGACCGCGCCGACGGACTTGTCCATCCTGCCGGTGGTCAGGCCCTCCAGGAACGCGCAGGCACCCGGCCCGGACACCTCCAGGCGCCGGAGCGGGGTCATGTCGTACATCGCGACCGCGGTGCGGGTCTTCCACGCCTCGACCGCGACGACCGGCGAGTGGAACATCGCCGACCAGGCGTCGCGGGACGGGCCACGCCACCGCGCGGGCATGTCCTCCACCAGCGCCGCGTTGGCCTCGTACCAGTGCGGGCGCTCCCAGGCCTGGGACTCCAGGAAGAACGCGCCCAGCTCCCGCTGCCGGTCGTGGAACGGGCTGGTCCGGATCCCGCGCGGGGACAGCCTGGGCTGCAGCGGGTGCAGCACGTCGTAGATCTCGACGAAGTTCTGCTGCGAGGTCTCGTCGACGTAGGCGTCGGTGGTCCGGACCTCGTCGAACCGGTTGACGTCGCAGCCGTGCAGGTCGAGCTCGCTGCGGCCCTCGACGAGCAGCTGCGCCACCGAGCGGGCCACGCCCGAGGAGTGGGTGACCCACACGGCCTCGGCGACCCAGAAGCCGGCGACGTCGGCGGACTCGCCGATCAGCGGGCCGCCGTCGGGGGTGAAGGAGAAGACGCCGTTGAAGCCGTGCTCGATCGTCGAGTGCGTCAGGCCGGGCAGCAGCTGCGTGCTCTGCTCCCACTGCGGCGCGAAGTCCTCGGCGGTGAAGGGCAGCATCGAGGGCTGGCTGCGCTCGCCGACCTCGCCGTCGCCGACCTCGGGCAGCTCGGAGATCGACACCGGCATCGGGCGGTGGGCGTAGGAGCCGATGCCGATGCGGTCGTGGTGCTCGCGGTAGTAGAGGTCGGCGTCCTGGTGGCGCAGGATCGGCAGCCGCGCCTCGACCAGGTCACCGTGCGGAGCCCCGGCGGAGCGCGCATCGGCGCTGTTGCGCTCGACGAGCTGCTCGACCCGGGTGGTGCGGGCGTACTGGTGGGCCAGCGGCAGCAGCGGCACCCGCATCCCGACGAGCTTTCCGAGCTCGCGGCCCCAGAACCCGGCGCAGGACACCACGACGTCGGCGGGGACGGTCTCGCCGTCGGCGGTCTCGACGCCGGTGACCCGGCCGCCGGACTGCGCGATGCCGGTGACGCGCACCGAGCCGCGGAAGACCGCGCCGCGGGACTCCGCGCGCCGGGCCAGCGCGACGACCGCGCGGGCGGCCCCGGCCAGGCCGTCGGTCGGGGTGTGCAGCCCGCCGAGGACCTGGCCGGCGTCGAGCAGGGGGTGCAGCCGCGCACACTCGGCGGCGTCGACGACCGACGCCGGGACGCCGCGCGAGATCGCCCAGCCCTGCTTGCGGTGCAGGTCGGCGAGCCGCTCCGGGGTGGTGGCGACCTCCAGGCCGCCGACCTGGTCGAAGCACCGGCCGCCGTCGACGTCGAGGCTCTTCAGCTTCTCGACGGTGTAGGTGGCGAACGCGGTCATGGTCCTCGACCCGGTGGTCTGGAAGACCAGGCCGGGGGCGTGCGAGGTGGAGCCGCCGGTCAGCGGCAGCGGCCCCTGGTCCAGGACGGTGACGTCGGTCCAGCCGCGGGCGGTGAGCTCGTCGGCCAGGTTCGCCCCGACGATCCCGGCTCCGATGATGACGACACGGGGGGTCATGGTGGTCTCCTTCTGCGTGCTCGTCGGGCGGGTCAGCCGGCGGTGGACGGGGCGGTGGAGGTGGCGAACTCGCACGCCGCGTCGAGCAGCCGGTCGGCGAGATGACCGGCGAACGAGCTGCGCACGTGCAGGTCGAACACCGCTCCCCCGTCGGCGTCGGCGCGGTCGTCGCGGGCCAGCAGGATCACCCCGGCCCGGCCGAGCAGGGTCTGGGCGCTGCGCCCGGCCGGGAACGAGCGCGGGTGCAGGTCCAGCGAGCAGCCGAGGGACAGCAGCTCGCGGGCCAGGCGCCCGCCGATCCGCAGCACGACCCGCTGGGCGGAGGTGTCGACCGCGGCGCCGCCCGCCTCTCCGGCGACGAGCTCGCGCAGTGCCGCCTCGGAGACGGCGGCGTTCGGAGAGCGGCTGGTGACCAGCCACTCGTCGGGGCCGAGCCAGACGACCTCGCCGTCGCCGGCGGCGCCCCAGGTGTTCGGCCGGGTCGGCAGCGCGGCGCCGAGCGCGGCCTCGACACCGGCACGGGCCGGTCCGGCCGGGTCGAGCCGCAGCGTCACCGACTGCGCGGTCGGCAGGATCTCGACCGAGAGGCCGCCGCCGGTGGCCCGGGCGAGCCCGGCCAGTGCCGGGGCGTGTCTGTCGAGCGGGTGCGTGGTGGCGAGCTCAGCCGTCACGGCGGGCCCCTTCCGGGTCGACGAGCACGGGTCCGGTGATCTCGACCGGGACCAGTGCCCCCTGGTGCGGGACGTGCACGACGTCGCCGATGCGGTCGCGGCCGCCCTTGAGCAGGGCCAGGGCGAAGGGCCGCGCCAGCTCCGCGGACAGGTAGCTGGACGTGACGTGGCCGAGCATCGGGACCGGCGGCGGGGGCAGGGTGCCGTCGGCGGCGAACTCGACGATCTGCGCGCCCTCCGGCAGCCGGGTGCTGCGGTCGGTCGGGAGCAGCCCGACCAGGTGCTTGCGCAGCGGGTCGGAGTTCAGCGGGCGGGCGAAGGAGCGCTTGCCGACGAAGTCGGCCTTCTTCTTCGAGACCACCCAGCTCATCCCCAGGTCGTGCGGGGAGACGGTGCCGTCGGTGTCCTGCCCGATGATCGGGTAGCCCTTCTCGGCGCGCAGCACGTGCATCGTCTCGGTGCCGTAGGGGGTGATGCCGTACGGCCGGCCGGCGGCGATCAGCCGCTCCCACACGGCGAGGCCGTACCGGGCGTCGACGTTGACCTCGAAGGCCAGCTCCCCAGAGAAGGAGATCCGGGCCAGCCGGACCGGAACCCCGTCGAGCTCGGTGTCGCGCCAGGTCATGAACTCGAACGCCTCGGCGGAGGCGTCGACGTCGCGGAAGACCGCCGAGATCACCTCACGCGAGCGGGGCCCGACGACCGGGAACACCGCCCAGTGCTCGGTGACCGAGGTCAGGTTCACCTTCAGGTGCCCCACCTCGGTCTGGCGCCAGTCCTCCAGGTGGTCCAGCACCGACGCGGCACCACCGGTGGTGGTGGTGAGCAGGAACCGGTCCTCGGCGATGCGCAGCACGGTGCCGTCGTCGGTGACCATGCCGTCGTTGCCGCACATGACGCCGTAGCGGACGCGCCCGATCTTCAGGCTGCTCATGAGGTTCGTGTAGACGAGGTCGAGGAACTCCCCCGCGTCCGGGCCCTGCACGTCGATCTTGCCCAGGGTGGAGCCGTCCATGATCGCGACGTCGCGGCGGGCGGCGGCGCACTCGCGCAGCACGGCGGCGTCGGGGTCCTCGCCGGCCCGCGGGAAGTGCCGGGGCCGCTTCCACTGGCCGACATCGGTGAACACCGCCCCGTGCGCGACGTGCCACGGGTGCACGGCGGTGGTCCGGACCGGGTCGAACAGGTCCCCGCGCTCGCGACCGGCGAGCGCGGCGAACGACACCGGGGTGTAGGGCGGGCGGAACGTGGTGGTCCCGAGGTCGCCCGCCGGGCGGCCCAGCAGCTCCGCGGTGATCCCGGAGGCGATGGTGCCGGAGGTCTTGCCCTGGTCGTGGGCGGTGCCGATGGTGGTGTAGCGCTTCACGTGCTCCACCGAGCGGAGCCCGGCGCCGACGGCCCGCTCGATGTCGGCGACGGTCGCGTCCCGCGCGATGTCGACGAACTGGCGCGAGGAGTCCCCCGCGGTGCGCCACAGCACCAGGGCGGGCGTGCGCGCGGGCTCCGGGGCGGAGCTCGGGGCGTCGCCGCCCGCGCCCTCGTACAGGCAGCCGGCCAGGTCGAGGGTGCCGTTCGCGGCGCCGATCACCTCGGTGCCCTCGACGGCGGCACCGGGGCGGAACGCGCCCAGGCCGGCGTCGTAGACGAGCCGGCCGCGGACGTGGCTGAACAGGTGCGCGGTGGGGGTCCAGCCGCCGGAGACCAGCAGCAGGTCGCACGCCAGCACCTCGGTGCGGGGCCCGTCCGCTCCCGGGGTCGCGACGTGCGCGGCGCGGACCCGGCCCGCGGCGTCGCCGTCGGAGCCGACGACGGTGGCCCCGGCCCGCAGCGTCACCCCGGCGGCGGTGCACTCCCGCGCGCGCTCGGCGGGCAGCGCGGTGCGGGCGTCGACGAGGGTCACCCGCGCCCCCGCGCCGGCCAGGTCGGCCGCGGCGAGGTAGGCGGCGTCGTCGGTGGTGAACACGACGACCTCGCGGCCGGTGAGCACGCCGTAGCGGTGCAGGTACTCCCGCGCCGCGGAGGCGAGCATGACGCCCGGCCGGTCGTTGTCGGCGAACACCACGGGGCGCTCGATCGCGCCGGCCGCGACGACGACCCTCCCGGCCCGGATGCGGTGCACCCGCCGGCGGGACCGGTCCGCGGGGGCGGCCGCGCCGAGGTGGTCGGCGCCGACGCCCGTTCCGCGGGCCTCTCCCGTCCGTCGCTCCAGGGCCAGGACGAACCCGTCGTCGTAGTGGCCGAAGGCGGTGGTGCGCTGCAGGTGCAGCACCTCGGGGTTCTCGGCGAGCTCGGCGACGACGTCGGCGACGAACCGGTGCGCCGCGCGGCCGTCGATCCGGTCGGCCGGGACCAGGGAGCCCCCGGCCTCCGGACGGTCGTCGACGAGCACCACGCGGTCGCCGCGGCGGGCCGCGGTGCGCGCGGCGAGCAGCCCGGCCGGGCCGGCGCCGACCACCAGGGTGTCGCAGTGGGCGTGGCGGTGGTCGTACCGCGCGGTGTCGGGGACCGTCGCCAGCCGGCCCTGCCCGTTCAGGCCGCGGGCGACCAGGCCGTCGTACAGCTCGACGGTGGCGGCCTGCAGCATCGGCTCGGGGAACGGCTCCTCGATCTGCACGAGGCCGGCCGGGTCCTCGACCCAGGCCCCGCCGATGCCGCGCGGGCGGCCGAGCGTGACCGAGCCGCCCAGCACGGTGACGCCGTTCGCGAGCAGCGCGGAGGCCAGCGTGTCGCCCGGGTGCCCGGTGTAGGTGGTGCCGTCGACGACGAAGTCCAGCGTGCGGGTGCGGTCGACGCGGCCGTACCCGTCGATGCGGGTCATGAGCGGGTCCCCGGGATCTGCGGCCGGGCCCCACCCACCGGGTAGACGGCGAGGAACCGGTAGGTGTGGGTGTCACGGACGGCGTTGAACCAGCGGCGGCAGCCGGCGGCGTGGCTCCAGCGCTCCGCGAACGGGCCCTTCGGGTTGTCCCGGAAGAACACGTAGCGCGCCCACTGCTCGTCGTCGAGCTCGGCGGGTGCGGCCGGGTACTCGACGTGGGCCTGTCCGCCGTAGTGGAACTCGACCTCCTCGCGGGGGCCGCACCAGGGGCAGTCGATGAGTTGCACTTCTGGCTCCTGAGGGTCGCTGCGGCTCAGTGGGCGACGCCGGCGGCGCCGTGCTCGTCGACGAGCGCGCCGGTGACGAACCGGTCGAGGGAGAACGGGGCGATGTGCGGGTGCAGCTCGCCGGTGGCGATGGTGTGGGCCAGGCACCAGCCCAGGCCGGGCGTCACCTTGAAGCCGCCGGTCCCCCAGCCGGAGTTGACCAGCACGTTGGCGTACGGGGTGCGCCCGACGATCGGCGACGCGTCCGGGGTGACGTCGACGATGCCCGCCCAGCTGCGCAGCAGGTGCGCCCGCGCGAACACCGGGAAGAGCTCGACCGCGGCGGCCATCTGGCGCTCGATGATGTGGAAGGCGCCGCGCTGGCCGTAGCCGTTGTAGGAGTCGACGCCGGCCCCCATCACGAGCTCGCCCTTGTGCGCCTGGGAGACGTAGACGTGCACCGCGTTCGACATGACGATCGTCGGGTGCACCGGCTCCAGCAGCTCGGACACCAGCGCCTGCAGCGGGTGCGACTGCAGCGGGGTGTCGACGCCGAGCCGGTCGAGCAGGGTCGAGGTGTGCCCGGCCGCGCAGAGCGCGACCTGCCCGCAGGCGATGTCACCGCGGCTGGTCCGGATCCCGGTCACCCTCGCGGTGCCGTCGGCCACCGACCCCTCGGTGAGGAAGTCCAGCACCTCGCAGTCCTGGATCAGGTCGACGCCGGCGGAGTCGGCGCGGCGGGCGAAGCCCCAGGCGACGTAGTCGTGCTTGGCGATGCCGGCCCGGGGTTGGTAGGTCGCGCCGAGCACCGGGTAGCGGATGTCGTGCGAGACGTTGACGATCGGGCAGATCTTGGCGACGTCGTCGGGGCCGAGGTACTCGGCGTCGATCCCGTTGAGCCTGTTCGCCTCGACCCGGCGGACCGAGTCGCGCACGTCCTGCTCGGTGTGGGCGAGGTTCAGCACGCCGCGCTGGGAGAACAGGATCGGGTAGCCGAGGTCCTCCTCCAGCCCCTCCCACAGCGTCAGCGCGTGCTCGTAGACGAAGGCCGACTCGTCCAGGAGGTAGTTGGAGCGGATCAGCGTGGTGTTGCGGGCCATGTTGCCGCCGGCGAGCCACCCCTTCTCCAGCACCGCCACGTCGGTGATCCCGTGGTTCTTCACCAGGTAGTGCGCGGTGGCCAGGCCGTGCCCGCCGCCGCCGACGATCACCACGTCGTAGGAGCGCTTCGGCTCGGGGTTGCGCCACAGGGCGTCGGGGTGCTCGGGCAGGTGCGCGCCGGGAGGGGTGGTGCTCATGCCGTCAGCTCCGGGTAGAGGGGGTGGCGGTCGGCGAGGGCGGTGACGCGGGCGGCCAGCCCGTCGAGCTCGGCGTCGCCGGCGGCGGGGCGCAGGGCGCGGGCGACGACGTCGGCGACCTCGGTGAACTCCTCGGCGCCGAAGCCGCGGGCGGCCAGCGCGGGGGTCCCGATCCGCACCCCGGAGCTCACCATCGGCGGGCGCGGGTCGAACGGGACGGCGTTGCGGTTGACGGTGATGCCGACCCGGTGCAGCCGGTCCTCGGCCTGCTTGCCGTCGAGCTCGGAGTCGCGCAGGTCGACCAGGACCAGGTGGACGTCGGTGCCGCCGGAGACCACCCCGATGCCGGGTTCGGCCAGCAGCCGCTCGGCGAGGATCCGCGCCCCCTCCAGGGTCCGCCGCTGGCGCTCGGCGAACGCGGGCTCGCCGGCGAGCTTGAACGCGACGGCCTTGGCCGCGATCACGTGCTCCAGCGGGCCGCCCTGCTGGCCCGGGAAGACCTGGGAGTTGAGCTTCCTGGCGTGCTCGGCGCGGGCCAGGACGATGCCGCCGCGCGGGCCGCCCAGGGTCTTGTGCGTGGTGCTCGTGACGACGTCGGCGTAGGGCACCGGCGACGGGTGCAGCCCGGCCGCGACGAGGCCCGCGAAGTGCGCCATGTCGACCATCAGGTACGCGTCCACCGCGTCGGCGATCCGCCGGAACGCGGCGAAGTCCAGCTGCCGCGGGTAGGCCGACCAGCCGGCGATGATCAGCTTCGGGCGGCGCTCGTGGGCCAGGCGCTCCACCTCGGCCATGTCGACGCGGTGGTCCTCGGCACGGACGTGGTAGGCGGCGACGTCGTAGAGGCGTCCGGAGAAGTTGAGCCGCATGCCGTGGGTGAGGTGCCCGCCGTGGGCCAGGTCGAGGCCCAGGATCGTGTCGCCCGGGTCGAGCAGCGCGGCCATGGCGGCGGCGTTGGCCTGCGCGCCGGAGTGCGGCTGGACGTTGGCGTAGCCGGCGGCGCCGAGGCTCGTTCCGCCTGCGCTCCTCTCGGCGAACAGCGCCGTCACGCGGTCGATCGCGAGCTGCTCGACGACGTCGACGTGCTCGCAGCCGCCGTAGTAGCGGCGGCCGGGGTAGCCCTCGGCGTACTTGTTGGTGAGCACCGAGCCCTGGGCCTGCATCACGGCCAGCGGGGCGAAGTTCTCGCTGGCGATCATCTCCAGGGTGCCGCGCTGGCGGCCCAGCTCGGCGGCGACGGCCGCGTGCACCTCCGGGTCGGTCTCGGCGAGCGTCCTGTCGAGGACCCGCGTCGCACCGTCCGACGGACCCCGATCCACGGCGAACGTCGTCATGGGCACCTCCAGATATCTTACCCACCAGACTGATATATCAACTGTCCTCGTTCAGCGTCGCACGGCGGTCCCGGCAGGTCAAGGGGCTCGTCGAGGTGCGCACGCACGGCCCGGACACGCCGGCGGCGCAGGTCCGCACCGGGACCTGCGCCGCCGGGGCACGACCGGGGTCAGAGCCGCCTGGCGAGCTCCCGGCGCAGCCGTCCGAACGGCCGCGGGCGGTCGACGCCGAGCACGCCGACGGCCCCGCCCGCGGAGTCGAGGAACACCGCCAGGAAGCCGCCCTCGCCCCCGGGGTCCCCGTCGTCGATCCGGACCGAGCCGTCGGCGGCCCGGTGCCCGGCGAACTGGATGCTGTGCCCGTACTGGTCGGACCAGAAGTAGGGCACGGCGTGGTGCGCGGGCAGCGCGTGCCCGGTACCGAGCAGCGCCGCGGCCGCGACGACCGGCTGCTGCAGGGCGTTGGTCCAGTGCTCCAGCCGCAGGCGGCTCCCGGTGTAGTCCCGGTGACTGCTGGCGCAGTCCCCCACCGCGACGATCCCGGGCAGGCCGGTGCGGCCCGCGGCGTCGGTGACCACGCCGTCGTCGAGCTCCAGGCCGGAGCCGTCGAGCCACTCGACGTTCGGTATCGCGCCGATCCCGACCACGACGACGTCGGCGGGCAGCTCGCGGCCGTCGGTCAGCTCGACGCCGGTGACCCGCGGCGAGCCGGCGAGCCGGGCCACCCCCGTCCCGAGCAGCAGCGCCACCCCGGCGGCGGCGTGCAGCCGGCCGCAGGCGGTGCCCATCTCCGCACCGAGCGCGCGGGCCAGCGGCACCGGCGCGGCCTCGACGATCGTGACGTCCAGGCCGAGCCCGTGCGCGGTCGAGGCGACCTCGGCCCCGACGAACCCGGCGCCGACCACCACCAGCCGCCGGCCCGGGACGAGGTCGGCGCGCAGGGCGCGGGCGTCGTCCAGGGTGCGCAGGGTGTGCACGCCACCGGGCAGCTCACCCGGCAGGTTCCGCGCACGGGCACCCGTGGCGAGGACGACGGCGTCGGCGGACAGGGTGGAGCCGTCGTCGAGGGTGACGACCCGGCCCGGGCCGTCGAGGGCGAGCGCGGTCCGGCCGAGGCGCCAGTCGGCGTCGAGGGCGTCGTCGTCCTCCCCGCTCAGGGCGATGGCGTCCTCGTCGCAGGTCCCGGCGAGGAACTCCTTGGACAGCGGGGGGCGGTCGTAGGGGGCGTGCTTCTCGTCGCCGACCACCGTCACCCTCCCGGCGAACCCCTGCGCGCGCAGCGCGCGCACCGTCGCGAGTCCGGCGAGCGAGGCGCCGACGACCGTGACGTCGCGCATCAGGTGCCGGCCCGTACACCCGGCCGGGCGCCGGTCGCGGCACCGGAGGCGGGGACCGACTCGACGACGTGGACCGCACCGTCGGCGATCACCACCTGGTGCGTGCGGACGGGCGTCTTCGCGGGCGGGCCGCTCGGCATGCCGGTCCGCAGGTCGAAACAGGCCGCGTGCAGCGGGCACTCCACCGCGCAGTCCTCGAGCCATCCGTCGGACAGCGAGGCGTCCTGGTGGGTGCACGTGTCGTCGATGGCGTACAGCTCGCCGTCGACGTTGAAGACGGCGATCGGCACCGTGCCCTGGACACGAACGGACTCCCCGACGGGGATGTCGGACAGCTCGCCCACGAAGATCATGCTTCCTCCACTGTTGCCTATCGTGAAACTCGCCATGCCATGCGCAACCGAATGGTGAGGCCGCAGGTCGCCGCCGTCAACGGGCAGTTCGCCGGCCGGGCGGAGGAGTCCGGCGGTGTCACGACGTGGAAATGTGAGCGGCCGTCGCCGGTGACCGGAGGGCCCCGGAACCGGCACCGGCACAGTCCGGGCCATATGTCGACGAAAGATATATCACTCATGGACACGTGACACCACGACCGCGAGAATGGTGGTGTGGCGACCGCGTCGCCGCGTCGGCGTGGCCACCCCACACGGCCGTACGACCCGAGGGAGACCCATGACCGACGGACCGCGCAGGCCCCGGCGCCGCGGCCCGGTCGCGGTCGAGGAGGAGCGCACGGTCCGGCGGGCGGCCGCGGCGGCATCGGTCGGGAACGTCGCCGAGTGGTACGACTTCGGCCTCTTCTCCTTCCTGGCCGCGGTGGTGCTCAACCGGGTGTTCTTCCCGGAGGCCGGCCAGTGGTCGCTGGTGCTGACGCTCGCGACGTTCGCGGCCGCGTTCGTCGTCCGCCCGCTCGGCGGGTTCGTCCTCGGCCCGCTCGGGGACCGGATCGGCCGCACCCGGGTCCTCGCCTTCACGGTCCTGCTGATGACCGTCGCGACGCTCGCGCTGGGCGTCGTGCCGTCCTACGAGACGGCCGGGATCGCCGCGCCGCTGCTGGTGCTGCTCATCCGGATGCTGCAGGGCTTCTCCGCGGGCGGGGAGTACACCGGCGCGCTCACGCTGGTCGCGGAGTACGCGCCGGACCGCCGGCGCGGGTTCTTCGGCAGCTGGCTGGAGTTCGGCACGATCACCGGCTACACCCTCGGCGCGGGCATCTGCGGGACGCTGGTCGCGGTGCTGCCCGAGGAGGACCTGCTCGCCTGGGGATGGCGGATCCCGTTCCTGCTCGCGCTGCCCCTCGGGATCGCGGGGATCTACCTGCGGATGCGCCTGGAGGACACCCCCGCGTTCCGCCAGCTGATGGAGCGCTCCCCCGCGCTCGCGGCGATGCCCTACCGGCGGGCCATGCAGATCCTGCTCCAGCGCTACCGCACGCCCGCGCTGGTGGCCGCGGCGCTGGTCGTCGCCTGGAACGTCACCCACTACGTGCTGACCAACTACATGCCCACCTACCTGACCGGGACGCTCCCGCGGCACGGCGGGCTCGGCGCGTCCGGGGCGGCGACCGGCGCGATGCTCGTCGCGGTCATGCTCGGCATGCTGTGCGTGATCACCGGGGTGGGGCGGCTCAGCGACCGGGTGGGCCGCAGACCCGTCCTGATGACCGCGAGCCTGGCCCTGGTGGTGGTGGGCCTGCCCGCGGTGTGGCTGATGCGCGACGGCGCGGTGGGGCAGATCGTCGGCCTGGCGATGCTGGGCGCGGTGCTGGTCGGGTTCGCCGCGGTGCTCCCCTCGACGCTGCCCGCCCAGTTCCCGACGATGGTCCGCTACGGCGCCCTGGGCGTGGTGTTCAACCTGTCGGTGTCGCTGTTCGCGGGCACCGCGCCGACGCTGATCGAGACGGCCGTGACGGCGACCGGCAACCTCGACTGGCCCGGGTACGTCCTGATCGCGGCCGGGCTGGTCGGCGTCGTCGGCGTGGTGTTCCTGCCCGAGACCGCGGGCAGCCCGCTGGCCGGCGCCGCCCCGCTGACCTCCAGCGCGGACCTGCCCCCGCCCCCGCTCTCGCCCGACGGCGTACCCCTCGAGCAGCCCTACGACCACACGCGCTGACCCCGTCGCCTGCGACCCCGGCCCGGCACGGCCCTCTTGGCACCATTGATATATCAATCTAACATCGCTGCCGTGACCAGAGCCCGGCGTGGGACGGAGCGACCGTGAGCATCTCCGTGTTCGACATGTTCTCGGTCGGGATCGGTCCGTCCAGCTCGCACACCGTGGGCCCGATGCGGGCCGCGTCCCGGTTCGTCGGGCGCCTGCGGACCTCGGGCGACCTGCCACGGACGGCGTCGGTGCGGGTCGAGCTGTTCGGCTCGCTCGGCGCGACCGGGCACGGCCACGGCAGCGTCAAGGCCGTCGTGCTCGGGCTCGCCGGGCACGAGCCGCACCTCGTCGACCCGGTCGGCGCCGACCCGATGGTCGCCGACGTCCGCGCCGGGCGCCGGATCCGCCTCGGCGGGATCCACGAGATCACCTTCGCCCCCGACGACGACGTGGTGCTGCACCGCGACCGCCGGCTCGACTTCCATTCCAACGGCATGCTGCTGCAGGCCTTCGACGCCGACGGCGCCGTCCTGGACAGGCGCGAGTACTACTCGGTGGGCGGCGGCTTCGTGCTCGACTCCGACGAGGCGCGGCGCCCCGTCCTGGTCGAGGACGCGACCCCGGTCGCCCACCCCTTCACCACCGGCGACGAGCTGCTCGGCCTCACCCGCGCCCACGGGCTGTCGATCTCCGGGGTCATGCTGGCCAACGAGCTGTCCCGGCGCACCGAGGACGTGGTGCGCGGCGAGCTGCTGCACATCTGGTCGGTGATGCAGGAGTGCGTCGAGCGCGGCACCCGCACCGGCGGCACGCTGCCCGGCGGGCTGAAGGTGCGGCGCCGGGCGAAGGCACTGCGCGAGCGGCTGGAGGCCGCGACCGGCGAGCCGGACGCGCTGCACGCGATGGAGTGGGTGACGCTCTACGCACTGGCGGTCAACGAGGAGAACGCGGCGGGCGGGCGCGTCGTCACCGCCCCCACCAACGGCGCCGCCGGGATCGTCCCGGCCGTGCTGCACTACGCCGAGCGCTTCCTGCCCGGCTTCGACGACGACTCCGTCGTCCGGTTCCTGCTCACCGCGGGCGCGGTCGGGCTGCTGTTCAAGGAGAACGCGTCGATCTCCGGCGCCGAGGTCGGCTGCCAGGGCGAGGTCGGGTCGGCCTGCGCGATGGCCGCCGCCGGGCTCGCCGAGATCATGGGCGCCACCCCGGAGCAGGTCGAGAACGCCGCGGAGATCGGCATCGAGCACAATCTCGGCCTGACCTGCGACCCGGTGGGCGGGCTGGTGCAGATCCCGTGCATCGAGCGCAACGCGGTCGCCTCGATCAAGGCCATCACCGCGGCGCGGATGTCGGCGCACGGCGACGGGGTGCACCACGTCTCGCTGGACAAGGCCATCACGACGATGCGGGAGACGGGCGCGGACATGAAGGACAAGTACAAGGAGACCGCCCGCGGTGGTCTCGCGCTGAACATCGTCGAGTGCTGAGCCGTGTTCGCCGACCAGGACGAGCTGGAGCGGTTCCTGCTGTCGCGCCCGGCGACCGGGCGCCGGAACGGCACCGCACCCGACGCGCCCCGGGACCGCACCCGCGAGGTCCTGGCCGGGCTGGGCGATCCGCAGGAGGCCGTGCGGACCGTGCACGTCGCGGGGACCGCGGGCAAGGGGTCGGTGTGCGCGTTCGTCGCGTCGCTGCTGACCCGACACGGGTTCCGGGTGGGCGTGCAGGCCTCGCCGCACGTCTACACCGTCCGCGAGCGCTTCCGCATCGGTGACCTGCCGGTCCGCGCGGACGTGCTCGACGACCGGCTCGCCGCCGTCGCGCGCTCGGTGGCCACGGTCGAGGCGCGCCGGGGCGAGCGCTGCTCGTTCTTCGAGGTCGTGACCGCGCTCGGGTTCGCCGCCGTCGCCGGGCGGGCCGACTACGCCGTCGTTGAGACCGGCATCGGGGGCCGGCTGGATCCGACGAACGTCGTCGCCCGGCCGGACAAGCTGGCCGTGCTCACCGCGATCGGCCTGGACCACGTCGACCTGCTCGGCAGCACGCTCGGCGAGATCGCGACGCAGAAGGCCGGGATCCTGCCGGTCGGCGGCCGCGCGGTGCTGGCCCGCGGCGGCCCCGAGACCGACGCCGCGGTGGCCCGGGAGGCGGCGTTCCGCGACACCCTGCTCGACGTCGTGGACGTCGCCGCCGCGGCCGCGCCGGCCCGGACCGGTCCGGCGGGCACCACGGTGGACCTGGCCGGATGGTCGGACGTGCCGCTGGGCCTGCACGGCAGGCACCAGGCCGGGAACGCGGTGCTGGCGCTGCACGCGGTGTCGGTGATCGCCCGGCGCGACGGCTGGACGCTCGACCCGCTCGCCGTCCGTCAGGGGCTGGCGCTGACCTCGCTGCCGGGGCGGTTCGAGCGGCGCACCGTCGACGGCACCCCGGTGGTCCTCGACGGCGCGCACGACGCGCTGAAGCTGTCCGCGCTGGCCACCACGGTGGCCGAGACCCACCCGGGACGCCCGGTGACCTGGGTGCTGGCGCTGGCCCGGGACAAGGACCTGGGCGAGGCCGTCCGGGCGGTCGCCGGGGCCGCGGCCCGGGTCGTCGCGACCGGGCTGCCGGGCGGGCGGCACGCCTCGCGGCACTGGAGCCCGTCCGAGGTCGCCGCGGCCGCGAGGGCGGCCGGGGTGCCGGCCGTCGCGGTCGCGGACCCCGCCGACGCCGTCGACCACGCCCTGACGACCGGCGGGGGTGACCCCGTCGTGGTGGCCGGGTCGTTCCGGCTGCCCGGCGCGGTCGGGTCGCGGCTGGACCGCGCGGCCGTCCCCGAGGGGCAGCCGGCATGACGATCACCGGGGACGTGTTCGTGGACGTCGACGGCCCGCGGTCGCCGGCCGACCGGACCCAGGTGGCCCTCCCGGAACCGGCCCGGCCGTGGGCCGGCCGGGACCGGGAGCGGGTCAGCCCTGGAAGCGGAACGGGGCGAGCTTCTCGGCGAGGCGGACGGCGTCGCCGCCCTCGCCCGGGGCGTGGTGGAAGCCCTCGGCCTCGGCGAGACCGATGAGCCGGCGCTCGGTGAACAGCCCGCAGACGTAGCGGACGGTGTCCTCGCCGATGTCGGTGACGGCGACGCGCATCTGGTAGATGCCCGGGTAGTGCACCTCGGACAGGTACTGCACCGACAGCGACGACGGGGACAGCCCGTCGAGCGGGCCGCCGGTCGGGTAGCCGAGCACGTCGGAGTGCAGCTCGGCGAGGCCGTCGAGGTACCAGGAGGCCAGCGCGACGTTGTTGACGTGGCGGTTGGTGTCCAGGTCGGTGAAGCGGGTGCGCACGTCCCAGCGGAACGGGTAGTTCTCGCGGACCGCGCGCTCCGCGCCGCGCTCCGGGCGGACCGGGGCCGGGGCGCCGATGCGCAGCGTCGTGAGCGCGCCGCGGACCTCGTCGCCCAGCGGGGCGGGTGCGGTGCCGTCGGTGTGCACCGACGTCGACTCGCCGGTGGCGACGCACTCGTCGCCGGCGAACACGGCGTAGCGGTAGGAGAACGACGTGGTGCCGACGTGGCTGACCCCGACACCGATCCGGTACGACCCGGCGACCCGCAGCGGGGCCAGCACGTCGACGCGGATCGCGGCGAGCAGCAGCCGCACCCGGGACTGCAGGCGGGCGACCAGGTCGGCGCCGAAGGTGTCGCGCTCGACGGCGACGCGGGCGTCCTCGAACCAGCGGACCAGGGCGTCGCGCCCGATGCGGCGGCTCGGGTCGAGGTCGGCGTAGCGGGCCTCGTGCTCGATGAGCACCGGGAAGTCCGCGGGCTCGGGCACCGTCGCGTTCTGCGTGGTGATGGTGGCTGTCACCCCTCCATCGTGACGCTGTGTCGCCGCTCACCGCCGCCCGGCCGCCCGATGTCACACGTGGTGTCCGACGCACCGGCTCCCGTGCGGCACCGGCGCGGCCCGTGGTGCCGGCCGGGCGCCGCCGGGCGGGACCGTCGGGGGTGCTCGGTAGCCTGCTCGCCGTGAAGGACCTCCCCGGCGTGCACGAGTTGCTGGAGGTGGCCGTCTCCTCCGTCGGAGGGTCCCGCCGCGAGGGCCAGGACCGGATGGCCGACGCGGTACGCCGCTCGCTGTCGTCCGGGGAGCACCTGGCCGTGCAGGCGGGCACCGGCACCGGGAAGTCGCTGGCCTACCTCGTGCCCGCGATCCGGCACGCGATCGCCCGCGACACCACCGTCGTCGTCTCGACGGCGACGATCGCGCTGCAGCGCCAGCTCGTGGACCGGGACCTGCCGCGGGTCGCGAAGAGCCTGAAGACGGTGCTGGGCCGCGAGCCCACCTTCGCCATCCTCAAGGGGCGGCGGAACTACCTGTGCATGAACAAGCTGCACGGCGACATGGACGATGATCCGGGCGACGAGCAGCTGTTCGACGCGTTCGCCGTCTCGGCGCTCGGGCGGCAGGTGAAGCGGCTGCACGAGTGGTCCTCGGACACCGAGACCGGGGACCGCGACGAGCTGGTCCCCGGGGTCCCGGACTCCGCGTGGCGCCAGGTGTCGGTGACGGCGCGGGAGTGCCTCGGCGCGAGCCGCTGCCCGGTCGGGGAGGACTGCTTCGCCGAGAAGGCGAAGGCCGAGGCGGGGCGGGCGGACATCGTCGTCACCAACCACGCGCTGCTCGCGATCGACGCGATGGGCGAGGCGCAGGTGCTGCCCGAGCACGACGTGGTGATCGTCGACGAGGCGCACGAGCTCGTCGACCGGGTCACCGGCGCGGCCACCGCGGAGCTGACCGCGGGCACCGTCGCGACCGCGGCCCGGCGCTGCGGCAAGCTCGTCGACCAGGACACCGCCGACCGGCTGGCCGAGTCCGGCGAGGGCCTCGCCGCCGTGCTGGAGGACGTCGCGCCAGGGCGCTGGGAGTCGCTGTCCCCCGCGGCCGCGGGCGCGCTGAACGCGATCCTGTCCGCCGGGGCGGCGTGCCGCCAGGCGATGGGTGCGAACAAGCGCTCCGACGACGCCGACCCCGAGGGCGCGGCCGCCCGCAAGCTCGCCCAGGCCGTGCTCGACGAGGTCGTCGACACCGCGGCACGGCTGCTGGAGACGTTCTCCGAGACCGACCCGGCCCGGCGCCGCGACGTCGTCTGGCTGGGTGAGCAGGGTCCGGACGGCTCCCGTCAGAAGGTGCTGCGGGTCGCGCCGCTGTCGGTCGGCGGGCTGCTGCGCGAGCGGCTGTTCAACACCCGGACCACCGTGCTGACCTCGGCGACGCTGGCCCTGGGCGGGTCGTTCGACGCGCTGGCCCGCCAGTGGGGGCTGCCCGCCTCGGCCCCGTCGCCCCAGGGCGCGACACCGGAGGACACCGGGCACGGCCCCGTGCAGGACCCGGACGCGCCGCGCTGGCAGGGCCTCGACGTCGGCTCGCCGTTCGCGCACGCGAAGTCGGGGATCCTCTACCTCGCCCGGCGGCTGCCCAGCCCCGGCCGCGACGGCCTCGCGCCGGAGACGCTGGAGGAGATCGAGGGACTCGTCCGCGCCGCCGGGGGCCGCACGCTGGGCCTGTTCTCCTCCACCCGGGCGGCGAAGCAGGCCACCGAGGCGCTGCGCGGCACGCTCGACACTCCCCTGCTGTGCCAGGGCGACGACTCGACGATGCTGCTGGTCAAACGGTTCGCCGAGGACCCGGAGACCTCGCTGTTCGGCACGCTGTCGCTGTGGCAGGGCGTCGACGTGCCGGGCCCGTCGCTGTCCTGCGTGATCATCGACCGGATCCCGTTCCCGCGCCCGGACGACCCGCTCGTCGCGGCCCGGCAGAAGGCTACCGACGCGCGCGGCGGGAACGGCTTCCTGTCGGTGTCGGCGACGCACGCGGCGCTCCTGCTCGCCCAGGGCGCCGGACGGCTGCTGCGCGCCACCGACGACCGCGGGGTCGTGGCGATCCTGGACCCGCGGATCGCGACCGCGCGCTACGGCGGGTTCCTGCGGGCCAGCCTGCCGCCGTTCTGGGAGACCACCGACCGGGAGAAGGTCCACGGGGCGCTGCGCCGGCTGCGCGAGGCGTCCTGACGTCCCGCGCTGCGCCGCCGTTGCCGGTTCGTTACGTTGTGCGCAACTGATCACGATCGAGGGAGCGCACCCATGGCGAACTACACCACCGAGGCGACCTCCTCGGGCGGCGGCCGCGACGGCCGCATCCGCACCGACGACGGCTTCATCGACCAGGACCTGAAGATGCCGCCGGAGCTCGGCGGGCCCGGTGGCGGCACCAACCCCGAGCAGCTGTTCGCCGCCGCGTACGCCTCGTGCTTCCACGGGGCGCTGGGTCTCGCCGCCCGCGCCGCGAGGACGGCGCTCCCCGACGGCTCGGAGGTCACCGCGACCATCCAGCTGCAGCCCGACGACGTCAGCTTCCACGTCGCCGCCGACCTCACCGCGCACCTGCCCGGGCTGGAGCAGTCCGCGGCCGACGAGCTGGTCGAGAAGGCGCACACCATGTGCCCCTACTCCAAGGCGACCCGCGGGAACGTCGAGGTCACGCTGACCGCGACGGTCTAGCGGCCGGGCGCGGCGTACCCGGCACGGGGCAGGGCCAGGCAGGTCATCGTGCCCGGGTCCACCTCCGTGAACCCCGCGTCGCGGACGCCGACCACCCCGCCGGTGCCGTCGTCGGCGGCCGGGCACAGCCGCGCCCAGTCCCGGGGGGTCGCGGTCCGCACCGCGCAGACCGGCACCGGGCCCACCGGCCAGCCGGCCGCGGCGGCGAGCAGCATCGTGGCGTGCCCGACCTGGGCGGCGGCCTTGCCCACCGTCATCGGCGCGTACGGGGACAGCAGGACCAGCGGGGCGCCGGGGTCGGGGGCGCCGGGCTCGTCGGCGGGCAGCTCGGTGCCACCGATCTGGAGCCGCGAGACCACCTTCGGCGCCTCGTCGACCGGTCCGGGGAGCAGCGCGCGGGCCTCGGCGTCGCCGACCCGCACCGTCACCCCGGGCAGCTCCTGGACCGCGCGCCAGTGCGCGCCGCGCGCCCGGCGCGCGATCTTGCGGATGCGCCCGTCGACCCAGGGGGCGACGGCGTCGTGCCACTCGCCGCCCGGCTGGGCGCGCGGGTCGGCGCAGACCGCCACCGCCGCCGTCGCGGCCGCCTCCAGCAGCGGCGTGCGGGCCGGCAGCGGGTCGCGCTCGATCCGCAGCACGACGGGCATGGCGCGCACGACGCCGTCGGCCTCCGGGGCGATCTCCCGGCCGCGGGCACCGGCGCCGTAGCGGCCCGCGAGCAGGTCGAGGACCGGCGCCGTCACGCCAGCGGGACCCGGCGGAGCACGCCCTCGGCGGCGTCGGCGGCCTCGACCTCGTGGCGGGTGATGCCCAGGACGAACAGCACGACGTCGAGGTAGGGCACCGACACCGAGGTGTCGGCGATCTCGCGCAACGCCTGCTTGGCGTTGAACGCCACCCCGAGCCCTGCGGTGGAGAGCATGTCGATGTCGTTCGCACCGTCGCCGACGGCGACGGTCTGCTCGAGCGGGATCTCGTGGGCGTCGGCGAAGCGGCGCAGCGCCACCGCCTTCCCGGCCCGGTCGACGACCTCGCCGACGACCCGTCCGGTGAGCAGCCCGTCGGCGATCTCCAGCTGGTTCGCGGCGACGAAGTCCAGCTTCAGCTCACCGGCGAGACCGGCGATGACCTGCGTGAACCCGCCGGAGACGACGCCGCAGCGGTAGCCGAGACGGCGCAGCGTGCGGATCGTCGTGCGGGCACCGGGGGTCAGCTCGATCTCGGCGGCGACCTCGTCGACGACGGAGGCGGGCAGCCCCTTCAGCGCGGCGACGCGGCGGGTGAGGGACTCGGTGAAGTCGAGGTGGCCGGCCATCGCCTCCTCGGTGACCCGCCGGACCTCGGCCTCGGTGTCGGCACCGGCCCGGGCGGCGAGCATCTCGATGACCTCGCCCTGGATCAGGGTCGAGTCGACGTCGAAGACGATCAGCCGCTTGCTCCGCCGGGCCAGCCCGGCACGCGACACCGCGACGTCCACGCCGGCCTGGCGGGCGACCCGCACGAGACGGCGGCGCAGGGTGCCGGGCGGGTAGGCGTCGGCGTCGCCCTCGGGGACCGGGGAGACGAGCAGCTCCAGCCCGGTCACGGGGTAGTCCGCGACCCGGCGGATGGAGTCGATGTTGGCGCCGACCGCGGCGAGCTCCGCGGCGATCGCACCGAACGCGCGCGCCGTGATCGGGCGGCCCAGCACTGTGACGACGTGCGTCGAGGGCGGGCGCGCGTCCTGCCGGCCGTCGCGCTGGATCTCGATGTGGACGGCCATCCCGATCGAGTCCATGGCCGAGCCGACCGAGTCCTGCAGGTCCTCGGGGTCGCCGTCGGGGACGACGAGGGCGCCGAGGGTGAGCCGGCCGTTGACCACGACCTGCTCGAGGTCCAGCAGCTCCACACCGGCCGCGGTCAGCGCGGTGAACAGCACCGAGCTGACACCGGGCCGGTCCGGCCCGGTCACCGTGACGAGCACGGTGGGCCGGGCCGGACCGGGGAGGTCGGTGGGCACTACCGGGACTTGGGGTCGGAGTCGGGCTGCGACTCCTCTCCGACCTTCTGCGCCAGCACCTCGGTCGGGTGGGCCTTGCCGCCGACGTGCGCCTCGGCGCGCGCCTTCTCCACCAGGTGCGGGTAGTGCAGGTCGAACGCGGGGCGCTCGGACCGGATCCGCGGCAGCTCGGTGAAGTTGTGCCGCGGCGGCGGGGACGAGGTCGCCCACTCCAGCGAGTTCCCGAAGCCCCACGGGTCGTCGACGGTGCAGACCCGCCCGAACCGGTAGCTCTTGAACACGTTGTAGAAGAACGGCAGCGTCGAGGCACCGAGGACGAACGCACCGATCGAGGAGATCGTGTTCAGCGTGGTGAACCCGTCGGAGGGCAGGTAGTCCGCGTAGCGCCGCGGGTAGCCCTCGTTGCCCAGCCAGTGCTGCACCAGGAACGTCAGGTGGAACCCGACGAAGGTCAGCCAGAAGTGGATCTTGCCGAGCTTCTCGTCGAGGAACCGGCCGGTCATCTTCGGGAACCAGAAGTAGATCCCGCCGAAGGTCGCGAACACGATCGTGCCGTAGAGCACGTAGTGGAAGTGCGCGACGACGAAGTAGGTGTCCGACACGTGGAAGTCCACCGGCGGCATCGCGAGCAGGATGCCGGTCAGGCCGCCGAAGAGGAACGTGACCAGGAAACCGACCGAGAACAGCATCGGCGTCTCGTAGGTGATCTTGCCCTTCCACAGGGTCCCGATCCAGTTGACGAACTTGACGCCCGTCGGGATCGCGATGAGGAACGTGGTGAAGGCGAAGAACGAGAGCATGATCGCGCCGGTGGCGTACATGTGGTGCGCCCACACCGCGACCGACAGCGCCGCGATGGCGATGGTCGCGAAGACCAGGCCCTTGTAGCCGAAGATCGGCTTGCGGGAGAACACCGGGAAGATCTCGGACACGATGCCGAAGAACGGCAGCGCGACGATGTAGACCTCGGGATGGCCGAAGAACCAGAACAGGTGCTGCCAGAGCACCACCCCGCCGTTGGCCGGGTTGAAGACCTGGGCGCCCAGGTGGCGGTCCGCGGCCAGCGCCAGCAGCGCGGCGGTCAGGATCGGGAACGCGATCAGCACCAGCAGCGCGGTGATGAAGATGTTCCAGGTGAAGATCGGCATCCGGAACATCGTCATGCCCGGGGCGCGCATGCAGACGATGGTCGTCACGAAGTTGACGCCACCGAGGATCGTGCCCAGACCGGAGACGACCAGGCCCATGATCCAGAGGTCACCGCCGGGACCGGGCGAGCGCACCGCGTCCGACAGCGGGGTGTAGGCGAACCAGCCGAAGTCCGCGGCGCCGCCCGGGGTCAGGAAGCCGGAGACGACGATGATCCCGCCGAACAGGTACAGCCAGTAGGAGAACGAGTTGAGCCGCGGGAACGCGACGTCGGGGGCACCGATCTGCAGCGGGACGATGTAGTTCGCGAAACCGAAGACGATCGGCGTCGCGAACAGCAGCAGCATGATCGTGCCGTGCATGGTGAACAGCTGGTTGTACTGCTCGGTCGACAGGAACTGCAGCTCCGGTCGCGCGAGCTCGGCGCGGATCAGCAGCGCCATGACACCGCCGACGGCGAAGAAGCCGAACGACGTCGTCAGGTAGAGGATCGCGATGTCCTTCGGGTCCGTCGTCCTCAACATCTTGAGGAACGTGGATCCCTTGCCCTCACGCCGCGCCGGATACGGGCGCGTCGAGATCGGCTTGGGCTCGACGGCTGTCACCTGGGCCTCCATGCACTTGCCTGACCTGAGCACGTCCTCGCGGACGGGAGGACTGTACTTCCCGACCGGCAAGCGGCGCCCGTCCGGGCCGGGTGATCCACAGGGTGGACACCGGTCCGCCGCACGGCGCTCGCCGATTGTGCTCTACGAAGGGTAGAACCGACACCCCCCGGCCGCTCAACCAGGGCGGCGTTCGCCACGATCACCACGTCGGGGCGGCCGGTGTCACCGGAGCGGTTCGAAGACCTCGGTCCAGACCTCCGGCGCCGTGGCCGGGTTGGGCTGGGCGTCGACGATGTAGAACTCGGTGCCCAGACCCATCGCGAAGACCGGGTCGGGCATGGTCAGCATGAAGTGGTCGGGACCCATCTGGCTGGCGTGCGCGCGCATCGAGGCCCGCTTGGTCTCGGCGTACTCGACGGCCTCGACCCGGTGGGTGATCTCGGACTCGGGCTTGCCGAACGAGCCGTCGTCGGGGATCTCGGGCATCTCCCAGTCCGCGCCGCGCTCGGCCCGCAGCCCGCGCATCCCGCGCATCAGCCAGTCGCGGTTGGTGGTGTTCTGCGCGACGACCGGGACGCCGGCGAGCTCGCCCGCCCGGGCGCCGACGCGGTGGACCTGGATGTGGTCGGGGTGGCCGTAGCCGCCGTTGTCGTCGTAGGTGGTGAGGACGTCGGCCTCCTCCTCCTCGAGGATCAGCGCGAGCCGCTTGGCCGCGTGCTCCACCGGGGCCCGCCAGAAGCAGTAGGGGGCGTCGTTGGTCGCCTCGCCCATCATCCCGGAGTCGACGTAGCCCAGGAACTCCACGCGGGCGACGCCGAGCACGCGCGCCGACTCGTGGCACTCCGCGGAGCGGCGCACCGGCAGCTGCTCCCCCTCGGCGAGCACGCCGGGCACGGGTTCGCCGAGCTCGCCACGGGTGGCGAAGACGAGGACGACGCGGTGGCCGAGCGCCGCGGCCTTGGCGAGCGTGCCCGCGGTGCCGATCGACTCGTCGTCGGGATGGGCATGGAAGCTGACGAGGGTCCCCACGGACCAGAGCGTAGGAGCAGGTCCCGGCCGCTCCGCAGCGGGCCGTCGTCGATCTACAGACCGTTGACGCGCCGTCGGATGTGTGTAGCATCACAGCTCCCCGAACCGGCACAGGAGCCACCCACCATGGCCGATGTCGTCAGCGCTGACAGCAGTCGTCCCACCGCCCGCCCCACCGGCGGCGGCGTGCCCGCCGCACCGCCCCTGCACGCGGGGCCGGAGGGGTTCAACGCCGCCGCGTTCCTCACCCGGGACCGGGTCGGGGCCGGCGACGGCGACCGCACCGCGGTCCGCTTCCCCGGTGGCAGCCTCACCTACGACGGGCTGACCGACCGCGTCCGGCTCGTCGCCGGGGCGCTGCGCCGCGCCGGGGTCCGGCCCGAGCAGCGCGTCCTGCTCGTCATGCCCGACGACGTCGAGCTGTTCACCGCGATCCTCGCGACGCTGTGGGCGGGCGCCGTCGCCGTGCCGTGCTCGACGATGCTGACCGGCCGCGAGCTCGCCGTGCTCGTCCACGACTCCCGGGCGACGACGGTGATCGGCGGCGAGGCGTTCGCGCCGCAGCTCGCCGAGGCCGTCGCCGGCGCCCCGGACGTGGAGCGCGTCGTGCTCACCGGCACGGCCCCGATGACCACCGCGGCCGAGTCGCTCACCTGGGACGCGCTGCTGGCCGGCGCCGAGCCGCTGGCCGACCCGCACCCGACGTGGGCGGAGTCGCAGGCGCTGTGGCTCTACACCTCGGGCACCACCGGCAAGCCCAAGGGCGCCATGCACCGCCACGGCGACATCCGGTTCGTCTGCGACACCTACGGCACGCAGGTGCTCGGCATCCGCCGCGACGACGTGTGCCTGTCGGTCGCGAAGCTCTTCTTCGCCTACGGCATCGGCAACAGCATGTTCTTCCCCCTCGCGGTGGGAGCCTGCGCGGTGCTCGAGCCGTCGCGGCCGAACCCCGAGCTGTACTCGACGCTCGCGGCCGAGCACGGTGCGACGCTGTTCTTCGCCGTCCCCAGCTTCTGGGGCCCGATGATCGCCGCCGACCTGCCGCGCGACCGGTTCGCCACCGTGCGCCGCGGTGCCTCGGCGGGCGAGGCGCTGCCCGCGCGGATGTTCCACGGCGTCCGGGACCGCTACGGCTTCGAGGTCCTCGACGGCATCGGCTCCACCGAGGCGCTGCACATCTTCATCTCCAACCGGCCCGGCGAGGTCGTCCCGGGCAGCTCCGGGTTCCCGGTACCCGGCTACGAGGTCGAGCTGCGCCGCCCCGACGGCAGCGTGATCGAGGGCCCCGGCGAGCAGGGGATGCTCTACGTCGCCGGGGACTCGGTCTGCACCGGCTACTGGTGCCGCACCGAGGTCAACCGGGCCGTGTTCCAGGGTCGCTGGATGCGCACCGGCGACCAGTACGTCCGCGGCGAGGACGGGTCGTGGACCTGCCTGGGCCGCGCCGACGACGTCCTCAAGGTCGGCGGCATCTGGGTCTCCCCCGGCGAGGTCGAGACGCGGCTGCTGGAACACCCCGGGCTCGCGGAGGCGGTCGTCGTCGGGATCCCCGACGACGACGGGCTGGACAAGCCGGTGGCGTTCGTCGTGCCCCGCGACCCGGCCGCGGCGCCGTCGGAGGGCGAGCTCGTCGCGTTCTGCCGTGACGGGCTGGCCGCGTTCAAGCGGCCGCGCGCGGTGATCACCGTCGACGAGCTGCCCAAGACGCCCACCGGGAAGATCCAGCGCTACCGGCTGCGCGCGCACGCCGCCGCGCTGCCGGGGGCCACCGCGGGCCCCGGCGACCCGGAGGCCGTGGTCTGAGGACCGTGGGCGGTGTCTCGATGTAGGACGATCGCTCGACCCGGGCGGCCCCGCCGGGGTTCACTCACCGGATACACCGACGGCGAGGAGGCCGGCGTGCAGACGTGGGACTGGATCCCGGAGACCCCCGCGACCTGGGACGACCGCAAGGCCCGGGTGCTCGACGGGCTCGACCCCGCGCTGTTCGGCCTCGGCAGGCCCGGCGAGGGCGACCCGCTCGGCGACGAGTGGTGGCGCGTCGAGGACACCGGCGGCGCGACCGTGGCCTACGGCAGGCTCGACGGCACGTGGGGCGACGCCGAGATCCTCGTCCTCGTCGCCCCCGCGGCCCGGCACACCGGGGTGGGCTCCTTCGTGCTGGCGCGCCTGGAGGCCGAGGCCGGCCGGCGGCGGCTGAACTACCTCTACAACGTCGTGCCGCACGGCCACCCCGACCCCGAGCCGGTCACCGCCTGGCTCACCGCGCGCGGCTTCGCCCGCAACGACGTCGGCGAGCTGCGCAAGCAGGTCCCGGCCGATCTGGTGCAGAACCGGGGCTGACGGTCAGGCCGTCGCGGTCCGCAGCGCCGCCGCGAGGATCCGGCGGGCCGCGCCGCACGGGTCCGGCGTGGCGCCGCTGACCACCGACAGCGCCCCCGACCCGGTGTCGACGACCGCCAGGCAGGCGCCCCCGGCCCCGCCGGTGGCGGCGCGGCGCCCGTCCAGGGGGTCCTCGGTGAGGGCGCCCCCGGCCCGCAGCTGGTCGAGCGCCGCGTCGTAGGCCCCGGGCTGCGCGGCGACGAACAGCACGGTCGGGACCGTGACGGAGAACCCGGCCGCGCCGCCCCCGCTGCCCGCGGTGTCCCAGCTGCAGCTCGGCGCGGGCTGCCCGGTGGCCCGGTCGGGGCCGGTCAGGCCGAGCCCGGCGAGCTCGCCGTCCGGGACGAGGGAGCAGGGCGGGGCGGACAGGTCCGCGGCCGGGGCGACGGCGGTCGCCCCGCCGCAGCCGGCGAGCAGGGACAGGGACGCGGCGGCGAGGGCCGCACCCGCGCGCCGGAGTCGGTGCACGAGCGGGATCGTGCCCGGGCGGCGCGGGCCCCGGGGCGGAACGCGGGAAGCCCGTCGCGGTCGCGAACGCCGGGTCGGGGGGCGCCGTCCGTGATCGCGAACACTCCACACTCTTCCGTCGCGACGTCACTTCGCTGTAGTCTTTGACGACCGCAACGACGCGAGGAGGAGCGGAGTCCATGAGCAGTGCAGACCCGTCCGTCGACCCGGACGGCGCCGACACCCCTCGGGTGGACTTCGACCGGGACCCGTCGTCCTACCGGCACTGGCGGCTGGAGATCGACGCGGACGACCCGGCCGTCGCCTACGTCCGGCTCGACGTCGACGAGGCCGGCGGCCTGGTCGAGGGCTACGAGCTGAAGATGAACAGCTACGACCTCGGCGTCGACATCGAGCTCTACGACATCACCCAGCGCCTGCGCTTCACCCACCCGCAGGTCCGGGCCGTGGTGCTCACCAGCGCGAAGGACCGCAACTTCTGCGCGGGCGCCAACATCCGGATGCTCGCCGGGTCCTCGCACCCGTGGAAGGTGAACTTCTGCAAGTTCACCAACGAGACCCGCAACGGCATCGAGGACGCGACCGCGCACTCCGGCCAGACCTGGATCGCCGCGGTCAACGGCACCGCCGCAGGCGGCGGCTACGAGATGGCGCTGGCCTGCGAGCGCATCCTGCTGATCGACGACAACTCCTCCACCGTCGCGCTGCCCGAGGTCCCGCTGCTGGGCGTGCTGCCCGGCACCGGCGGGCTGACCCGCGTCACCGACAAGCGGCGCGTCCGCAAGGACCGCGCCGACGTGTTCGCGACGAAGTCCGAGGGCTTCGGCGGCACGCAGGCCGTGGAGTGGAAGCTCGTCGACGAGGTGATCCCCAAGCGCCGGTGGGACGAGACGGTCGCCGAGCGGGCCGCCGAGGCCGCGGCCGCGTCGTCGCGCCCGGCCGGGGGCGAGGGCATCGAGCTGCCGCCGCTGCAGCGGACCGAGACCGCCGACGCCCTCACCTACCCGCACGTGCGCGCGGAGTTCGACCGCGACCGCGGCCTGGTCGAGATCACCATCGACGGCCCGGAGGGCGGTGTCCCGGAGAGCATCGAGCGCGTCCACGCCCTCGGTGCGGACTTCTGGCCGCTGGCCATGACCCGCCAGCTCGACGACCTGGTCCTGCGGCTGCGCAGCAACGAGCCCGCGCTCGGGACCTGGGTGATCCGCACCCGCGGCGACGTCGAGGACGCGCTGGCCTTCGAGCGCGTCATCGAGACGCACTCCGGCAGCGACTGGCTGGTCGACGAGATCCGCCACTACTTCAAGCGGACGCTCAAGCGCCTCGACGTCACCAGCCGCAGCCTGATCGCGCTGATCGAGCCGGGCTCCTGCTTCGCCGGGGCGCTGCTGGAGCTGGCGCTGGCCTGCGACCGCCAGTACATGCTCGACGGCACCGTGGAGGGCGACGAGCAGGGCGACGAGGCCCAGATCATGCTCTCGGCGAGCAACTTCGGCGCTTTCCCGATGCCGAACGGGCTCACCCGGCTGGCGTCGCGCTTCTACGGCGACGACGACCACGTCGCCAAGCTCCGGCAGGAGGCCGGGCGCCGGATCGAGGCGCGCGAGGCACTGGAGCTGGGCCTGGTCACCGACGCCCCGGACGACATCGACTGGGACGACGAGGTCCGGATCATGCTCGAGGAGCGGGCCTCGCTCTCGCCCGACGCGCTGACCGGGATGGAGGCCAACCACCGGTTCGTCGGGCCGGAGACGATGGAGAGCCGCATCTTCGGCCGGCTCACCGCCTGGCAGAACTGGATCTTCGTGCGCCCCAACGCCTCCGGGCCGGAGGGCGCGCTGCGCAAGTACGGGACGGGCCGCAGGGCCGACTTCGACCGCAAGCGGGTGTGAGCCATGAGCATCGACTACTCCGAGAAGATCCCGAACAACGTCGACCTCGCCGGGGACCGCAAGCTGCAGCGCGCGCTGGAGTCCTGGCAGCCGAACTTCCTGACCTGGTGGAAGACGATGGGCCCGGCCGTGCCGACCCAGGACGTCTACCTGCGCACCGCCGTCGACGTCGGCAAGGAGGGCTGGGCGCAGTTCGGCCACGTCGCGATGGAGGAGTACCGCTGGGGCGTGTTCCTGTCCGAGCGCAGCGACGACCGCCGCATCGCGTTCGGCGAGAACCGCGGCGAGCCCGTCTGGCAGCAGGTCCCCGGTGAGTACCGCGCCGACCTGCAGCGGCTCATCGTCATCCAGGGCGACACCGAGCCGGCGTCGGTGGAGCAGCAGCGCCGCCTCGGCGAGACCGCGCCGAGCCTCTACGACCTGCGCAACCTGTTCCAGGTCAACGTGGAGGAGGGCCGCCACCTCTGGGCGATGGTGTACCTGCTGCACGCCTACTTCGGGCGCAACGGCCGCGAGGAGGCCGAGGCGCTGCTGCAGCGCAACTCCGGCGACCTCGACAGCCCCCGCATCCTCGGCGCGTTCAACGAGGAGACCCCGGACTGGCTGAGCTTCTACATGTTCACCTACTTCACCGACCGGGACGGCAAGTACCAGCTCGGGACGCTGAAGGAGTCCGCGTTCGACCCGCTGTCGCGCACCTGCGAGTTCATGCTGAAGGAGGAGGCCCACCACATGTTCGTGGGCACCACCGGCATCGACCGCGTGGTCCAGCGGACCTGCGAGCTGATGCGCGAGCACGACACGACCGACATCGCCCCGCACGGCGGCGTCCCGCTGGACGTGATCCAGAAGTACATCAACTTCCACTACTCGGTCAGCCTCGACCTGTTCGGCTCCGAGCAGTCCACGAACGCGGCGAACTACTTCACCGCCGGGCTCAAGGGCCGCTGGCAGGAGGAGCGCCGCTCCGACGACCACGTGCTGACCGACGACGGCTACGGCATGGAGCAGGTCCGCGACGGCGCCGTCGTCACCGACGAGGTCCCGGCGCTGCTCGCGCTGAACCTCGACCTGCGCAACGAGTACGTGAAGGACTGCGGCTCGGGGGTGAAGCGCTGGAACCGGATCCTGGAGAAGAACGGCTTCGACCAGCGCGTGTACCTGCCGCACGTCGGGTTCAACCGCGAGGTCGGCCTGTTCTCCGGCCACCGGCTCACGCCGAAGGGCGACCTGATCTCCTCCGAGGTGTGGGAGACCCGCCGGGACGACTGGCTGCCGTCGGAGGCGGACCGGACGTTCGTGCAGAACCTCATGCGCCCGGTCTACGAGCCCGGCCGGATCGCGGGCTGGATCGCGCCGCCGTCGAACGGGATCAACGGCAAGCCCTTCGACTACGAGTACGTCCACCTGGCCTGAGCCGGGCGCGACCACGGCGACGACGGCGCCGGCTCCGTCCACACCGGACGGGGCCCGGCGCCGTTCGACCGTCCGTGATCACCGTTCGCCGATCGGGTGACCACTCTCCGCAGTTCGCGGTCGCGCGGCACCGGATCGGAGCAGTTGACTGACCCCGTGGTGACAGGACGGGGCGCGGTGAGCACGGAACGCGACGACACCGGGGTGCCGGTGCCGGACGGGGACGCGACTCCCCCGGTGTTCGGCACCGCGCCCTGGGGCTACCGGCGCGCCGAGGTGGACGCGTGGGCGAGCTGGGTCGCGCGGCTGGTGGAGCAGGGCCGCCGCGAGACCGTCCGCGCCGACAGCGCCGAGGCCACGCTGCGCGCGGCCCTGGAGCGTCTCGACGCGCTGGAGCCGGCGTCCGGCGCCGGCCCCCGCGTCGCGCCGGCGCCCGCCGCGGCGGACGGCCGCGGCGCCGCCACGGACGCCGCCGGTACCCCGTCGGCCGCCGGGCCCGCGACCTCCGGCGGCCCGGCGGAGCCGCTCCCGTCGCTGCCCCGGCGCACCCCGGGGACGGCGGGCGCCCCGCTCCCGCCGGGCGCCGCGGACGCCCACCGCCTGCGCGTGGTCGAGACGACCCTCGGCGAGGTGATGGCGCTGCTGCAGCGCCTGGCCCGCTGAGGCGCTCAGCCGAAGTTCTCGACGTGCACCCGGCGCTCCGGCACCCCGGCCGCGAGCACGGTGCGGCGCACCATCGCCGTCCAGCGGCCGGGCCCGCAGACGTACACCTCGCGCACGGCGATGTCGGGGATCCGGGCGCGCAGCGCCGCGAGGTCGTCGACGCGGCCCGCGTCGGCGCCCCACCACGAGTCGGGCCCCCGGCGGCGCCCCGGCGACGCCACGACGTGCAGCTTCCGCTCCCGGGCCAGGCGCAGGAACTCGCGCGCGAACAGCGGCTCGCGGGTGAAGCGGTGCAGCACGACGACGTCGGCGGACTCGTTGAGGAACTTCTCCGCCAGCGCCCGCAGCGGGGTCATGCCGACCCCGGCGCCGATCAGGGCGACCCGCGGGCTGGTGCGGGTGCGCGGGGTCAGCCGGCCGTACGGGCCCTCGATGTAGACCCGGGTGCCCTGGCGCAGGTTCGGCACCGCCGCGCTGCCGTCGCCGAGCTGCTTGACGGTGATCCGCAGCGTCCGCTTCGTCGGCGGCGCCGACAGCGAGTACGGGTTGCCCGCGGGCCAGCCGCGCCCGGACCGGAAGCGCCACACGAAGAACTGCCCGGCCGAGGCACCCAGCTCGCGCAGCCGCTCACCGGTCATGTGCACCGAGACGCTGCCGTCGCCCTCGGGGAGCACCGCGGCGACGGTGATCCGGTGCCGGCGCGAGCGCACGATCGGCACCGCGATCCGCCAGACGGCGACGGCGGCCACCGCGGCACCCCACAGCCCCCACCAGAAGACCGTCCGCAGCGGTGAGGAGGTGAACTCCCGCCCGGCCCAGAGCTGGTGCGGCAGCGCCAGGAACACCCCGGCGTAGCCCCACAGGTGCAGCAGGTGCCACCACTCGTAGCGCAGCCGGGTGCGCAGCCACCGGGCACTGGTGACGACCACGAGCACGACGAGCGCCGTGCCCAGCGACGCGGCCGCCATCCCGGGCCAGGTCCGGGTCAGCAGCCAGAACCCGTCGGGCACCCCGCCCGGCCCGCCGCTGCCGTGCGCCCAGCTGGCGCACCCGACGTGGCCCAGCATCCCGGCGAACGACGCGACGCCCGTGCCGCGGTGCAGCGCGATGAGGTGCCGCTGCCCGAACGCGTGCTCCAGGACCGGGACCCGGGCGGCGAGCAGCACCTGCCCGAGCAGCAGCAGCGACGCAAGCAGCCCGCACAGCCGTCCGCACTCGGCGACCGCGCGGGAGCCGCCCTCGACGAGACCGGTGAGGCCGCCGCCGTCGACCCACCAGGCCAGGACGAGCAGCACCGCCAGCCCCGCGAGCACGCCGGACGCGCGGCGGACCCGGCGGTCGGCGCGTGCGACGTCGCGCGCCGGCACCGGCGGGTCCGGCCTGAACCGGCCACCGGGGACACGCACCGTCGGCGAGAAGAGGGACGACACAGTGGGGCCATCCTCTCCGATCACCGCGGCGGGCGGGGACCCGGCCCGGCGCGCCGCGACGACCGCCGGCCGCCACGGCCGGGTGAGGCCCGGCCGGCGCGGCGCGCACCACCGTGGCGGGCACCAGGATCGGCGGACCATGACCGACACCGCGCCGACCCTGCTGACCGCCACCGCGCTGGTGGTGGTGCCGATCGTCCTCGCGCTGGTCGTCACCACGCTGACCGTGCGCCGGGTGCGGCGCGACCCGCGCCGGCTCGGCAACGCCTACTGGCTGCTCGCCTCGGCGCTGCTCCTCGGCTGGGTGCTCGGTCTCGCCGGTGCCGGCGGGAACCCGGTGGCCGGCGCGATCGCGCTGGTCGTGGTGCTCTCCCCGCTGCTCACCGTGGTCTTCGCGGTGTTCTGCCTGCTCAACGGCGCGGTGATGCTGCGCCGGGAACGGTTCACGCCGGGGAACTCGCTGTCGCTGCTGACCGGGCTGGGGATCGTCGGGCTGCTCGTCGCGGCCTGGCCGGTGCTGGCGCTGGACCGGCTGTGGCTGCGCGCCCTGTGGCTGGCCTGCCTGCTCGCCGCCGCGTTCCTGGCGTTCCAGTTCGCCGCGTTCCTGGGCTACGCCCGGCTGTACCGGTGGCTGGTCCGCGACCGGCCCGCCGACTGGGTGCTCGTGCTCGGGTCGGGGCTGCACGGCAGCGAGGTGCCACCGCTGCTCGCGTCGCGGATCGCGACCGGGATGGCCGAGCTCGACCGCCGCGGCGCCGGACGGCTGGTGCTGTCCGGCGGCAAGGGCGACGACGAGCGGCTCGCCGAGGGCGAGGCGATGGCCCGCTGGGCGGCCGCGCACGGCGCCGACCCCGCGGTGCTGCGCACCGAGACCGCGTCGCGCACCACCGAGGAGAACCTGCGCTTCGGCGCGGCGCTGGTCGGCGACGGTCCCGGCATCGTCGTGACCAGCAACTACCACGCGTTCCGCGCGGCGCTGCTCGCCCGCCGGCTCGGGGTCGACGCCCACGCCGTCGGGGCGCCGACCGCCGGGTACTACTGGCCCAGCGCGGTGCTGCGCGAGTTCGTCGCCGTCCTGCGCGAGTACCGGGTGGTCAACGCGGTGCTGCTGGTGCTCGTGGCCCTCCCGGTGCCGCTCGTGCTCCTGCTGGTGGCCTGAGCCCGGCTCACCCGCCGGCCGCGGCGGGGTCCGGCGGCGGCAGCGGCGGGCACTGCTTGTCCGAGCGGTCCCCGCCGGTGCGCTTCGGCAGCGCGCCGGTGAGCAGGTAGTCGGCGACGGTGTCGTCGGTGCAGGCGATCCCCGACAGCGACGACGAGTGGGTGTGCCCGCCGACGCCCTCGATCAGCGCCGAGCCGGGGAAGGTCCGCCGGGCCTGCAGCGCACCGGAGTAGGGGGTGGCGCCGTCGTAGGTCTCGGAGATCAGCAGCGGGCCGGTCCTGAGCGTGCCCTCCACCTTCGGGGCGGGCCCGGGCTTCACCGGCCAGTCCCGGCAGGGCGCGTTGTACCAGGCGTTGCCCCAGGTCTCGAACGGCGCCGTGCGGTCGGTCGCGGTGTTGTCGCGCTTCCAGGTGGCCCAGTCGGTGGGGAACGGGGCGTCGGTGCACTGGGTCGCGAGGTACATCGCGTAGTTGTTGTCGTCGGTCGGCGATCCGGCCTGGTCGTAGGCGGCCTTCAGGGCGGCGGCGTCGGACTTCGTGCCGGCGACGAACGCCTCCGCCACGGTGGTGTACTCGCCGACGTTGTAGCCGGCGCGCAGGAAGATGTCGGTCCACTCCGCGGAGCCGATCCGCCCGCCGAGCGGCGCCTTCCGGAACTTCTCGTACAGCGTCCCGAAGCGCTTCTCGACGGCGTCGCCGGTGTTGCCGAGGTGGTAGGTCGCGTCGTTCTTGGCGACCCAGTCGAAGAAGGTCTCGATGTTGCGCTGGAACGCGACGTCCTGGTTGAGGTTGGCCCGGTACCACCAGTCGCGGGGGTCCACGACGCCGTCGAGGACCATCCGGCGGACCGCGCCCGGGAACATCGTGGCGTAGACCTGGCCGAGCATCGTGCCGTAGGAGAAGCCGTAGTAGTTGATCTGCTTCGCGCCCAGGGCCCGGCGGATCAGGTCCATGTCACGGACGGTGTCCTCGGTGCGGACGTGCGCGAGCAGGTCGCCGCCGGCCGCGCCGCACGCGCGGGCGTAGGCCTTCGCCTTCGGCAGCCACGCCTTCTCCGCGCCGTTCTCCGGCCGGTAGTCCGGCCGGGCGTAGCCGCCGTAGCCGGCGTCGCAGCTCAGTGCGGGACGGCTGGTGCCGACGCCGCGCGGGTCGAAGCCGATCCAGTCGTAGGCCGCGCCGGCGTTCTTCGGGACGGCACCGCCGAGCCGGGACAGCCCGAGCCCCGGGCCGCCGGGTCCGCCCGGGTTGACCAGCATGACGCCCTGGTACTGCGCGTCGGGCACGGTGTGGCGCACCCGCGACACCGCGATCTCGATCTGCTTCCCGGCCGGTCTCGCGTGGTCGAGCGGGACCTTCAGGAACCCGCACTCGGCCTTGGCCTGGGCCAGCGACGGGCTGCTGCACGGCCCCCAGGTGATCGCCGGCGCGGGGGCCGGGGGCGCGGCCGGCGTGGCCGCGGCGGCCGGTCCGGCCGTGCCGAGCACCACCCCGACGGCGACGAGCAGCGTGGTGATCGTCCTGCGCACGGCTCCACCTCTCCGGGCGCCTGCGCCCGTCCCCCGACCGAGAGGCACGACGTTGCCATTCGCAACGCTGTGTCCACAATCGCCACGCCCGTCGGTGCCCCGAACGGAGCAGTCAGCGCCTCCCGCCGCACCCTCCGACGAGCGCGCAGGCGGCGCAGAGCGCGTTCGGCACCAGCGACTCGATCACGTCGGCCGCGGCCGGGGCCCCGCCGGCGGCGCGGGCGGTGGCCTTCTCCTCGGCGCACCGGGCGGCGACGGCGTCGGACGAGGACACCCGCAGCACCGCGGCACGCAGCGTCTCGGCCGTGACCTGCCCCGCGGGCAGGTGCTCGCCGACGCCGAGCGCGGCGATCCGGTCGGCGTTGCCGAACTGGTCGACGGCCTGGGGCACCGCGACCATCGGGACACCGTGCCAGAGACCCTCGGTGGCCCCGCCCATCCCGGCGTGGGTGACGAACGCCGACGCGTGGGCCAGCACCGCCAGCTGCGGCACCCACTCGCGGACCACGACGTCGTCGGGGATCTCGCCGAGGTCCTCGCGGGAGACGTGCGGCCCGGTGGCGAGCACCGTCTGCCAGCCCGTCCCGGTCATGGCCTCGATGCAGGAACGCCAGAACGCGGGCCGGTCGGTGTAGGCCGAGCCCAGCGACACCAGCAGCAGCGGGGCCGCCGGCTTCGGCCAGAGCCCCTGGTGGGAGCGGTCGCCGATGACCGGGCCGACGAAGGTGTAGCGCTCCCGGTCCACCCGGTCGAGCTCGGGCTGCATGGCCTCGGGGATCAGCACGACCGAGCGGTCCGGCCGGCCGAGGAACTCGCGGTTGCCGACGCCGGCGCCGACCTCGTCGAGCCAGGCGTCGAGCTCGGCGCGCCAGGCCAGGCCGTCGGGGGCGTCGAGGAAGGCGAACGCCTCGGCCATGTCGGTCTCGAAGCCGTCCCAGGCGACCATGTGCGGGGCCAGCTCCACCCGCGGGATGCCGCGCACCCGGGAGAAGGCGTGCCCGGCCCAGCCCGAGCCGTCGTAGCAGACGACGTCGGGGCTCTCGTACTGCAGCGCGTCGGCGATCTGGGCGTAGGCCGAGCGGGCCTCGGCGGAGAACAGCCGCATCGCCTCGATCCCGCCGTCGGGCCACTGCTCGCCCCTCGCCGGGTCGGGCAGGTCGGTGGTGATCCGCAGCGCGGTCGCGCCCGTGGCGGAGACGGCCTCGGCGAAGCGCTCGGGCACCGGGTAGGTGACGCGGTGGCCGCGGGCGACGAGCTCGGCCATCACCGGCAGGTTCGGGTGGACGTGGCCGTGCGCGGCGGTGGTCGACATCAGGACGTGCACACCACGAGTGTGCCTTGACCGCGTGCGGACCCGCCCGCGAGTATCGCCGGAATGGCCCGGCTGCGCTGCGACGTCGTCGCCGACTCCCTCGGTCTCGCCACCTCGGTCACGGTGCTGCTGCCGCAGCCGTCGCGGACCCGGATCGGGGCGGGCGTGCGTGACCTCGACGCGCCGCCGCCGGTGCTCTACCTGCTGCACGGGCTGTCCGACGACGACACCGCCTGGACCCGCTACACCGCCGTCGAGCGCTACGCCGACGAGCTGGGCCTGGCCGTGGTGATGCCGCAGGTGCACCGCAGCTTCTACACCGACCAGGCCTACGGCGGCCGCTACCGCACCTGGGTCACCGAGGAGCTCCCGGCGCTGGTGGCGCGTTTCTTCCGGGTGTCCTCCGACCCGGCCGGGACATTCGTGGCCGGCCTGTCGATGGGTGGCTACGGCGCGCTGGCCTGGGCGCTGCGCGAGCCGGGCCGGTTCGCCGCGGCGGCGTCGCTGTCCGGGGCGCTGGACCTGGCGGCGCTGGCGGCGGGCCCGCCGCGCGAGGAGGACCCGCGGATCTGGGAGCGCATCCTCGGCGACCGCCCGGTCGCCGGCACCGACGCCGACCTGTTCGCGCTGCTCGACGGCCTGCGCGGGCCGGCCCCGGCGCTCTACGTCTGTGCCGGGACCGAGGACCCGCTGCACCCGCAGTCGGTGCGCCTGGCCGAGCACGCCCGGGCCGCCGGGGTGGCCGTGACCACCGCCTTCGGCCCGGGCGAGCACGAGTGGGGCTACTGGGACGCGCGGATCCGCGACGTCCTGGACTGGCTGCCGCTGCCGCGGTGAGGCGGGTCCGCCCGGGGCCGCGGCTCAGCCGCGGACCAGCCGGGCCGCCCCGACCGCACCCGCCGGGGCGGAGGTGCGCTGCAGGAGCAGGTCCCCGCCGTCGACGGCGACCCGGACCGCGGACGACACCCACTGCGCGACCGGCACGTTCTCGCAGCCGATGAGCGTGCTCGGGTTCGCGGTGGCGGTGAACGTGCCGTCGGCGTCCAGCGACCAGGTGCCGCCCTGCCCGTTGCAGCCGTCGGAGCCGGTCCAGGTCCCGTCGGGGGCGAACTCGGCGTAGGCCCGCCCGCCGGCGGCGCCGTCGGCGGGCAGCCAGCGCACGCCGGTGAGGTCGGCGGCCGCGGCGGCGCGCGGGCCGGTCGCCGCGGACTGCGGGTCCCCGCCGCACCCGGCGCACAGCAGGGCGACGGCGGCGAGCAGCAGGATGCGCGCGCGCATCTCAGTCCTCGTCGTCGCGGTGCGCGGCACCGATCTCGAACGCCGGCAGGCAGACGGCGACGTACTCCGCGCCGTCCGGGCCGGGCGAGCTGTAGCGCACCCACTCCCCCGGCGCGGTGTGCACGGCCTGCCCGGCGGCGACGGTGAGCTCGCCGCCGGCGAACTCCACGCGCAGCGCGCCGCGCAGGACGAGGGTGTACTCGTCGAACTCGGGGGTCTGGCCGGGCTCGGCCCAGCCGGACGGGCTGCGCATGTGGGCCATCGACAGCGCGGCGTCACCGGAGTTCACCCGGCCCACGTACTCGTCGATGGTCTTCGGCGGGGTCCCGGCGGCGGTGACCCGGCTGGCGGTCTCGATCAGCTTCGGCACCGTCCCATCCTCCGACGTGGCCCCCCGCGCGCGACACCCGGCCGCCCGGACGGGCAGCGGCCCGGCCCCTCAGCGTTCGCGCGGCGGCCGGGGCGCGGGCAGGGCGGGCCCCGGCCGGCCGGCGACCGGCTCGGCCGGGAACGGGCCGTGCGCGGACAGGTCGATGCGCACCGCACGGGCGGGCGGAAGCACGAGCACCGTCTGGTCGGCGTCCGGGCTCAGCGGGTGCCGGTAGTGCGTGCGGACCCAGCTGCGGTTGCGCCAGTGCCCCTCGACCCGGACCACACCGACCTCCCCGTGGCGTCACGGTCAGACAACCACGGTCCACGCCCCGGCGACAGGGGTCGGCCGACCGGGTCAGGCCGGGCGCGGCGGCGCCGTCGTCGCCCGCACGACGAGCCGGGTGGGCAGCTCGCACGGCTCCGGCTCGTCGCCGGCCAGCGCGGCGAGCAGGGCGTGCGCGGCGAGCTCGCCCTGGCGGCGGACCGGCTGGGCGACGGTGGTGAGGTCGGCGACCCCGGCCGAGTCGTGGTCGTCGAACCCGACGACCGACACCTGCCCCGGCACGTCGACCCCGGCCCGGCGCAGGGTGCGCAGCACGCCGATCGCGAGCTCGTCGGACATGGCGAACACCGCGGTGGGCAGGGTGGGCAGCGACAGCAGGCGGGCCGCGGCCTCGTCGCCGTCGGCGATCCCGGCCCCGGCGACGACGACCGGGCCGCACGGGCGCCCGGCCTCGGCGTGCGCGTCGGCCCAGCCGGCGCGCCGGTCGGCGGTGGTGGCGGCGCCGTCGGGCACCGCGGCGTCGAACGACACGAGCGCGACGCCGGCGTGCCCCAGCCCGAGCAGGTGGCGGACGGCGGCCCGGGCGGCGGCGCGGTCGTCGATCCCGATCCGCGGGCGGTCCGGCATGTCCCCGCCGAGCACGACCACCGGCACGGCGAGCGCGTCCAGCGCGGCGGCCTCGACCGCGTCGATCGCCGAGGCGACCACGATCAGCCCGTCGGCGCGCCCGCGCACCGGCAGCGTGGCGAAGAAGTGCGCCCGCGCCGCCGGGTCACCGAGGTTGTGCAGCTGGGTGACGTGCCCGGCCGCGGACAGCACCGACTCCACCCCGGCGACGGCCTCGGCGAAGAACCAGCGGGTCGGGAAGCGCGCGAGCACCGCGACGGTCAGCGGGCGGACGGGCACGGTGTAGCCGAGGGAGGCGGCGGCGCGGCGGACCCGCTCGCGGGTGCCGTGCGACACCGGGGTGCCCTCGCGCAGCGCACGCGACACCGTCGCCGGGGAGACACCGGCCAGCTCGGCGACCCGCCGGACACCCGCCCGGCGGACGACCTCGTGCACCGGCTCGTCCGTCACGGGGGCATCGTGCCCGTGACTCGACAGCGGCTGCAACCGGATGAAACACTCTGCAACACCGCCCGCCCGACGATCCTCACCCGGGAGCATCATGTCCGTGCACGAGCAGGACTGGTGGCGCAACGCCGTCGTCTACCAGGTCTACATCCGCAGCTTCGCCGACGGGAACGGTGACGGCACCGGTGACGTCGCCGGGCTGCGCAGCAGGCTCGACCACCTCGCCCGCCTCGGCGTCGACGCGATCTGGATCAACCCCTGGTACCCGTCGCCGCTGGCCGACGGCGGCTACGACGTGGCCGACTACCGGGCGGTCAACCCGATGTTCGGCGACATCGCGCAGGCCGAGGCGCTGATCGCCGAGGCGCACGAGCGCGGCATCCGGGTGCTGCTCGACATCGTCCCGAACCACCACTCCGACGAGCACGCGTGGTTCCGCGCGGCACTGGCCGCGGGCCCCGGCTCGCCGGAGCGCGCCCGCTACGTCTTCCGCGACGGCCGCGGGGAGTCCGGCGAGCTGCCGCCCAACAACTGGGAGTCGATGTTCGGCGGACCCGCCTGGGAGCGGGTCGCGGACGGCCAGTGGTACCTGCACCTGTTCGACATCCGGCAGCCCGACGTCAACTGGGAGCACCCGGAGGTCCGCGCGGACTTCGAGGAGACCCTGCGCTTCTGGTTCGACCGGGGCGTGGACGGGTTCCGCGTCGACGTCGCGAACTCGATGGTCAAGGAGCCCGGGCTGCCCGACGTCGTGAAGGGCGTCAACGACGTCCAGGACGGCACCCACCCCTACCTGGACCGCGACGAGATCCACGACATCTTCCGGTCGTGGCGGCGCATCGGCGACACCTACGACCCGCCGCGGGTGTTCGTCGCCGAGGCGTGGGTCCCCGACCCGCAGCGCCTGGCCCGCTACCTGCGCCCGGACGAGCTGCAGACCGCGTTCAGCTTCAACTTCCTGACCGCGGCGTGGCTCGCCGACGACCTGCGGTCCAACATCGACGACGCGATCGCCGAGAACACCGCGGTCGGCGCGCCGGCGACCTGGGTGCTGTCCAACCACGACGTGTGCCGCCACCCCAGCCGGCTCGCGCGCAAGCCCGAGGCCGGGCGCGGCTGGAACCTCGACGACGTGCTGGACCTGCCCGCCGACCCCGCGCTCGGCCTGCGCCGGGCCCGCGCGGCGACCCTGCTGATGCTGGCGCTGCCCGGGACCGCGTACCTCTACCAGGGCGAGGAGTTCGGGCTGCCCGAGGTCGAGGACATCCCGGTCGAGCAGCTCGACGACCCGACCTGGGAGCTGTCCGGGCACACCCTGCGCGGGCGCGACGGCTGCCGCGTCCCGCTGCCGTGGGCGGCCGGCGAGCCGAGCTTCGGCTTCGGCGGCCCCGCGTGGCTGCCCCAGCCGGGGGTGTTCGCCGCGCACGCCGCGGACGCGCAGGAGGCCGACCCGGACTCGGTGCTGCACCTCTACCGCGACGCGCTGGCCCTGCGCCGCGCGCACCCGGCCCTCGGCGGCGGCGCCCTGGCCTGGCGGACCTCGCCGGAGGGCACCCTGGCCTTCGACCGGACCTCCGACGACGGCGACGACGGCTTCACCTGCCTGGTGAACGTCTCCTCCGCACCGGTGTCACTGCCCGAGGACGCCGAGGTGATGCTGTCCAGCGGCCCGCTCACCGTCCGCGACGAGGTCCCCGCGGACACCGCGGTGTGGCTGCGCCACTAGCCGGCCCCGGCGCCCGTGCGTGGTCCCCGTCCCCCCGGGGACCACGCACGCGCGCGGCGGGTCAGGCGACGATCGGCAGCCCGGCGAACCAGACCTCGCGCAGCGTGCGCTCGGTCCAGCGGTGCACCCGGCGGGCCGCCACCGGGTCGAGTGCGTGCGCGGCGACCCCGCGCGTCGCGCCCGCCCCGGCCGTCCCCGCCTCGGCGAGGTCCTCGAAGTAGCGGCCGCTGATGCCCCCGACCAGCGGCGACGCCGCGGCCAGCACCACGGTCGCCGCCCCCTGCTCGGGGTCGCGGCCGGACGGGCCCGGGTTGACCGCGTTCACCGCGATCCCGTCCGAGGACCACCGGCGCGCGGTCTCCACCGCGTGCAGGAGGGCGGCCGTACGGGAGCGGGCGTGGGCGAGGTGGGCGTCGTAGCGCCCGCCGGCGAAGTGCGGGTCCTCGGCGTCGAACGCGGCGTCGAGGTGCGCGGCGGAGCTGACGGTGACCACCCGCGCGCCGTCGACGGCGGTCAGCGCCCAGTGCAGGCCCGAGGTCAGCGAGGCCGGCCCCAGGTGGTTGACGGCCAGGTGCAGCTCCCAGTCGTCGACGGTGCGGGTGAGCGGCGCCCCGGCGACGGCGGCGGCGTGCACGAGCATGTGCAGGGGCCCGTCCCACAGCCGCACGAAGCGGGCGACCGAACGCTGGTCGGCGAGGTCGAGCTCGCCGACGGCGACGTGCTCGTTGCCGGTGTCGGCGACGATGCCGTCGCGGGCGGCGGCGCCGGCGTCGAGGTCGCGCACGGCCAGGGTGACCTCGGCCCCGGCAGCGGCCAGGGCGCGGGCGGCGGCGAGCCCGACGCCGCAGGTCGCACCGGTGACGACGGCACGGCGGCCGGTGAGGTCGACGCCGGCCAGCACGTCGGCGGCGGTGGTGGCGGCCGTCCCGGCCCCGGCGACGGCGACGGGCGGGACGGCGGGGACGGCGGGACGGGATCGGTCGGTCGTGGAGCGGAACAGCATGGCGAGATCCCTTCGGCTGCCCGGATCCGGGTGGCGGCATCGTCGATGCGCCGCCGCGCCGGCCGGGGGACGAGAAACGGAGGATCCTCCGTATGATCCGTGACTCTATCCGGAGCGTCCTCCGGATCGCAAGACGTATCGTGGGGTCGTTCGTTCCGATCGAGGAGGCACCGTCATGGCCAGCGGGACCGGCACCCGTCCCGGGTTGCGCGCCGACGCCGCGCGCAACCGCGAGCTGCTGCTGGCCGCGGCCGTGCGCGCGTTCACCGCGGAGAGCCGGGGCGGCCCCGCCCCCACCCTCGACGGCATCGCGAAGGACGCCGGGGTCGGCATCGGCACCCTCTACCGCCACTTCCCCAGCCGGGACGCGCTGGTCGAGGCCGTCTACCGCAACGAGCTCGACCGGCTCTGCGCCGCCGCGGAGCAGCTGCGCGCCGAACTGCCCGCAGACCGGGCGCTGCGGGCCTGGATGGACCGCTTCGTCGACTACGTGATCACCAAGAAGCACCTGGCCGACACGCTGCACGCCCTGGTCGCGTGCGGGCACAACCCGTTCGCGCAGAGCCGCGAGCGGATGATCGACGCGGTGCGGATCCTGCACCGCGCGGGCATCGAGGACGGCACCCTGCGCGCCGACGTCGACGCCGCCGACGTGCTCGTCGGCACCAGCGGGATCTGCATGGCCGTCGCCGACCCGTCGAACCGCGAGCAGGCCGGACGGCTGCTGGACCTGCTCGTGGACGGGCTCCGCCCCCGCTGACCGGAGCACCGACCGGCGACCCGGGGTGATCGTCCGGACACGTAGGATCGCCTGCGGACGAGGGGTCGGACCAGCACGGAGGCACCATGGGCGAGACGCTGCGCCGCACCGGGGGACGCACGCCGGCGGTGGCCTCCGCACCACCGGCCGACCTCGTCGCGGCGCCCGGCTACGGGGCGCGCCGGATGTACCAGGCCTACCTGTCCGCCTGGAGCCGGCACGTGGATTCGGTGCTCACCGGCCCCCAGTTCGCGGTGCTCTCGGCGATCCGGGCCTACCCGGAGTCCGACCAGAGCTCGCTGGCCGGCGCGGTCGCGCTGGACACCTCGACGATGGCCGACGTGTGCCGGCGCATGGAGCGGCGCGGCCTGATCGAGCGGACCGAGTCCCCGCGCGACGCCCGTCGCAAGATCCTCTCCCTGACCGAGGCCGGCGCCGCCGCCCTGGCCGAGGTCACCCGCCGCACCCGCCGCCTGGACCACGAGCTGCTCGCCGCCGTGCCCGAGGACCGGCGCGGCGAGATCGCCGGGCTGCTCAACGCGCTCGGCGCGCACTGGGAGGCCGTCGCCGAGCGGGACGCGCTGTCCGGCAACGGTTCCGACGGCGCCGCCGGGTAAGAGCCGGGTTACGGTCCCGGGTCGTTCACGGGAAATCCTTGCGTATCCGGATAGTACGTGCTCGGATTACTTCTCGTGCGGGCCACGTCACACGGCCCGACGGACGCGAGGAGGATTGTCGTGGCACCCAGCCAGTCCCTGGAGATCACGGTCACGGGCGGCGGTCTCGGCGGGCTGACCGCCGCGCTGGCCCTGCGCCGGCAGGGCTTCCGGGTCACCGTGCTCGAGGCCGCGCCGCAGCTCGGCGAGGTCGGCGCCGGCATCCAGACCGCGCCGAACGCCAGCCGCGTGCTCATCGGGCTCGGCCTGCGCGGCGCCCTGGAGCGCATCCACACCGCCCCGCAGGACCAGGTCCGGCGCCGCTGGGCCGACGGCAGCATCATCGCCCAGCTCCCGCTCGGGCAGCGCGTCGTCGACACCTACGGCGCCCCGTACTGGCACTACCACCGCGCCGACCTGCACCGCGTGCTGCTCGACGCCTGCCTCGACCCCGACGGGCCCGGCCCGGTCGTCGCCGTGCGGACCGACGCGAAGGTCGTCGAGCTCGACCGCACCGACCCGCTGCGGCCGGTCGCGGTCACCGCCCGCGGCGACCGCGTCGCCGGGGACCTGCTCGTCGGCGCCGACGGCATCCGCTCGGCCGTGCGCGACCTCGCCGGGTTCGACGACACGCTCGTGTTCTCCGGCGAGATGGCCTACCGCGCGCTGATCCCCGGCGAGCTCATCGCCGCCGACCCCGCCACCCGGTTCCTGCTCGACCGCTACCACTCCACCATCTGGTACGGCCCGGACAAGCACCTCGTCCACTACATGATCCGCGGCGGCGAGTGCCTCAACGTCGTCGCGATCGTGCCGTGCACCGAGCAGGTGCGGCGCGACTGGAGCGCCCCGGCCACCGCCGAGGACCTGGTCGCCGACTTCGCCGACTGGGACGACCGCGTCCCGGCGATGCTGTCCAAGGCCAAGGACGACGTCTCGGTCTGGGCGCTGTACCGGCGCCGCCGCGACCCCGTCTGGATCGACGGCCGGGTCGCCCTGCTCGGCGACGCCTGCCACGCGATGCTCCCCTACCAGGCCCAGGGCGCGTCCCAGGCGATGGAGGACGCCGCCGTGCTGGCCGAGGAGCTCGGCGCCGCCGGCCGGTCCGGCATCGACGGCGCGCTGAGCCGCTACGTGTTCCGGCGGGCCAAGCACGCCGGGATGGTCCAGGACGCCTCGCTGCAGAACATGGACTTCTACCACCTGCCCGACGGCCCCGAGCAGCGCGAGCGCGACGACAAGCTGCGCCGCTTCGACGGCGAGTCCGACCTCTCCTACGACTGGCTCTGGCGCGGCTCGCCGCTGCACGACCCGGACGACGAGGCCATCACCTACCAGTTCGCCCGCTGACGACCCGCACCCCACAGGAGACCGACATGCGTACCGGAGACCAGGTCGTCCAGGACCTGCCCTGGCGGTGGAACGTCCAGGGCAAGATCTTCCTCATCGGCGGCCTCGGCTACATGTTCGACGCCTGGGACGTCGCCCTCAACGGCTTCCTCACCCCGCTGCTCGGCGTCGAGTTCGACCTCTCGACCGGCCAGCGCGGCCTGGTCGCGACCGCCAACCTCATCGGCATGGCCGTCGGCGCGATCGCCTTCGGCACGATCGCGGACCGGATGGGCCGCAAGCGGGTCTTCAGCATCACGCTGATGATCTTCGCGTTGTTCTCCGTGCTCGGCGCGCTGTCGCCGAACTGGGAGGTCTTCCTGGCGCTGCGCTTCCTGGCCGGCATCGGCCTGGGCGGCTGCATCCCGGTCGACTACGCGATCGTCAGCGAGTTCTCCCCGCGCCGCTACCGCGGCAAGGTCCTCGCCGCGATGGACGGCTGGTGGCCGGTCGGCACCACGCTGGCCGGGCTCTCGGCGACCCTGCTCGTCCCGGTCGACGGCAACTGGCGCTGGATGCTGGCGCTGATGGTGCTGCCCGCCCTGCTGCTGGTCTGGATCCGCCGCGGGGTCCCGGAGTCCCCGATCTACCTGGCCCGCACCGGGCGCGAGGCCGAGGCCCGCGCGGTCATCGACGACATGGTGCTGCGCACCGGGGCCGCACCCGAGCCCTACGCCATCACCGCCGCCGCGCCCGAGCCGGTGACCTCGCGGCGCCGCGGCCTGGCCGCCGGCCTGGAGCAGCTGAAGCTCGTCTGGGCGTTCAACCCGCGCATCACCGGCGTCGCCTGGTCGCTGTTCGTCACCGTCATGGTCGTCTACTACGCGGCGCTGTCCTGGATGCCGTCGATCCTGCGCGCCCAGGGCATGGGCGAGGTCGCCGCGTTCGGCTCCACCACCGTCATGAACGCGGTCGGCATCCTCGGCGTGATCACCTCGGTGCTGCTCGTCGAGGTCGTCGGACGCAAGTGGGTCATCGGTGTCGCCGCCCCCTGCGCCGCCCTGTCGCTGATCGTGTTCTCGCTGGTCATGGGCTCGCCGACGGCGGCGGTCGTGATGATCGGCGTGTTCGGCTTCTTCGCGCTGGTCGTCATCCCGGTCATGTACGCCTACGTCTCCGAGCTGTACCCGACCGAGCTGCGGGCCTCGGGCTTCGGCTGGGCGTCGTCGTCGAGCCGCGCGGTCACCGGCTTCGTGCCGCTGATCTTCGGCAGCCTGCTGTGGCCGGTGCTCGGCCTGCCCCTGACCTTCACGCTCATGGGGCTGCTGGTGCTCGGCGCCGTCGCGTTCATGGCGTTCGGCGCCCCGGAGACCAAGGGCCGCGAGCTCGACCGGATCACCGGCGACGAGGAGGCCGTCGACGCCCGCCCGGTCGCGGAGGTGGAGAAGGCGTGAAGCCCGCGGCGTTCACCTACCACCGGGCGTCGTCGGTGCGCGGTGCGGTCGGCCTGCTCACCGAGCTGGCCGAGGAGGACCCGAAGCTGCTCGCCGGCGGGCAGAGCCTGGTCGCGATGATGAACTACCGGATGGCGCGGCCCGGACACCTGGTGGACCTCACCCACGTGCCGGGGCTGGCGGGCATCCGCCGCGACGGCGCCGCCCTGCGGCTCGGGGCGCTCACCACGCACCACGCCGTCGAGCGCGCCGACCTCGGACCGGACTTCGCGGTGCTGTCGCGGGCGATGCGCTGGGTCGGGCACCTGCCGATCCGCACCCGCGGCACCGTCGGCGGGTCGGTCGCGCACGGCGACGCCACCGCCGAGTGGTGCCTGCTCGCGGTGCTGCTCGACGCCGTCGTCGTGACCGAGGGGCCGGGCGGTCGCCGCGAGGTCGCGGCGCGCGGGTTCTTCCTCGGGCCGTTCACCACCGCGCTGGAGCCCGACGAGGTGATCGTCGAGGTCGTGTTCGGCCGGCCCGCCCCGCGGGCCGCGCTCACCGAGTACGCCGACCGGCGCGGCGACTTCGCCGTCGTCGCCGCCGCGGCGGACCTGGACACCGGCGACGTCGTGCTCGGCGGGGTCGGCGCCGTCCCGGTGCTCGTGCCCGGCGCCGGCACCCCCGACGAGATCGCCGACGCGCTCGAGCTGCGCGACGAGCCCGGCGTCCCGGCGGAGTACCGGCGCGGCCTGGTCCGCACCCTGGTCGCCCGCGCCCGGGAGGAGGCCGGTCGTGGCTGAGCCCGGTCTGCGTACCGACGGCACCTGGGTCGGCGCCTCGGTCCCGCGCCGCGAGGACCCCCGCCTGCTCACCGGCCGCGGCCGCTTCGTCGACGACATCACGCTGCCCCGGATGCTGCACGCGGCGTTCGTGCGCAGCACCGAGGCGCACGCCCGGGTGCTGTCGGTGGACCTGTCGCAGGTGCGGGAGGTGCCCGGCGTCGTCGCCGCCTTCGACGCCGCGGACCTCGCGCTGGGCGACATCACCGCGCTGCTCGACCGCCCGACCGAGGAGTTCACGCCGACGTCGATGCCGGTGCTGGCCCGGGACAAGGTCCGCTACGCCGGCGAGCCGCTGGCGGTCGTGCTCGCCACCGACCCCTACGCCGCCGAGGACGGCGTGGAGGCCGCGCTCGTCGAGCTGGACCCGCTCGACCCGGTGGTCACCGAGGCCGCGGCACTGGCCGCGGCCGGTCCCCCGGTGCACGACGAGGCGCCGGGCAACGTGCTCGTCGACGTCTCGCTGTTCGCCACCGAGGGCATCGACGACGTCTTCGACACCGCGCACACCGTGGTCGGGGTCGAGGCCCGCACCGGGCGGCAGAACGCGCTGCCGCTGGAGACCCGCGGCGTCGTCGCCGAGTGGGACGACCGCGCCGGCCAGCTCGTCGTGCGCACCTGCACCCAGGTCCCGCACCAGGTCCGCACGGTGCTGGCCCGCTGCGCCGGGCTCGACGAGGGCCGTGTGCGGGTCGTCGTGCCCGACATGGGCGGCGGGTTCGGGCAGAAGTGCGTCGTCGGCCGCGAGGAGATCGCCGCCGCGGCCGCCGCGACGCGGCTCCGGCGCCCGGTCAAGTGGATCGAGGACCGGCGCGAGGCGCTGACCGCGAGCTTCCTGGCCCGCGAGCAGCACTACACCGCGCGCGCGGCGTTCACCGCCGAGGGCGAGATCCTGGCGCTGGAGTCCGACGTCGTCTGCGACATGGGCGCCTACTCCTGCTACCCCTTCACCGCCGGCATCGAGCCGCTGATGGCCTCGGCCGAGATGCCCGGCGTCTACCGGGTCCCGGCCTACCGCGTGCGCGGGCGCGCGGTCACCACCAACAAGGCGCCCACCGCCCCCTACCGCGGGGTGTCGCGCCCGCAGTACGTGATGGTCATGGAACGGCTGATGGAGCGCGCCGCCCGCGAGCTCGGGCTCGACCCGCTCGACGTCCGGCGGCGCAACCTGATCACCGAGTTCCCCTACCGCGGGGTCAACGCGATCACCTACGACCCCGGCTCCTACCGGGAGTCCCTCGACCTGTGCGAGCAGGTGCTGCGCGAGGAGGGCTGGCTCGGCCGCACGCTCGACGACGGCCGGGTCCTCGGCGTCGGGTACTCCTGCTTCTCCGAGCGCACCGGCTACGGCTCCGGCGCGTTCGCGGCCCGGAAGATGCAGGTCGTCCCCGGGTTCGACCTGTCGCAGATCACGATGGACCTCGACGGGACCGTCACCGTCACCACCGGCACCCTGTCCCACGGCCAGAGCCACGAGACGACGTTCGCCCAGATCGTCGCCGACCGGCTCGGGCTGCCCTACGACAAGGTGACGATCGTGCAGGGCGACACCGACCGGATCACCTACGGCTGGGGCTCCTTCGCCTCCCGCTCGGTGACCGTCGGCGGGTCCGCCGCCGCGGCCGCGGCGCTGAAGCTGGGCGACCAGCTCCGCGCGCTGGCCGCGCACCTGGGCGAGGTCGACCTCGACTCGACCGCCCTCGACGGGCGCGGCGGGGTGCGGGCCGGGGACCGGACGTTCACCTACCCCGAGCTCGCCGACGTCGCCTACCTGCGGGCGCACCTGCTGCCCAAGGACGTCGGGCCCGGCCTGACCGCGACGGCGAGCTTCGACGTCGGCGGCGACGGCACGTTCTCCAACGCCACCCACGGCTGCGTCGTCGCGCTCGACCCGGGCACCGGCGGCGTGGAGATCCTGCGCTACGTCTGCGTCGAGGACTGCGGCGTCGCGATCCACCCGCGCGTCGTCGAGGGGCAGGCCCGCGGCGGCATCGCACAGGGCATCGCCGGGGCGCTGTTCGAGCAGGTCGTCTACGACGAGGCCGGGCAGCCCCTCGCGCCCAGCTTCATGGAGTACAAGGTGCCGACCGCCGCCGAGATCCCCGACGTGCGCATCGAGCACCTCGAGACGCCGTGCGCGTTCACCGCGGACGGCGCCAAGGGCGCGGGCGAGGGCGGCACCATCGGCGCCCCCGCCGCCGTGCTCAACGCCGTCAACGACGCGCTGCGCCACACCGGGGTCGAGCTGGACTCGACGCCCGTCGCCCGTTCCACGATCTTCCAGGCCCTCCGGGAGGTGCCCGCATGACCGACGTCGCGCTGGTCGAGCTGACCGTGAACGGCGAACGCCACGACCTGGTGATCCCGCCGCGCCGCACGCTCGCCGACGTGCTGCGCCACGACCTCGGGCTCACCGGGACCCACGTCGGCTGCGAGCACGGCATCTGCGGGGCCTGCACCGTGCTCGTCGACGGCGCACCCGCCCGGGCCTGCCTGATCTTCGCCGTGCAGGTCGAGAACAGTGCGATCCGCACCGTCGAGTCGCTGTCCGGGCCGGACGGCGAGCTGTCGGACCTGCAGTCCTGCTTCGCCGAGCACCACGGCCTGCAGTGCGGGTTCTGCACGCCCGGGTTCCTGATGCTCGCCGAGGGCCACCTCGCCGAGTCCCCCGACGCGACGCGCGAGGAGATCCGCGAGGTCGTCGCCTCGAACCTGTGCCGCTGCACCGGCTACCAGACCATCGTCGACGCGGTGGAGGACTGCGCCGGGCGCCGCCGCGCCGCCCTCCGGGCCCGGCTGGACGGGGTGTCCGCATGAGCCTGCACGGAGCCGCCACCGACGCCACCTACGCGACCGCCGGGTTCGGCGCCGCCGCCCGGCGCGGCACCCGGCCCGCGGTCGTCGTCGTGGACCTGACGGTCGGGTTCACCGACCCGGCCCGGCCCACCGGCAGCGACCTGAGCGGCGTCGTCGCCGCGACCTCGACGCTGGTCGGCGCCGCCCGCGACCTCGGCGCCCCGGTCGTCTGGACCACGATCGCCTACACCCCCGCCGAGCTGGACACCCTGCCGTGGCTGGTGAAGGCGCCCGGGATGCGCGGGCTCGTCGAGGGCACCGACGCCGTCGCGTTCGACGGGCGCCTCGACGTGCGCCGGGAGGACCACACGATCACGAAGAAGGGCGCGTCGGCGTTCTTCGACACCGGGCTCGCCAGCCTGCTGCGCGCCGCCGGCGTGGACACCGTGCTGGTCTGCGGGGCGACGACCTCGGGCTGCGTGCGCGCCACCGCCGTCGACGCGGTGCAGTCCGGGTTCGGCGTGCTCGTGCCGCGCGACTGCGTCGGCGACCGGGCGCCGGGGCCGCACGAGGCCAACCTGTTCGACATCCACGCCAAGTACGGCGACGTCGTCGGCCTCGACGACGCGCTCGGCTGGCTGAAGGAGCTCTCGGCATGACCACTGCGCACACCGTCACCACCCGCGGCGTCCGGCAGGACGCGCTGGCCGACCTCGCCGACGTCCCCGCGGTCTCCCGCTGGGCCCGCAACGGCGAGGTCCGGCTGCACGCTCTGGACTACGGCGGCGACGGCACGCCCGTGCTGGTCCTGCCGGGCATCACCAGCCCCGCGGTGACGATGGACTTCGTCGCCCGCGCCGTCACCGACCTGTGCCGGCCCGTGGTGCTCGACGTCCGCGGCCGCGGACTGTCCGACTCCGGCACGTCCTGGACGCTCGACGACTACGCCGAGGACGTGCTCGCCGTCCTCGACGGGCTCGGCCTCGGCGCCGAGCCGGTGCTGGTGGGGCACTCGATGGGCGCGCGGATCGCCGCCGTCGCCGCGACGCGGCGGCCGCTGCGCGGCACGGTGCTCGTCGACCCCCCGCTGTCCGGGCCCGGCCGCGCCCCCTACCCGACGACGCTGGAGGCGTTCCTCGGGCAGCTGCACGAGGCGCAGCGCGGCACCGACGCCGACGAGGTCGCCCGCTCCTGGCCGCGCTGGCCGCGCCGCGAGCAGGAGCTGCGGGCGCGCTGGCTGGACTCCTGCGACGAGGCCGCGATCCGCGCGACGCACGCCGGGTTCGAGTCCGAGGACTTCCTCCGCACCTGGCCGCGGGTGCCCGCGCCGACCACGCTGCTGTACGGCGCGGCCTCGCCCGTCGTGCCCGCCGACGGTGTCGCCGAGCTGGCCGCCGCCCGGCCCGGCGCCGAGCTCGTCGCCGTCCCGGACGCGGGGCACATGGTGTTCTGGGACGCCCCGGACGCGGCGCTGCGGCTGCTGCGCGACGCGCTCACCGCGCTGGTGTGACCCGCCGCCGCCCCGGCCCGTGACGACCACCGGGCCGGGGCGGCGGTGTGGCCGCGACGGGCCTACCGTCGCAGGGGTGTCCCCCCGCCCGCGCCCGATCGCGCTCCTGATGCGGGCCGCCCCCCTCGTGGTGGCCGCCCTGCTCCTCACCGGCTGCTCGGCCGACCGGTCCGCCGCCACGTCCGGGAAGGACACCGAACCGTGGCCCGGGCAGAGCGCGTCGGACCGGGTCGGGGCGCCCGGCCTGGAGGCGCTGCAGACCAAGTTCCGCTTCTACGCCCAGGATCCCTGCTGGTCCGGTGACCCCACGCGGGTCTTCCCGCGCTGCGGGCGCTTCACCACCGAGATCCGCAACGCGCTGCCCCAGGTCCGCCAGGACGCGCCCGCGGCGGCGGCCCAGGCCGACCTCGTCGGGCAGGCGCTCGACCGCTTCGCCGCCGCCGGGTGCGAGGCCGATCCCGGGACGCTCTCCGAGGGCGACGCCGGCACCTGCGGGCCGGCGTTCCGCGACGTCCAGGAGACCGTGCAGGGGATGGCGACCGCGGCCGGCGCGCAGACCTGACCCGCGCCCGGCCGGACGGCGCCCACCTCCATGATCACCGGTCGTGGAGCCCCGACGTCCGTTCCCCGGCCGCTGCGCTCCACAACCGGTGATCACGACGACGCTCGGCCGGACGACGGGGACCCGCGTGCCGGTGCGGCACGCGGGTCCCGGGTCGGGCCGTCCTCAGCCCGCGAGCAGCGCCCCCGCGCCGGGCACCCGCGGCTCGAGCCCGAGCTCGGTCAGGACGCGGTGGGTCGTGGCCGTCGACGCGGACAGCACCGGGATGCCGGCGGCCTCCTGCACCGCCTCGATCGCGGGCAGCGACGGCATCTGCACGCACGCGCTCAGCACGAGCGCGTCGGCCCCGGTCAGGTCGAGCTTGCGCCAGTGCTCGCGCAGGTCGGCCGGGTCCAGCCGGGCGACGGCCAGGTTGTCGGGGACCTGCAGCGACAGCGAGTCGACGACCCCGACCCCGGCGTCGGTCAGGTAGTCGACGACGGCGTCGGTCAGCGGCTGCATGTACGGGGTGATGATCGCGACCCGCCGGGCGCCGAGCGCCGCGATGCCGGACAGCAGCGCCCCGGCGCTGGAGACCACGGGCGCCTGCGAGCCCTCGGCGCGCAGCGCGGCGGTGATGTCGTCCTCGGCGGTGCAGTGGTAGCCGGGCCCCTGGGCCATGATCGCCACCAGGCAGGCGGTGGCGACGACGTCCGGGCGCGCGTCGGCCAGCTCGGCGGCCGCCCGCCGGGCCTGGGCGTTCATCGCGCGCAGCTGCTCGGGGGTGACGTGCTGCATCCGGGCGCGGGCGGCGTGGAAGACGAACCGGTCGTCGGGCAGCACGTCCTCGCGGGCACGCAGCATCCGCGGCAGCTCGGTCTCCATGGTGAGGTTCGAGCTCGGCACGATCATGCCGATGTGGTGGTCGGTCATCGGCGGGTCACCGGCTTCATCTCGGGCACGGTCAGCTCACCGGCGTCGACGATCAGCTCGTCGTCGAGGTACAGGGAGTTGCCGCGCATCGGGATGTCGAAGTGGCAGGCGGTGTCGTTCGGGCCGCCCAGCTCGTTGTTCGGGCCGATGGAGAACATGACGTTGCCGTAGAAGCTGCGCAGCTCCATGCCCATGCCCCCGCCGAACTGGGTCAGGCCGTGCCAGTGGGCGCGCTCGTCGAGGCCCCAGCCGACGTGGCTCATGCCGTAGCCGCGCGGGTCCTCGAAGCTCTCGATGTAGGAGCGCAGCAGGTCCGCGTCGAGGCCGTTGCCGGCGGCGCCGCCGCGGATGTCGCGGATGAAGCCCTCCTCGACGGTGATCTCGACCGGACTCTGCACGTAGGTGTTGAACGGCAGCAGCACGTCGCCGGGGGCCAGGACGATCCGCCCGTCGACGCCGTCGTCGGCGCCGCCGGTGAACACGAACGCGGCGGGCCAGTGGTCCCAGCGGCCGGGGGTGTCGGTGTAGCCGTACTCGCTCATCGTCGGGTACATGCCGAGCCGGTAGGTGACGTCGGTGCCGTGCGGGCTGGTGATCCGCATGGTCGAGGCCTTGGCCAGCAGCTCGGCGCCGGTCTCGACGCGCTCGCGCAGCTCGGTGGTCGGCATCAGCCGGGCGAGCAGCTCGGGCGGCTCGACGGCGGTCAGGATGCGGGTGCCCGCGTCCTGGATCGCGAACTGCTCGGGGCTGAAGAGCAGGAACGTGCAGTCCACGACCATGTCCGCGGCCTTGAGCGCGTCGACGGCGAGCGGGATCCGGCCCAGCCCGGAGTCGCCGACGGCCCACGCGCCGCTCGCGTCCGGTGGCGACGGCAGCCGCATGTGGTAGCCGGTCGCGCCCAGCTTCCCGATCGCCCAGAGGAAGGCGTCGGCGTACGCCGTCCGCTCCGCTCCGCGGGTGAGGACGACGACCGTCTCCCCCTCGTGCACGCCCGACAGCGTCAGCTGCTGCAGGCAGATGTCGTTGAACAGGTTCTGGTCCATCGCGCACCTCCGTGGCTCGTCGATTAATCCGAGCACGTACTATCCGGATACGCAAGACCTCGGCGGGGGTGGAAACCCGGCCGTCACACGGCGGGTCAGTCCGGGGTGCCGTCGCAGACCGACGCCAGCGAGCGCCCGAGGGCGTTGCGGTGCACGTCGTCGAGGCCCTGGGCCTGCGCGACGGCGGCCTGCGCGAGGGTGGACGGGCAGTCCTCGTTGGCCCGGGCGGGCCCGGCCAGCTTCAGCGCGGCCACCAGCTCGTCGCCGATCCGGTCGAGCTCGGGACGGACCTCGGCGAGGGCGGGCCGCTGCACGGGCGCGGTGTCCGGGCGCTCGGCCCACTGCCGGAGCAGGTCGTCCTGCACCTGCGTGCTCGCGGCGATCTGGTCGGTCACGATGCGCGCCGCCCAGTCCGGGTCGACGCCGTCGCGGCCCGCCTCGGCCCGGATCCCGTCGACGACGGCCGCCTCCCGCGCCGGGTCGGTGACGGCCTGCCCGGTGCCGAGCTTGGCCGCGGCGACCCGGTCGGAGACCTGCGCGCGCTGCGCGGACAGGGCGACGACGCGCACCAGCCCGTCCGCGGGGGACGCGCCGGGCGGCCCCTCGGTCAGCGGGGCCTGCTGTTCCCCGCAGCCCGCGAGCAGGGCGAGCACGAGGGCCGACCCGGCCAGTGCGGCGCGGCGTGTCCCGATCACACGCCCGAGCCTACGACCGCAGCCCTCGCGCGCGGGCGCCGGTGGCGGTGATGCTGGGTGACGTGGACACCGCGGTCATCCTGGAAGTGGCACTCAACGGCACGACGACGCGGGAACGCAACCCGCGCGTGCCCCGCACCCCGGCGGAGGTGGCCGAGCAGGCCGTCGACGTGCTCGACGCGGGGGCGGCCATCGTGCACCACCACAACGACGAGCCGATGTTCACCACCGACGGGGTGCACGCCGTCGAGCCGTACCTGGCCGCCTGGGACCCGGTGCTGGCCGCACACCCGGACGCGCTGCTCTACCCGACGATGGCCGCCGGGGCGCGCGGCATCCCGGTGGAGCGGCGGTGGGCGCACGTGGCGGAGCTGGGCCGGCGCGGGCACATGACCCTGGTCGACCCGGGCTCGGTGAACGTCGGCCTGCTCGACGACGGCACCTGCCCGGGACCCGCCGCGCCGGAGCCGTACCAGAACTCCTTCGCCGACACCGAGTACATGTTCGCCCGCACCGCCGAGCTGGGTGCCGCGCCGAGCATCTCGATCTTCGAGCCGGGCTTCCTGCGCACCGCGCTGACCCTGCACCGCCACGGCCGCGTGCCCCCGGGCGCGATCGTGAAGCTCTACTTCGCCGACCGGCTGCAGTTCGGGCTGCCGCCGACGCCCGCGGCGCTGGAGGCCTACCTGGAGCTGCTGGAGCCGTCCGGGCTGCCGTGGTCGGTCGCGGTGCTCGGCGGCGACGTCGTGGGCTCCGGGCTGGCCGAGCTGGCGGTGCGCCGCGGCGGGCACCTGCGGGTCGGACTGGAGGACTTCGACGACGGCCGGGGCGGCACGCCGTCGAACCGCGAGCTGCTCGACGGGGCCCTGCGGGCGCTCGACCGGGTGGGCGCTCGGCCCGCCTCCCCGGCGGACGCGCGCGACATTCTCGGAATCACCCGGCGGGCGGTGCCGGACACGCCGGGGAATTGACCCTTTCGTCACGACACACACGCGGGGCGGGCGCCCGGAACATTCCGGGAACCCGCCCCGCGGCGTCGTCGGCGCCGGTCACGCGCCCGGTCGCGCCTCGGCGCGGCGGACGGCGACCGGCCTGGTCAGAACCAGGCTTTGCGCCCACCCACCGGACGTCCGATCGCCCCGAGGATGAGCAGGACCACGCCGATGATCACCAGCAGGCCTCCCAGGTAGTACAACAGGGTGATCTTGGCGAAATACCCCACCAGTAGCAGGATCAGACCCAGAATGATCATTTCGCGTCCCCTCCCAGGAATGTGAGGGGAAAGTACTCGGAACGGCACCGGCGCGCAGCGGGGGAATCGATTCCGATACCCGAGTCGTGACCTCGCCGGGCACCGTCACGACCCGACGGTTGCCGGTGCGGCCGGTCCGGGAACCCGGACGGTGCACCCCGAGCGCGAGGAGGACGACATGGGCCGCACCGTGGCCGACCAGATGATCGAGCTGCTGCACCAGGCCGGAGTCGAGCGGATCTACGGGCTGGTGGGCGACAGCCTCAACCCGATCGCCGACGCGATCCGCCGCGACGGGCGCATCCGCTGGGTGCACGTGCACAACGAGGAGGCGGCCGCGCTGGCCGCCGCGGCGGAGGCCCAGCTGACCGGGCGGCTCGCGGTCTGCGCCGGCAGCTGCGGGCCGGGCAACACGCACCTGATCCAGGGCCTGATGGACGCCCACCGCACCGGCGCCCCGGTGCTCGCGATCGCCTCGCACATCCCGTCGGTCCAGATCGGGACCGGCTACTTCCAGGAGACCCACCCCGAGCGGCTGTTCACCGAGTGCTCGGCCTACTGCGAGCTGATCTCGCGGCCCGAGCAGATGCCGCGCATGCAGCGCATCGCGATGCAGACCGCGCTCGCCGAGTCCGACGTGTCCGTGCTCGTCCTGCCCGGCGACGTCAGCGCGCTCGACGCCCCGAACGACACCGGCGCCTCGCACCTGTCCCCACCCACCGGGGTCGTGGCGCCGTCGGAGGAGCAGGTGGCCGAGCTGGCCCGGCTCGTCGACGCCGCGGACACCGTGACGCTGTTCGTCGGCGCCGGGATCGAGCACGCACGCGAGCAGGTGCTCGCCCTCGCCGGCCGGGTGAAGGCGCCGATCGGCCACTCGCTGCGCGGCAAGGAGTGGATCCAGTACGACAACCCCTACGACGTCGGCATGTCCGGGCTGCTCGGCTACGGCGCCTGCTACGAGGCCACCCACGAGGCGGGCCTGCTCGTCCTGATCGGCACCGACTTCCCCTACGACTCGTTCCTGCCCCAGGCCCGGACCGTGCAGATCGACACCGATCCCGCGCGCCTCGGGCGTCGCACGCTGCTGGAGCTCGGCGTGCACGGCGACGCCGCGTCCACCCTGGACGCGCTGCTGCCGCGGATCGCGGAGAAGACCGACCGGTCCTTCCTGGACCGGATGCTGCGCAGGCACGCCGAGGCGCTGGAGAAGGTCGTCGGCGCCTACACCCGCCGGGTGCAGGACCTGCGTCCGATCCACCCCGAGCACGTCGCGGCCGTGCTCGACGAGGAGATGGCCGACGACGCGATCGCCACCGTCGACACCGGCATGTGCAACGTCTGGGCCGCGCGCTACCTCTCACCCAACGGCCGGCGCCGGATCATCGGCTCCTACCGGCACGGGACGATGGCCAACGCGCTGCCGCACGCGATCGGCGCGCAGTACGCGTTCCCGGACCGCCAGGTGGTCTCGCTGTCCGGCGACGGCGGCCTGACCATGCTGCTCGGCGAGCTGCTCACCGCGGCCGAGCACGACCTGCCGCTGACCGTCGTCGCGTTCAACAACGGCTCGCTGGGCATGATCCGGCTGGAGATGATGGTGGCGGGCTACCCGTCGTTCCAGACCGACCACGGGCCGGCCGACCTGGGCGCGGTGGCCCGTGCCGCCGGCCTGCACGCCGAGACCGTGCAGGACCCGGCCGACGTGCGCGCGGCGCTGCGCCGCGCGCTGGACCACCGCGGACCGGCGCTGGTCGACGTGCGCACCGACCCGAACGCGCTGTCCATCCCGCCGCACATCACCGCCGCCCAGGTCCGCGGGTTCGCGCTCGCCGCGACCCGCACCGTGCTCGACGGCGGCGTCGGGCGGATGGTGGAGCTGGCGCGCAGCAACCTGCGGTCGATCCCGCGGCCCTGAGCGGCTCAGCCGGCGCGGGCGGCCAGCCCGGACGCGGAGACGGCGTGGTCGAGCGCGATCGCGGCCGCCCCGCGCAGGACCCCGTCCGCGCCGTGCGCCGCGTCGCGCACCGGCGGCGCGACCGAGCGGCGGAAGGCCATGAGCCCGGCGCCGTAGGCGACGTCGAACGCCTCGGGGGCCGCGGCGCGCAGCGCGGGCCCGAGCCCGGACAGCACGACGACCTCCGGGTCGTGCGCGTTGACCAGGCCCGCGGTGCCCCGCGCCAGGGACGCGGCGGCCGAGGTGACGGCCGCGGACGGGCCGGGCTCCCCCGCGGCCGCGCGGTCGAGCACGGCGCGGGCGTAGCTCCAGGGCGCGTCCGGCTCGGGCTCGCCGAGCATCCGGGCCAGCGCCCGGCCGTCGACGCCGGTGGTCCAGCACCCGCGGGCGCCGCAGGCGCACACCGCGCCGGGGTCGCCGAAGGGCAGGTGTCCCAGCTCGCCGGCCGCGCCGCGGGCGCCGGTCTGGGCGCGCCCGTCGAGCAGCAGCGCACCGCCGATGCCGACCTCGACGGTCAGGAACAGCGCGGTGCGGGCACCGGCGGCGGCGCCGTCGCGGACCTCGGCGACGCCGGCGAGGTTCGCGTCGTTGCCCACCAGCACCGGCAGGTCCGACCCGGCCCCGATCCGGCGCACGTCCAGCGGGCTCCAGCCCTGCCCGCCGCCGCTCTCGGCGAAGTGCTCGTCGACGACGGTGGCGGCCACGCCGATGCCGAGGGCCACCACCGGCCCGGGCGCCTCGGCGGCCAGGCCGGCGACGACCGCGTCCAGCTCCGCGGCGACGGCGTCGGGGTCGCGACGCCGGTGCGTCCCGGACCGCAGCGCGACCGGCGTCCCGCCGAGCCCGGTGAGCGCGGCCCGCCAGCCCTCGAACCGGACGTCGACGGCGACCACGGCCGGCCCGTCCGGGTTGGGGGCCAGCGTCGTGGTGGGGCGCCCGCGCCCGCCGCAGGGGGCCCGCTCCTCGCGCACCCACCCCAGCTCGCGCAGCCGGGCGGCGATCTCGGTGGCCGAGCCGCTGGCCAGCCGCAGCCGCCGGGCCAGCTCCACCCGGGTGAGCCCGGGCTCGCGGCGGACCTCGGCCAGCACCTCGGCGGTGGCCCGCCACCGGTCGGTCTCGGCCCGGCCCGGACGTGAACCGGCTGACATCGCCGTCATCTGGTTTGACACCCCCGACCTGACGGTATTTATCCTCGTGTCGCGATGAAAAAGCCTCTCACCCCGGACCACTCTCCCACCACCGGACCCGCACTCGCCGCGATGGCCCTCGGCGGCCTCGCCATCGGCACCACCGAGTTCGCCTCGATGGGGCTGCTGCCCGCGTTCGCCGCCGACCTGGGCGCCACCGTGCCCGAGGCCGGTACGGCCATCAGCGCCTACGCGCTCGGCGTCGTCGTCGGCGCGCCGGTGCTCGCCGTACTGGGCGCGCGGTGGCCACGCAAGCACCTCGTCCTGGCCCTGGCCGGTGCGCTGGCCCTGACCAACCTGGCCTCGGCGCTCGCGCCGGACTTCGGGACGTTCGTCGTGACCCGGTTCCTGGCCGGGCTGCCGCACGGCGCCTACTTCGGCACCGCCTCGGTGCTGGCCGCCTCGCTGGTCCCGCGCGAACGGCGGCCACGGGCGATCGCGACCGTGATGAGCGGGCTGATGATCGCCAACATCGTGGGCGTGCCGGGTGCCACCTGGCTCGGGCAGGCCGCCGGCTGGTCGGCCGCGTACCTGACCGTCGCCGGCGTCGCCGTGGTGACGATGCTGGCCGTCTGGCGGCTGGTGCCCGACGTGCGCGACGAGGTGCGCGGCTCGGTCCTGCGCGAGCTGACGGCGCTGCGCCGCGGCCAGGTGTGGATCACGATGGCCGTCATCGCGACCGGCTTCGGCGGCTCGTTCGCCGTGTACAGCTACGTCACCCCGGTGCTCACCGAGGTCACCGGCATGGCCGCGACCGCGGTGCCGCTGGCGCTGGCCGTGTTCGGTGTCGGCATGACCCTGGGCAACCAGGTCGGCGGCCGGCTCGCCGAGGCGGCGCCGGTGCGCACCATCGCGGGCGGCCTGGCCGCGGCGGCGGTGTCGATGGCGCTGTTCGCGCTGACCGCGTCCTCGGCGGTGTTCGCGCTGCTGGGCCTGTTCGCGCTGGCGTTCACCACGACCGCGACCACCCCGGCGCTCGCCACCCGGCTCATGGACGCCGGCCGCGAGGGCCCGACGCTGGGCGCGGCCCTGCACCACGCCGCGTTCAACGTCGCCAACGCCCTCGGCGCGGCGCTCGGCGGGCTCGTCCTGGCCGCCGGCTGGGGCTGGACCTCGCCCGCCGCCGTCGCGACCGTGCTGCCGCTGCTCGGGCTGACCGCGCTGTGGGTGGCGGTCCGGATGGAGCGGGCCGAGCGCCGCGGGGAGCTCGCGCTCGCCGCGTGAGCACCCCCGCGCGGGGCCGCGAACCGAGAGGTGTCGATCAGATCACGAACGGGAAGCCTCGACCGGAGTTGATCGTTGCGTTGGACAACGATCCCCTGCGAGAGGAGTCCCGGATGCCCACCGACGTCGAGGAACTGCTGGACGCACTGGCCGCCGACCCCGGCCGGGAGGCCCTGGTCCACCGCGACCGACGGATCCACGCGGGCGAGCTGGTCCGCTCGGTGCACCGGCTGGCCCACGTCCTCGACGGGCGGGTGCGGCCGGGCACGGTCGTCGCGCTGCTGGCCGGCAACACCCCGGAGGCCCTCGTCGCACGGATGGCGGTGAACCTGCTCGGCGCCGGGATCGCCCAGCCGCACGAGGGACTCTCGGCCGCCGCCCGGGCCCGCATCGTCGTCGACGTCGAGGCCGCCGTCGTGCTGGCCGACGCCGACGCCGCGGCGGCCGCCGAGCCGGTCCTCGCGCGGCTCGACGGCCCGGCCGCGCTCTGGCTCGGCGCCCACGGCGCGGACCCCGACGTGCTCGCCGAGGCCGACGGGGCGCCCGCCTCGCCGATCCGGGACCGGGCCCGCCCGCACGACGTCGAGCAGATCCGCCACACCGGCGGCACCACCGGGCACCCGAAGGGCATCACCTACACCTTCGACCACCACCGCCGCGGCGCCGAGATGCGCCGGCGGCTCACCGGCCTCGGCGCCGACGGCGGCGGCGACGGCGACGGCGGCGCCCGGCTGCTCGTCGCCACCCCCGTCGCGCACGTCGGCGGCGCGCTGGCCGACCGCACGCTGGCCTCCGGCGGCACCGTCGTGCTGCAGGACGGCTTCGAGCCCGGCGCGTTCCTCGCCGCGGTCGCCCGCGAGCGGATCACCCACACCTTCCTGCTCCCGCCGCTGATCTACCGGCTGCTCGACCACCCCGACCTCGACCGGACCGACACCTCCTCGCTGCGGTCGGTCGTCTACGGCGGGGCGCCCGCCGCGCCGCGGCGGATGGCCGAGGCCGTCGAGCGGATCGGCCCGGTGTTCGCCCAGTTCTACGGCCAGACCGAGGCCGGCGGCATCAGTGCGCTGACCCCGCAGGAGCACTCCCGGCCCGAGCTGCTGGGCACCGTCGGGCGCCCGCTGCCGACCACCGAGATCGCGATCACCGACGCCGACGGCCGGCCCGTCGCCCCCGGCGGGCGGGGCGAGCTGTGGGTGCGCACCGGCATGGAGATGGACGGCTACTGGAAGCAGCCCGAGCTGACCGCCGCGACCGTCGTCGACGGCTGGGTGCGCACCGGCGACGTCGCCCGCCAGGACGCCGACGGCTACCTGCACCTGCTCGACCGGGTCAAGGACATGATCGTCGTCGTGGGCGGGCACGTGTACACCACGGAGCTGGAGGACCTGCTCATGGAGCACCCGTCGGTCCGCCAGGCCGCCGTGTTCGGCGTGCCCGACGACGACGGCACCGAGACCGTGCACGCCGCCGTCGTCGCGGGATCCCCCGCCCCGGACGAGGACGAGCTGACCGCGCTGGTCGCCGAGCGCGCCGGGGACATGTACGTCCCGCGCAGCGTCGAGTTCGTCGAGCGGATCCCGCTCACCGGGGTCGGCAAGACCGACAAGAAGGCGCTGCGCGCCGAGCTCGCCGCTCAGCCACGCTGACGCACCGCCTCGTACAGCACGACCGCGGCGGCGATGGAGGCGTTGAGCGAGTTCACCCGGCCCCGCATCGGGATGACGACCGTCGCGTCGGCTCGCTCGAGCCACGCGTCGGTCACCCCGGTGGCCTCGGTCCCGATCACCAGCGCGGTCGGGCCGGTCAGGTCGGTCCCGGCGAGCCCGGTCGTGCCGGCCGGGGTGGTGACGAACGTCCGGATCCCGCGGCGGGCGAGCCAGTCCAGCACCTCGGGCGTCGCTGCCGAGGCCACCGGCACCGCGAACACGGTCCCCTTCGACGCGCGCACCACGTTGGGGTTGGCGAAGTCGGTGCCGCCGCGCTCCGGCGTGGCGATGACGACGGCGTCCACCCCGCAGGCCTCGGCGGTGCGCAGCATCGCACCGACGTTGCCGGGCTTCTCGACGCCCTCCGCGACCAGCACCAGCGGGTCCGGGCCGAGGTCGAGGTCGTCGAGCCCCACGCCCGGGGCGGCGGCGACGGCGAGCCAGCCGTCCGGGGACTCGCGGTAGGCGATGCGGGCGAACACGTCGCGGCTCACCGAGAACCGCCGTGCGCCGGGCATCCGGTCCAGCAGCTCCGGCGAGCGGACCAGGTCGGGGGCCCAGTACACCTCGTCCGGGACGACCCCGGCGTCGAGCGCGAGGGCCAGCTCGTCGTGGCCCTCGATCACCGTGACGCCGGCGGCGTCGCGGTGGCGGCGGGTGCGCAGCCGGACCAGGTTCTTGACGCGCGGGTTGGCGGTGCTGGTCAGGTCGGGCACCCGGCGAGCGTAGTCACCGCGGCGCGGGCCGGGACGGCGCGGCGTCACCGGACCGCACGGCCAGCCACCCCGCCGTCGCCGCGGCCACGACGGCCAGCACGGCCAGCGGGAGCGCGAGCGCCGTCGTCGCGACGAACGCGGTCGCGAGGAACGGCGTCGCGAAGCCGGTGTAGGCCGCGGTGTAGAACAGCCCGTTCGTCGCGCCCCGCCCGGACTCCGGCGCCAGCCGGGCGACAAGCGTCAGCCCGGCGTTGAGGCAGAGCCCGCCGCCCGCTCCGAGCAGCAGCCCGGCGCCGGCGACCCCGGCGACGGCCGCAGGCCCGGCCGGGGCGAGCAGCGCCGTGAGCGTCGCGACGAGCAGGCCGAGCGCGCCGGCCGCGGTCCCGGCGGGCCCGGTGCGGGCGCCGAGCCGGTGCGCGAACGGCTGCACGAGCGTCCCGGTGCCGAGCGTCAGCGCGGCGAGCAGCCCGGTGAACGCGACGGCGCCGGTGAGGCCGGGCAGCAGCAGCGGCAGCACGGTCACCGCGACCGAGGGGAACGCGTACACGCACACCGCGGTCGGTACGACCACCCGCAGGAACACCCGCCGCTCGGCCGCGCCCAGGCCCGGCCGGGGCAGCAGCCCGCCCGCCCGCGGACCGGCCGGGCGCGTCCCCGTCCCGACGACGGCGAGCACCGCGCCGACGGCCACCGCCAGCAGCGCGATGTGGACCAGGTACGGCAGCGTCAGCGGCAGCGGGCCGGACGTCGCGAGCAGCCCCGAGGTCAGCGGGCCCAGGCAGAACCCGAGGGTCTGCGCGACCGACGCGGCCCGCGCGGCGCGCGGGGCGCCGTCCGGCCCGGCGAGGTCCTGCAGCCAGGCGCTGCCCACCGAGAAGACCGCCCCGGAGGCGAGGCCCTGCACGAAGCGGGCGGCGAACAGCAGCCACAGCGACGACGCGCCGCCGAGGAACAGCAGCGACGCCCCGGCCACCCCGGCGGCGACGGGCAGCAGCACGCGCACCCGTCCGAACCGGTCCGACGCCGGCCCGCCCAGCAGCAGCGACGGGGCCAGCCCGAGCGCGTACACCCCGAAGATCGCGGCCAGGGTGCTCGCCGAGAGGTCCAGCTCGGTCCGGTAGACCAGCAGCAGCGGGGTCGGGACGTTGGTGCCGAACGCCGTCGCGAACAGCAGCCCGCAGGCCACCCACCACGTCCGGCCCGCCCGGCCCCCTCGCCCCACCGCCGCATCCTGTCAGGCCGGGGTTACCGCGCGGTAGCCTCCGTTCCGGAACGGTCGACGAGGACGGGAGTGCGGGCAGATGGGTGAGCCGACGGGCATCGCGGTCGAGGTGGCGGACGGGGTCGCGCGGCTGCGCCTCGACCGGCCCCAGGCGGCGAACGCGCTGGACGAGCCGATGTGGTTCGGCCTGCGCGACGCGGTCCGCGAGCTGGACGCCGACCCGGCCGTCCGGGTCGTGGTGATCTCGGGCAACGGCCGGCACTTCTGCTCCGGCATCGACGTCTCGATGCTCGGCGGGCTGCGCGACACCGCGAGCGGCGACTCGCCCGGCCACGGCGCCGACGCCCTGCGCCGCACCATCCTCGACCTGCAGGAGTGCCTCACCGCGGTCGAGCGCTGCCGCACGCCGGTGATCGCGGCGATCCACGGCGTCTGCCTGGGTGCGGGCCTGGACCTCGCCGTCGCCTGCGACCTGCGCTACGCGACCGCGGACGCGTCGTTCGTGCTGAAGGAGGTCGACATGGGCCTGGCCGCGGACGTCGGCGTGCTGCAGCGGCTGCCGCGCATCGTCGGCGAGGGCGTGGCGCGGGAGATGGCCTACACCTGCCGCCCGGTGCCCGGCACCGAGGCGAAGGAGCTGCGCCTGGTCAACGGCGTCTACGACGACGCCGAGGCCCTGGAGACCGGTGTCGCCGCGCTCGCGGCGTCACTGGCGGCGAAGTCCCCGCTGGCGCTGCGCGGCACCAAGTACGCGATCACCTACGCCCGCGACCACACCGTCGCCGACTCGCTGGACCAGATCGCCACCTGGAACGGCGGGCAGCTCGTCTCCGCGGACCTCACCGAGGCCGTCTCGGCGTTCCTGCAGAAGCGCCCCGGGGTCTACCGGGACTGACCGCCCGCGACCGGCACGACCTCGCCGACCAGGGCGTACATCCCCACGGGCCGCCCGGCCGGCAGGTCCTCCGCCCGCCAGGCGGTCACGTCGACCAGGCCCGGCTCCAGCAGGTCCAGCCGGTGCCCGGGCCGGTCGACGAGCAGCCGGCGCAGGGTGGCGCGGTCGCGCGCCCGGGCGGGCTGCGACGTCTCCCGGGTGAGCCGCTCGACGGTGCGCATGTCGTGGGCGGCCGCGGGGTCGTCGACGTCGGTGCTGCCGTGGGACACCACGAGCATGCTGCCCGGCCCGAACGCGGTCGCGTAGGTGTCGGCCAGCGTCGCGAGCAGCGTGTCGTCGGCGACGAAGTGCAGCACCGACACCGCCAGCACGGCGACCGGCTCGGCCGGGTCGAGCAGCCCGGCGACCCCCGGGGCGGCCAGGACCGCGGCCGGGTCGGTGAGGTCCGCCGCGGTGATCGAGGTGCCGTCCACGCCGTGGAGGATCTCGCGGCTCATCGCGACCGAGACGGGCTCGACGTCGACGTGGGCGACGCGGGCGGCCGGGTCGATCCGCCGGGCGAGCTCGTGCACCGGCGCCGCGGTGGGGATGCCGGAGCCGAGGTCGAGGAACTGGCGGACCCCCCGTTCCAGGCAGGCCCGCACCGCGCGGCCGAGGAACGCCCGGTTGGCGACGGCGGCCCGCCGCGCGTGCGGCAGCGCGGTCAGCATCCGCTCGGCGAACTCCCGGTCGGTCGCGAAGTTGTGGGCCCCGCCGAGCAGGTAGTCGTACACCCGGGCGGGGTTGGGCAGCGTCAGGTCGACCTCGGGGACGGCGTCGGGGTCGAGGTGGCGGTCCGGGTCGCGCACGGCGTCACCCTCTCGCCCCGGCCTCCGGGACCGCAAGTCCGGTCAGCAGCCCGTGCAGCTCCGCCGCGGTCCGCGGGGCGGCGCCGTCGTGGCCGGCCAGCGCCAGCAGCCGGGCGACGGCCGGCGCCCAGGCCGGGCCGAGCCGGGCCCCGGCGAGCAGCTCCGCGTCGTCGAGGACCCGGTCGGCGGGGCCGCGCCGCACCCGGCCCCCGGCGACGACGGCGACGTCGTCGGCCCAGCGGTGGGCCAGGTCGACGTCGTGGGTGGACAGCACCACCGCCGTGCCGGCCGCGTGCAGGTCCGCGAGCACCGCGACGAGCTCCTCCACCCCGGCCGGGTCCAGCCCGGCGGTCGGCTCGTCGAGCACGAGCACCCGGGGCCGCACGGCCAGCGCACCGGCGATCGCGACCCGCTTGCGCTGGCCGAAGGACAGCCGGTGGGTCGGCCGGTCCGCGAGCCCGGAGATCCCGACGGCGGCGAGCGCGTCCCGCACCCGGGCGTCGACCTCGGGGCCGGGCAGGCCGAGGTTGAGCGGGCCGAAAGACACGTCCTGCGCGACGTCGGCGGAGAACAGCTGGTCGTCGGGGTCCTGCAGGACGAGCTGGGCCGCCTCGCGCAGCCGCACCAGCCCCCGCCGGGTGCGGCGGACCGGCTCGCCGTCGAGCAGGACCTCCCCGGCCGCAGGGGCGAGCAGGCCCAGCAGCAGCCGGAACAGCGTCGTCTTGCCGCCGCCGTTGGGCCCGAGCACGGCGAGCCGCCGCCCGGGCGCGACGGCGAGGTCGGCCCCGTCGAGCACGGCCGGGCCGTCGGGGTAGGCGAAGCGCAGCCCGCGCGCCTCGAGCACCGGTGCCGCGCTCACCACGCCACCGCCAGGGCCAGGACCGGCACGGCGACGAGCAGCGCCGCGCTCCCCGCGACGAACCCCGGGGACACCGGCCGGGCCGGGACCCGTACGCGCAGGCTGCCGTCGTAGCCGCGGGCGGCCAGCCCGGCCTCGAGCCGGCGGGCCCGGTCGAAGGCGCGGACGAACACCGCGCCGCCCTGCGCGGCGAGCGAGCGGAACGTGGCGCGGCGGGTGCGGAACCCCATCCGCAGGGCCTGGGCCTCGCGGACCGCGGTCAGCGAGTCCAGCAGCAGGAACAACATCCGGTACACGAGCAGCGTGATCTCCAGGACCGCCGGGGGGATCCACCGCAGCCGCGCCACGGTGTCCGTCAGCGGGGTCGTCGCGGCGAACAGGACCAGGCAGGCCACCGCGGCCAGCGAGCGCCCGACGAGCTCGGCGGCCCGGGCCGGACCGTCCGGGGCGGGGGCGAGCCACGGGTCGCCCCCGACGGTGACGAGCAGCGGCAGCGCCCCGACCAGCACGAACCCGAGCGGCAGCGCGAGCAGGCGCAGCGCGGTCCGCCACGGCACCCGGGCCCCGGCGAGCAGCAGCGCGAGCGCCGCACCACCGGTCAGCAGCGCGCCCGGCCACGGCGGCAGCACGACGGCGAGCACGAGCAGCCCGAGCGCGAGGAACGCCTTCTCCCCCGGGTGCCGGGCCCGCCACCGGCCGGCGTGCGCGGTCTCGTCGATCAGCAGCATCAGGTCCGGGGCGCGTCGGCCTCGCGGGCGAGCTGCGCCCGTCGCCGGGTCCGCGCGACGCCGATGCAGTAGCCGAGCACGCCCGCGCCGGCCGCGGCCTGCATCGCGAAGATGCCGGACTCGATCTCGCCGGACGGCGGCTCCCACACGGGGGTGAACCACGGCTGGTAGCCGGTGGCCTCGATGGCCTCGCCGGCCTGCCCGTCGGAGCCGGCGTACTCGCCGGGCACGAACAGCACCGGGATCGCGAACAGCGCGAGCACCGCGACGGCGAGCAGGACGTTGGTGACGGTGGAGCGGCTCATGTCGACGCCTCCTTCTGCGGGTCCTGCGCGGCCGGGGTCGCGCCGCGGCCCGGGCGCAGCACGCCCAGCCGGCGCAGCTCGTCCGGGGTGATCCGGACCAGCAGCCGCACCACGAGCACGGTGAGCAGGCCCTCGGCCACGGCCAGCGGGATCTGGGTGATCGAGAAGATCGAGGCGAAGGTGACGAAGGCACCGCCGACGCCCGAGGTCGGGTCGGGGAACGCGAGCGCCAGCTGGGCGCTGGTGATCGTGTACGTCGTGAGGTCGCCGAGGAACGCGGCGGCGAACACGGCCGGGCCGAGCGACCCGCCGAGGCGCCGGACCAGCACGTAGGCGCCGTAGGCGATCCACGGCCCGGCGATCGCCATGGAGAACGCGTTCGCCCCCAGGGTGGTGAGGCCGCCGTGGGCGAGCAGCACCGCCTGGAAGAACAGCACCACCGTCCCGAGCAGGGCCATCACCGGTGGCCGGAACAGCACCGCGCCCAGCCCGGTGCCCGTGGGGTGCGACGACGACCCCGTCACCGACGGGATCTTCAGCGCCGACAGCACGAACGTGAACGCGCCGGCCGCGGCGAGCAGCAGCGTGGTGTCGGGGTCCTCACGGACCCGGCGGACGACCGCCCGCGCGCCGTGCACGACGAACGGCGCGGCGACGACGGTCCAGGCCGCCGCGTGCAGCGGCGGGAGATAGCCCTCGGCGATGTGCACGGACGAACGCTACGGCGACCCCCCGCAATCTTGCAAGACTGAACAGTCCGTCATATGACCTGGCTCGCACCGGCGACCGGACCGCGCCGGGTCCGGTCGCCGGCCCGCTCTCAGGCCCGGACGCCGTTGGTGTGGTGCACCTCGGCCGGACGGTCGGCCCCGGCCTTGTGCTCGGCGGCCGCGGCGAGCCTGGCGGCCTCCTGCTCGGCATCGCGGCGGCGCGCCTCGCGCTCGGCCGGCGTGGTCTCCGGAGTCCCGACACCGGTACCCGGCTGCTCCGCGACGACCTGCTGCTCCGCCAGCTTCCGGGCCTTCTTCTCGGCCTTGTCCGCCGCGTCGCGCCGGGCGACCTTCTCCTGGCGGGCGGCCCTGGCCTTCCTGGCCGCCTTCCGCTCGGCCTTCGCCGCCTTCTCCTGCTCGGCGCGCTGGGCGTCGGCGCGGGCCTTCGCCTTCTTCTCCGCCTTCCTCGCGGCGCGGACGGCCTTCTCGGCCTCCTTCTCCTCCGCGCGGCGGGCCGCGGCGGTCTCCTTCTTCGCCGCCTTCACGGCCGCGCGGCGGTCCTTCCCCGCGGCCTTCTTCCCCGCGGCCTTCTTCGCCGCCTTCTTCCCGGCCTTCGCGCCGGATCCGGCGTCGCCGGGGCGCCCGGCGCTCTCGCCGACGGTCACGGTGCCGGCGGCCTCGGCGGCGATCAGGGCAGCGCGCTGCACCCGGGCGGCGGCCTGCTCGGCACGGGCGGCGGCGAGCTCGACGCGCTCCGCGGTCGCGGCCAGCGTGCGCTTGGCCTCCTTGCGGTCGCGCTTGGCGCCGGTGGTGGTGACGGCGGGCATCTTCTGCTGCAGGGACACGGATCCTCTTCTCCTGCCGTCGTGTCCCGGGCACGACAGGTCACCGGCGGGTGCCGGGGCACCGGCCGGGCAGGCCGTACAGGGGTCACGACGACGGTCTCGCGGCGTACTGGGCGCGACGCCGCCGTGAACGGACGGTGACGTGCGCGGAACACGGGAGGGTGCCCCGGGAGAGGGCACCGGAAACACCGCGGGGACCACCGCACGCCCTCCGGCACACGTCGTGCCCCGGACGGAGCACCCCGGGCCCGCGGACGTCGCCCGGACGTCGTAGCCGGCTCAGCTGGCGTCGGGGACGCCGGCGCGCTCCGGCTCGTCGTCGGCGAGGTAGCCGCGCAGGGTGACCAGCGTGCGGGCCAGCAGCCGCGAGACGTGCATCTGGGACAGGCCCACCTGCGCGGCGATCTGGGTCTGGGTTTGGTTGCCGAAGAACCGCAGCATCAGGATGGTCCGCTCCCGCTCCGGGAGGCGGCGCAGCGCGGGCCGCAGCGACTCGCGCGCCTCCACGGTGTCCAGTCCGGCGTCGATGCCGCCGACGATCTCACCGAGCGGGTTGTCGGTGTCACCGACCATCTGGTCCAGCGAGTCCGAGCGGTAGGAGTCCTGCGCCTGCAGCCCCTCGATGACCTCCTCGCGGCCGATGCCGAGGTGCTCGGCCAGCTCGGAGACCTTCGGGGCGCGGCCGTGCCGGGAGGCGAGTTCCTCCTGGGCGCGCGCCATCCGGCTCTGGATGTCCTTGAGCCGGCGCGGCACCCGCATCGACCAGGTCCGGTCGCGGAAGTAGCGGCGGATCTCGCCGGTGATCGTGGGCACGGCGTAGGCCAGGAACGGGGTGCCCTGGCCGGGGTCGAACCGGTCGAGCGCGTTCAGCAGCCCGATCGCGCCGACCTGCTCCAGGTCGTCGACGGGTTCGCCGCGGTGCCGGTAGCGGCCCGCGATGTGACGCACCACGGGGTGGAAGCCGGCGGCCAGCTCGTCGCGCAGCCGGGCGCGTGCCGGGTCGTCGGCGGCCGCGGCCGCGAGCGCGCGCAGCGGCGCGTCGAGGTGGGCGTACTCGTCGGTCGCGACGCTGCCACCGGTCGTACGGTCCTCGCCCGGCCCGTCGGGCAGCGCGACGTCGACGCGCTCGTCCACGACGCCGCCGGCGGACGTGCTCACCTCAGCCACGCCGTCTCCACGGCCGGCAATGATCGACTGCCATCACCCGCCGACGGTAGGCCGGGTGCGGCGGGCCCGCACGTCGAACCCGGGGGGTCCGGCCGGCCGGGTCGATCGGCGGTCGCTGCGAGGAGTTGCACGGCGGTGCGGCGGGTACAGCCCCGGTATGTCGTTGCACCTCGAGCTCCCCGCCGACCCCGGCGCGGCGGGCCGTTCCCGCCGGGAGGCGGGCCGCTGGCTGGCGTCGCTGTGCGGGACCGACCGGCAGTGCCCGACGGTGCAGGACCTCGTGCTCGCGGTGAACGAGGCCGTGTCGAACAGCATCGAGCACGCCTACGGCGCCTCGGGGCCCGACGGGACGGTGACGCTGCGCGGCGACGCGGACGGCCTGCGGGTGCGCATGGAGGTCTCCGACCACGGGCGGTGGCGCGACCCGCCCGAGGACCCGGGGTACCGCGGCCGCGGCATCGGCATGATCGAGGCCGTCGCCGAGGACGTGCGGGTCGAGCCCGGCCCCGACGGGACGACGGTGACCTTCCACGGCACGCTCGGCCGCTGCCCGGGGCTGTGCGTCCCGGAGCGGCCCGGTAGCTGAGCGGCACGGCCCCCGGGAACGACCCCGGAAACGACGAGGTCGCCGCACCCCACGCCCGAGGGCGGGTGACGGCGACCGGTGGTGGCGGATCGGGCCCGGTCCGTACCGGACCGGGTGTGCGGTGCGGGTCAGTCCCGCATCGCGGCGGCCGGGTCCTCCGGACGGTGCCCACGCTGCCCGGTGCGGGCGACGGGCGTGTAGCGGCCGTCGTGGCGGGCGGCCTCGCTCTCGGGATGCGGCCAGGACGGGTTCGCGTGCTGTGCGCTGCTCTCACTCATCGTCACAGGGTGCCCACCGGATGTTCCGGACAGGCGGAGCGCAGGAGTCACCTCGGTAACACCTGCGCCCCGCCCGGGTGAAGTCGTCCGGGTCAGCCCGACTTCGCGAGGCTCTTGGTGGCGGCGAGGATGTCCTGCACGCGCTCCTTGGCGTCGCCGAAGAGCATCTGGGTGTTCTCCCGGAAGAACAGCGGGTTCTGCACGCCCGCGTAGCCGGGGGCCATCGACCGCTTGAACACGATCACGTCCTTGGCCTCCCACACCCGCAGCACCGGCATGCCGGCGATGGGCGAGCCCGGGTCCTCCGACGCGGCCGGGTTGACCGTGTCGTTGGCCCCGATGACCAGGACGACGTCGGTCTCGGCGAGGTCGTCGTTGATCTCGTCCATCTCCAGGACGATGTCGTAGGGCACCTGGGCCTCGGCGAGCAGCACGTTCATGTGCCCGGGCAGCCGGCCCGCGACCGGGTGGACGCCGAAGCGGACCTCCACCCCGGCGTCGCGCAGGGTGCGGGTCAGCTCGGCGACCGGGTACTGCGCCTGGGCGACGGCCATGCCGTAGCCCGGGGTGATGACGACGCTGTCGGCGTTCGCGAGCAGTTCGGCGACGCCGTCGGCGTCGATCTCGCGGTGCTCGCCCTCGACGTCGGCGGCCGCCGACGAGGTCGCCCCGAACCCACCGGCGATGACGGAGATGAACGACCGGTTCATCGCCTTGCACATGATGTAGGACAGGTAGGCACCGGAGGAGCCGACGAGCGCGCCGGTGATGATCAGCAGGTCGTTGCCCAACAGGAAGCCCGCCGCGGCGGCCGCCCAGCCGGAGTAGGAGTTCAGCATCGACACCACGACCGGCATGTCCCCGCCGCCGATCGAGGCGACCAGGTGCAGGCCCAGCAGCAGCGCGACGACGGTCAGCACCGCCAGGATCCACACCTGCGGCGCGATGACGAAGTAGACCGTCAGCACCGCGAACACCAGCAGCGCGCCGAGGTTCAGCGCGTTCTTGCCGGGCAGCGTCAGCGGCGCGGACTTGATCTTCGCCGAGAGCTTGAGGTACGCGACGACCGAACCGGTGAAGGTGACCGCACCGATGAAGACGCCGACGGCGACCTCGGCGTGGTGGATGCTCAGCAGCGAGCCCTCCAGCACCAGGTGCCCGGCCTCGACCTCCAGGAAGCCGTTCCAGCCGACCAGCACGGCGGCGAGACCGACGAAGCTGTGCATCAGCGCGATGAGCTCGGGCATGCCGGTCATCTCGACGACCCGGGCCCGCCAGAGCCCGATGGCCGCACCGACGACGACGGCGACGATCAGCAGCGCGACGCCCAGCCCGGACGCCGCCCCGAGGGCGACGACCGCGGTGGCGACCAGCGCGATCGTCATGCCGGCGATGCCGAACAGCACGCCCGACTTGGCGGTCTCGTGCTTGGACAGCCCCGCGAGGCTGGTCACGAACAGGATCGCGGCGATGAGGTAGGCCGCGGTGGTCCACGTCTGCACGGGTCAGCTCCTCGTGAACATCTGCAGCATGCGGCGGGTCACCGCGAAGCCACCGACGATGTTGATGGCGGCGAGCAGCACCGCGACCGCGGCGAGCCCGATGACCAGGGCGTCGCCGCCGGTGCCGACCTGCAGGATGGCGCCGACGACGATGATCCCGGAGATCGCGTTGGTGACCGACATCAGCGGCGTGTGCAGCGCGTGGTGCACGTTGCCGATGACGTAGAAACCGATCACGATCGCGAGCACGAACACCGTGAGGTGCCCGGCCAGCTCGGCCGGGGCGAACGCCGTGATCAGGAACAGTGCGACCGCGCCGAGCACGCCGGCGGCGAGGCCCGCGTACGGCGAGCGCTCCTTCTCCGGTTCCTTCTCCGGCGCCTGTTTCTCGGCCGGCTGCGCGGCGGGCGCCGCGCTGACCTTGACCTCGGGCGGCGGCCAGAGCGTCTCGCCCCCGTGCGCGGTGGTGATGCCGCGCACGACGGTGTCCTCCAGGTCGAGCGCGAGGCGCCCGTCCTTCTCCGGGGTCATCAGCTTGAGCAGGTTCAGCACGTTGGTGCCGTAGAGCTGCGAGGCCTGCGCGGGCAGGCGGGCGGCGAGGTCGGTGTAACCGATGACGGTGACGCCGTGGTCGGTGACGACGACCTCGCCGGCCTTCGAGCCCTCGACGTTGCCGCCCTGCGAGGCCGCCATGTCGACGACGACGCTGCCCGGCCGCATCGACGCGACGTCGGCCGCGGTGATGAGCTTCGGCGCCGGGCGCCCCGGGATGAGCGCGGTGGTGATGATGATGTCGCAGGCGGCGGCCTGCTCGGAGTAGATCTCCGCGGCCCGCTGGTCGTAGTCGGCGGAGGTCGCCTTGGCGTAGCCGTCGGTGGAGGCCTCCTGCTCCACCTCGACCGCCAGGTACTCGCCGCCGAGGGACTTGACCTGGTCGGCGACCTCGGCGCGCGGGTCGGTGGCCCGCACGACCGCGCCCAGGCTGTTCGCCGTCGCGATGGCGGCGAGCCCGGCGACGCCGGCCCCCGCGACCAGCACCTTCGCCGGCGGGACCTTGCCCGCGGCGGTGACCTGGCCGGTGAGGAAGCGGCCGAACGCGTGCGCGGCCTCGATCACCGCGCGGTAGCCCGCGATGTTGGCCATCGAGGACAGCACGTCCATCGACTGGGCGCGCGAGATGCGCGGCACGGCGTCCATCGACAGCGCGGTGACGCCCTGCGCGGCGAGCGCGGCCGTGCGCTCCTCCTCGAACCGCGGCGCGAGCATGGAGATCAGCACCGTGCCCTCGCGCAGCTTCCCGATCTCCTCGGGCCGGGGGGCGTTGATCGTGACGACGACGTCGCTGTCCCACACCGGGCCCTCGACGACGTCGGCACCGGCCTCGGAGTAGGCCTCGTCGGTGAAGCCGGCGTGCGCGCCGGCACCGGACTCGACGGCGACGGCGTAGCCCAGGCCGACGACCTTGGCGACCGTCTCCGGGCTCATCGCGACGCGCGTCTCGGGCTCGGACTCCGCGGCCACACCGATCCGCATCGCCGGTCCCGACGGCTCTGGGCTGTCGCTCATGCACTCTCCTCGATCTCACGAGCGTCGACGCTCGCGCTGGTCGCGGGCCTTTCGGAAGGTAATGCCGGAAGGCCGGACGCGCAGTCACGAGTGCGTCACAAGAGGCCCCCGGCCCCCGCCCTCGGGACAGGTCGTGGCCTGCGGGAGCCTATCGCGAAGATCGGCGCGGGGGACCCTCCCGACGGGGGGCGGGCGCTGCACGCTGGGGATTCCCGGTACGGGTAGTGCCGGGAACTGCGACCGCCCCTCGGGTGATCGAGATCTCGTCCGTCCGCCGGAGGTGATCGGGCGCTGCTCGTGGATCCCGGCACACCACCGCCACGAGTCCGGAGTCCACAGCACGGACGAGGCGCGCCGGCCCGTCTCGACGGGCGGCACCATCGCCGGGACCTCGCCGCGACCGCGGGCCTCCCGGTCCCGGTCGAGCATCTCGCCGGGACAGCCGGTGGGATCTACTCCGCGGTCGACTGCGTGCGGCGCTTCAGCAGGAGAACCGGCCACTGCTCACCGGTCGGGCCCCGAGGGAAGCGACAGACACTCGGAAAGTCACTCGGCACGGCTACATCCAGGCAAGAGAAAAGGCCAGGACCGAAGTCCTGGCCTGATGAAGAAGGGTGGAGCTGAGGGGATTCGAACCCCTGACCCCTTGACTGCCAGTCAAGTGCGCTACCAGCTGCGCCACAGCCCCTTGCGACATGAAGAACACTACACGGGCCGGTTTCCGGGCCGGAAAGGGGGGTGCCCCTCCCGGCGCCGCCCCCTAGCGTCGGGCCCCGTGCAACCCTCTGACATCGGACGACTGGTCTCCCTCGGCACCCCCGCGGTCTCCCCCGACGGCAGCACGATCGCGTTCGCGCTCCGCCGCGTCGACCTGCCCGCCAACCGCTACCGCTCCGCGATCTGGATCACCCCGGCCGACGGCAGCGGGCCGCCGCGCCGGCTCACCGGCTCCGAGCACGGCGACTCCTCCCCCGTCTGGTCGCCGGACGGGACGTCGCTCGCCGTCGTCTCGGGCCGCGACGGCGGCGGGTCGCGCCTGCGGGTCCTGCCGGTCGGCGTCCCCGGCGAGCCGGTGGTGGTGTGCGAGCGGGACGAGGGGATCTCCGAGCCGGTGTGGTCACCGGACGGGCGCCGGCTCGCGTTCGTCTCCCGGGAGCGGACGGCCCGCCACGCCACCGGCGACGACGAGCGGGCGCGCGAGCCGCGCCGGATCGACCGGCTGTTCAGCCGGCTCGACGGCGAGGGCTGGATCATCGACCGGCCGTCGTCGGTGTTCGTGGTCGACGCCGGGGGCGGGGAGCCGGTCGTCGTCGCGGGCGGGCCGTACGAGCACTCCGCGCCCGCGTGGTCGCCGGACGGGCGGTCGCTCGCCGTCGTCGCGGACCGGGAGCCGGACTGGGACCTGTACGAGACCTCGCGGATCTACCTGGTGGACGCCGCGGGCGGCGGGGAGCCGCGGCTGCTGACCGCGAGCGGGCGCTCCCACACCCACCCGTCCTGGTCCCCGGACGGGGCACGCCTGGCCACCCTCGCCTCCGACGACCACGTGGCCGTCCCCGCGCACGCGTCGCCGGCGCTGGTCGACGTCGCGACCGGCCGGGAGGAGGTGCTCGCCACGGGGCTCGACCGGACCTGGCGGCCGTTCCCGGGTGCGCGCCCCCCGATCTGGGACGACGGTCGGCTGCTCGTGTCCTGCGAGGACGGCGGCGGTGTCCACCTGTACCGGGTGCCCGTCGAGGGCGGCGGCGCCGAGCCGGTGCTGACCGGCCGGCGGGCGGTGTCCGCGGTGGACCGCGCCGGCGGGACCACCGCCGTCCTGGTCACCGACCACGACCACCTCGCGGAGCTGCACGTCGTCGACGAGGGTGACGGCGAGCCGTCGCTGCGCCGGCTCACGTCGCTGACCGAACCGTTCCACGACGCCGTCGGGCCCGGGCGCAGCCCGGTGCGACTGGCCGTCCCCTCCCCGGCCGGGGACGGCGACATCGACACCTGGGTGCTGCTGCCCGACGAGCCGGCGGCCGGCGCGGGTGGCCGGATCCCGGTGCTGCTGTCGATCCACGGCGGCCCGATGACGCAGTACTCCGACGCCTGGTTCGACGAGTTCCGGCTGTGGGCGGGCGCGGGCTACGCCGTCGTCTGGTGCAACCCGCACGGCTCCACCGGGTCCACCGAGGCCTGGGCACGGGCGATCCGCAGCCCGCTGGCCACCACCGCGCCCGGCACCGGCTGGGGCGGCGTCGACGCCGACGACGTGCTCGCCGCCCTCGACGCCGCGCTCGACGCCTACGACCAGCTCGACCGCGAGCGCGTCGGCGTCCTCGGCGGGTCCTACGGCGGCTACCTCACCTCGTGGCTGGCCGCCCACCACTCCGACCGGTTCGCGGCCGCCTGCAGCGAGCGGGCGGTCAACAACCTGGAGTCGCTGGACTGGAGCTCGGACGCGGCGGGCTGGTTCCGCCACGAGCTGGGCACCTCGTGGCTCGACGCCCCGCAGGAGTACCGCCGGATGTCGCCGCTGCACCACGTGCGCGGCATCACCGTGCCGATGCTGCTGCTGCACTCGGAGAACGACCTGCGCTGCCCCGTCGAGCAGGCCGACGCGCTGTTCGTCGCGCTGCGGCTGCTGGGGCGCCCGGTCGAGTACTGGCGGTTCCCCGAGGAGAGCCACGGCCTGTCCCGCGACGGCTCGCCGCGCCACCGGGTCCAGCGGGCCCGGATCGTCCTGGACTTCTTCGGCCGTCACCTCGGCGGCAGGCGGCCGGACCAGGTGCCGGCCGGCTGACCCCCCGGGCGACGGCGGCGGGCCGGTCAGACCGCCCGGCTCCGCCCGCCGTCCCCGGTCCCGTCCGTGGGGCCGCGCCCGCCGCCGACCGTGCCGCCGTGCCCGCCGCCGTGCCCGCCGTCGTCCGTGCCGCCGTGCACGTCGCCGTGCTCGCCGCGGACCGGGTCGCCGACCGGCTCCCGCAGCCGCTGCAGCCCCGGGTCGCCCGCCCAGAACTCCTCGAAGCCGTCGGTGCCGAAGCGGTCCGCCACCCGGTGCATCGCGATGTCGAGCCGGACGTAGAGGTGCGCGAGCTGCACGGCGGCCGGGTCGTCGGTGTACATCCCCCAGGTCTTGTCCTCGGTCATCCCGCCGATCACCGCCTGGTCCCGGTCGGCGACCACGACGAGCATCCGCCGCCCGAGGTTGTCCTCCACCACCTCGGGCGCGGAGAAGCGGTGCTCGGTGAACCAGCCGATCGGGTCGTCGTCGGGTCCGAAGACGACCGTGGCGACGTCGACACCGTGCTCCTCGGCCCGCCGGATCGTGGAGCGCAGGGGCTGGACGTCCTCCGGCCAGCCGAGCACGTAGAGCTCGGAGCGCGCGGCGGCGGCGACGTCCTCGGCCCGCTCCAGCAGCATCCGGCGCTCGGTCAGCGAGTGCACGAGCCGGATCTGGGACGGCGCCATCAGGCGCGGCATCTCGTTCTCCAGGATCCCGAGGGTGCGGTCGAAGTCGCGGCGCATCCGCTCCAGCAGCGTCGCCGGCGGCAGCGGGACGTAGCCGACACCCTCGGCGGTACGGACCTCGAACGCCGCACCGCGGCCCACCAGCTTGCCGAGCGTCTCGTAGACGGTGCTGCGCGGCACCGCCGAGCGCTTGGCCACCTCGTAGCCGTTCAACGGCTCACCGGCCCCGACCAGGGCCACGTAGGCCTTCGCCTCGTAGCCCGACATCCCGAGGCGCTGCAGTTCTTCGGTCACCCGCCGCACGGACATTGCGAGATCAACTCACTCTTTCAGCCCAGTTCTGCGGCACGGTGCCACAGCCACCGCCCTCCTGGACAGCCCTGAGGGAATCGGTCGCGGACAACTGATCGCTACGCCCGAATCAGCCGGATCATCACAATCGGGGATCGGCGGGCCCGGCCGGCCCCGTCGCGCCGGCGCGCATGGCCGCGTCGGCCTCCGCGAGGATCGCCCGCATCGCCGCTCCGGCCGCCTCCGGGTCGCCGGACCGGACGGCGTCGGCGACGTCGCGGTGCAGCCGGATCGCGTCCGGCTCCGGACGCCGGGGCATCAGGTGGTGACGGGTGCGACCGGCCAGCACCTCGGCGACGACGTCGCCGAGCGCCGCGACCATCTCGTTCCCCGACGCGGCGAGCAGCGTGCGGTGGAAGCGCACGTCGGCGTCCAGGTACGCGAGCAGGTCGCCCGAGCGCCCGTGCACCGTCATGTCCATCACCGCACCGACCAGCTCGCCGCACTGCTCGGGGGTGGCGCGCGCCGCCGCCAGCTCCGCGGCCAGCGGCTCGACCCCGCCCCGCAGCTCCGACAGCGATCGGAGCTGGGCGTCGCGGCCGGGGCCGTCGAGCCGCCAGCGGATGACCCGCGGGTCGTGCACGTTCCACTGCCCGCGGGGCGCGACGGTCGTCCCGACCCGTCGCCGGCTGCGGACCAGGCCCATCGACTCGAGCACCCGGACCGCCTCGCGCACGACGGTGCGCGAGACGCCGTAGCGGCCGACGAGCTCGTCGGCCCGCAGGACCTCACCCGGCGCGATCTCCCCGGCGGCGATCGCCGCACCGAGCCGGTCCAGCACGTCCGCGTGCAGTCCCGAACCCTCCGCTGCGCCCGCCACGGTCGAATCGTGCCATCCGTGACGCACCGACCGCTCAATCAACGTATCTGTACCGATCCGGTCTTGTAAAAGTAGTACTTATAGCCGACTCTGGAGCCCACAGCGGGCCGGGTACCCACGGCTCGCGTGCCGATGCCGCCACACCGTGAGGAGCCGATGCAGTGACGCACCAGCCCGGGACGCCACCGGCGTCACCCCACCCGCTCGTCGTCGTGATGGGGGTGTCCGGCTCCGGGAAGTCCACCGTCGGGGCCGCCCTCGCCGACGCACTGGGCGTCCCGTTCACCGACGCCGACGGCCTGCACCCGGCGGCCAACGTCGCGAAGATGGAGAGCGGCGTCCCGCTGACCGACGACGACCGCCGCCCCTGGCTCGACGCCGTGGGCGCCGAGCTGGCCGGGCACGCCGGCACCGGCCTGGTCGTCGCCTGCTCGGCCCTGCGCCGCGCCTACCGCGACCGGCTGCGCAGCCACGCCCCCGCGACCGTCTTCGTGCACCTGTGCGGCGACCGCACCGTCCTCGGCGAGCGCATCACCGGCCGCTCCGGGCACTTCATGCCGCCGGCGCTGCTGGACTCCCAGCTCGACACCCTCGAGCCGCTCACCGCCGACGAGGCGGGCGCGACCCTGGACATCCGCCGCCCGGTCGACGAGCTCGTCGCCGGTGCCACGGCCGCCGCGACCGGGCCGGAGGTGTGCGCGCGATGACCCACCTCCTGGTCTCCGGCCCCGTCCTGCTCGCCGCCGAGCAGGCCCAGCCCGTCGCGGGTTCCGGCCGGCTGCTCACCGCCGCCCTGGTCGGCATCGTCGCGCTGGTCCTGCTGATCACCCGGTTCTCGCTGCACCCGTTCCTCGCCCTGACCATCGGCTCGCTGCTGGTCGCCGGTGTCGCCGGGATGTCGATGGGCGACGCCGTCGAGGCGTTCACCGACGGCTTCGGCTCCACCGCGGCGAGCGTCGGCACGCTGATCGCGCTGGGCGCCATGTTCGGCAAGCTGCTCGCCGACTCCGGCGGCGCGGACCGGCTGGTCGACACGATCGTCTCCCGGTCCGGGCCGCGCACGCTGCCGTGGGCGATGGCCGGCGTCGGCGCCCTGATCGGGCTGCCGATGTTCTTCGAGATCGGCCTGGTCATCCTGATGCCGGTGATCTTCCTGGTCGCCCGCCGGGCCCAGGTGTCGCTGATCGCCGTCGGGATCCCGGCGCTGGCCGGGCTCTCGGCGATGCACGGGCTGGTGCCGCCGCACCCGGGTCCGCTCGCCGCGATCGGCATCCTCGACGCCGACCTGGGCATCACCCTGGTCCTGGGCGTGGTCGTCGCGGTCCCGGTGATCGTGCTCGCCGGTCCGGTGTTCGCCCGGCTCGCGGCCCGCTGGGTCGACGTCGGCCCGCCCGCGCTGTTCGAGTCCCGGGTCCCCGCCGGTGCCGCCGCGGGCGCCGCGGGGGGCACCACCGACGGCACCGGCAGCAGCACCGACAGCGGCAGCACCGACGCCGGCACCGGGTCCGGCCCGGCGGCCGACGGCGGCCCCACCCGGCGGCCCGGGTTCGGCGCCGCCCTGGCGACCGTGCTGCTGCCGGTCGTGCTGATGATGGGCAAGGCCGTCGGGGACATCTCGTTCGCCGAGGGCCACCCGGTCCGCGCCGCGCTGGACTTCGTCGGCACCCCGCTGGTGGCGCTGCTGCTGTCGGTCCTGGTCGCGATGGGCACCCTCGGAGCGGGCTCCGGGATGACCCGCACCGGGATCATGGGGTCGCTGGAGCGCTCGCTGCCCGCCATCGCGGGGATCGTGCTGATCGTCGCCGCCGGCGGCGGGTTCAAGCAGACCCTGGTCGACACCGGCATCGGGGCGATGATCGCCGGCTGGGCCACCGGCGCCGGCCTGTCGGCGCTGCTGCTGGGCTGGCTCGTGGCCGTGGCCATCCGGCTCGCCACCGGCTCGGCGACGGTCGCGACGGTCACCGCGGCGGGCATCCTGGTGCCGCTGCTGCCGACCCTGGACCCGACCCAGACCTCGCTGCTGGTGCTGGCGATCGGCGCGGGCTCGCTGTTCTTCTCCCACGTCAACGACGCCGGGTTCTGGCTGGTCAAGGAGTACTTCGGGCTGACCGTCGGCCAGAACATCAAGACCTGGTCGATCATGGAGACGGTCATCTCGGTGAGCGGCCTGGTGCTAGTGCTGCTGCTGGACCTGGTCCTGTAGACCCCGGTCAGACGACGACGCCGGCCCGGGTGGCCGGGTCGGCCCCGCCCGGGCCGGCCGGGACACCCGGGCCGTGCACGTCGTCCACCGTGCGGGCCAGCCGCCGCACCGCCTCGGCCAGCACCGGCTCGGGATGGGTGAACGGCACCCGCAGCCGGTCGGTGAACGCGTGCCCGGCCCCGAACCGGGGGCCCGGCGCCAGCACCAGGCCGTGCCGGGGCGCGGCGGCGGTCAGCGCGGTGGACGAGTGCGAGCCCAGGTCGCACCACAGGGCGAGGCCGCCGTCGGGCACCCGGAAGCGCCAGCCCGGCAGGGTCCGCGCGAGCTCGGCGGCCAGCCGGTCGCGCCGGGACCGCAGCACCGCGACCCGCTCGGCGCGCAGCGCCCCGATCCGCTCCAGCACCTCGACGGCGACGAGCTGCTCGAGGACCGGCAGCCCCAGCTGGGCGCGGGCCACCCGCCGTCGCATCCGGGCGGCGGGCCCGCGACCGGCCCGGATCCACCCGATCCGCAGCCCGCCCCACACGATCTTGCTGAGCCCGCCGACGGTCACGACGTCGTCCTCGCCGGCGGCGTGCGCCGCGCACGGCGCCGGGGACGCGGCGCCGGCGCGCAGGTCCAGCTCGGCGAAGGTCTCGTCGACCAGCGCGACCGTGCCCTGCCGGGCGAGACGCTGCACGAGACGGGCGCGGGCGTCGTCGTCGAGCAGCCGGCCGGTGGGGTTCTGGAAGTCGGCCATGACGTACGCGACCCGGGCCGCGGTCTGGCGGGCCGCCCGCGGCAGCACCGTCTGCGGCGGGGCGTCGTCGCCGGCCGAGACGGGGACGGCGACGGCCCCCGCGTCGGCGACGACGTCGAGCGCCGACGGATAGGTCGGGTGCTCGACCAGCACCCGGTCCCCGGCCCCGGCGAGCTCGGCGACGGCGATCCCGATCGCGTGCAGCGCCCCGCCGGTGACGACCACGTTCTCCGGTCCCGTCGGCACCCCGCGGGCGGTGAACCGGTCCGCGATCGCGGCCCGCAGCGCGGGCAGGCCCTCGGGCCCGTAGCCGTGCCCGGCCAGCTCGGCCGTCCCCCGGTCCAGCGCGCGCCGGGCCAGCACGGCCAGCTCCGCGGGCGCGGCCGGGGCCGCGTGGGCCAGGTCGATCACGCCGCCGTCGACCGGGCCCGGGGCCCACACCCCGTCGACCCCGCCGCTGCCCCCGGGCAGCCGCACCCAGGTCCCGGCGCCGTGGCGTGCGTCGGCCCAGCCCTCGTCGCGCAGGTCGCGGTACGCGCGGGCGACGGTGACCCGGCTGACCCCCAGCGCCTCGGCCAGCGCGCGTTCCGCGGGCAGCCGGGTGCCCGACGGCAGCCGCCCGTCGGCGGTGAGCACGCGCACGGCGTCGGCGAGCGCACGGTAGGCGGGCCCGCGGCCGTCGCGGACGTCGCCGCACAGCCCGGCCAGCCGGACCGCCGAGATCCCCTGCGCCATCTGCAGTCCACTTCTCCCGCATTGGACCGGTGACAGCAGGCCACCGGTGCGGGCAGCATGCCACATCGTGACGATCGACTCCTCCCGCTGGTCGCTGCGCATGACGCGGCGGCCGCGGCGGCTCACCCAGCTCGTGACCGGCCTCGTCGGCTACGCGGTGTCCATGGCGCTGATGATGCGTGCGGGCCTCGGCTCGATGCCCTGGGACGTGTTCCACCAGGGCGTCGCGGGCCGGGCCGGGCTGTCGGTCGGCGCGGTGACGGTGCTGGTGGCGGCCGGGGTGCTGCTGCTGTGGATCCCGCTGCGCGAGCGGCCCGGGCTGGGGACCCTGGCCAACGTCGTCGTCATCGGGGCCACCGTCGACCTCGCGCTCGCCGTGCTGCCCGCCCCGGAGGCGCCGTGGCTGCGGGTGGGCTACGCCGTCGCCGGGATCGTGCTCAACGCGGCGGCGACGGCGGCCTACATCGGGGTCGGGCTGGGCCCCGGCCCGCGCGACGGGCTGATGACCGGTCTCGCGGCCCGCACCGGCCTGTCGGTGCGGCTGGTGCGGACCGCGATCGAGGTGACCGTGGTGCTCGTCGGGTGGGCGCTCGGCGGCGTGTTCGGCGTGGTGACGGTGGCCTACGCGCTGGCCGTCGGCCCGCTCGTGCAGTGGTTCCTGCCGCGGCTGACCGTCGCGGCGCCCGGCCCGGTCAGCCGGTCACGCGGGACAGCCAGTCCCCGTTGCTCAGATCCATCTTGACCCCGTTCACCAGCACGGTCGGGGTGCCGAAGCGGCCGCCCGGGGAGACGGCCGGGTCGGCCACGGCGGCCTTCGTCGCGTCCGCGATCGCCTGGCTGTTCGCCTGGCGGGTGACGCAGCCGGCGAAGTCGCCGGTCGCCTTCAGCTCGGTGCCGAGCGCGATCAGCTCCTGCACCGACTTCCCCGCGGAGCCCTCGGCGGGCTGGTCGGCGTAGAGCCGCGCGTGGTACTCGGGGAAGATCCCGGCGTCGGCGGCGCAGAGCGCGGCGTTGGCGGCCCGGGTCGAGTACCCCGGCGGGGTCGAGCGCTCGTCGAGGATGACGATGTGGTGGTAGTCGACCTTCGCCTTCTTCGCGTTCACCGCGGCGGTGAGGTCGGAGGCGTAGTAGTTCTCGAACTGCTTGCAGGTCGGGCAGAGGTAGTCCTCGTACACGTCGACGGTGACCGGCGCGGCCTGGTCCCCCGCCCGCACGACGACGCCGTCGCGGGCCACCGCGTAGGTCGCCGCCGTCTCGCTGCGGTAGTTCTCCCACAGCACGTAGACGCCCGTGGCCAGGGCGAGGACCAGCACCACCGCGCCGATCGCGAGGATGCGGCCCGTCCCGCCCGAGGTGCGGGGCGGGGTGATCCCGGCCGCCTGCAGCCGGGCCTGCGCGGCCTCGCGGCGCTCGCGCTCACGCTGTCCCATCAGTGCTCCTCCGTCGCGTCCACCGGCACGGGCCGGTCGTGGTCGTCGTGTGCCGCGTCGTCGTGTGCCGCGTCGTCCCGGGTCGCGGCCCGGCGCCGGTCGAGCGCGCACAGCGTGCGCGGGCGGACGGCGAGGAACACCGCGGCCGCCAGGAACGCCAGGTCGCGCAGCAGGGACAGGCCGTAGCGGGTGTCGTCGGGGTCGACCGGCCCGCCGCCGCCGAAGCAGCCGCAGTCGATGGCCAGCCCGCGCGCCCACGCCTGCACCAGCCCGGCCACGAACGCCGCGACCAGCAGCGCCCCCACCACGGCGGCGAGCCGGGTGGCGAACCCGGCGAGCAGCAGCAGGCCGAGCGCGACCTCCACCGGCGGCAGCACCAGCGCGACCGGGGTGACCAGCGCGTCCGGCAGCACCCGGTACGCGGCGACGGCGACCGACGTGGTGAACGGCTCGGACAGCTTCACCACGCCCGACACGAGCCAGACCGCGGCGAGCCCCAGCCGCAGCACGGTGCCCAGCACGTCGAGCGGGCGGGCGGCGGTCACGGCCGGAGAGCCTAGCGAGCACCACCGGCGCCCGGCGTCACCCGGTCGCGCTCAGAACTCCTCGCGGGCCGACTCCTGCTCCAGCAGCGGCTCCAGGTCCCTGAGCCGCTTCATGGTCGCGACGGCGCGGGCGGTGCGGTTGTTGGCCGCCATCAGCTCCTCGTGGCGGTGCACGAACTGCCAGTAGCCGGCGGTGAACGGGCAGGCCTTGTCCCCCACGCGCACCTTCGGGTCGAACGCGCAGCCGGAGCAGAAGTCGGTCATGCGGTCGATGTAGGCGCCGCCGGAGGCGTACGGCTTGGTCGCCATCCGGCCGCCGTCGGCGTGCTGGCTCATGCCGATCACGTTGGCGGGCATGACCCAGGCGAAGCCGTCGACGAACGCCGAGGAGAACCAGTCGTTGAGCTCGCCGGGCCGGTAGCCGCGCTGCATGGCGTGGTTGCCGAGGATCATCAGCCGCGGGATGTGGTGGGTCCAGCCGTGGTCGCGCACCCCGGCGAGCACGTGGGACAGGCAGTTCGCGGTGACGGCGCCGGCGTCGAGGTCGGTCCACCACTCGGGCAGCGGCGTGCGGGCCCGCAGGTGGTTGCGCCGGGTGTAGCCGCGCCCGAACCGCCAGTACAGCTGCCAGACGTACTCGCGCCAGCCGATGACCTGGCGGACGAAGCCCTCCACGCTGGACAGCCGCGCGGTGCCGTCGCGGTGGGCCTGCTCCGCGGCGCGCACCGCCTCCAGCGGATGCAGCGCACCGAGGTTCAGCGGGACCGACAGCAGCGAGTGCGCCATCGTCGGGTCCTTCGCGAGCACGGCGTCCTCGTACGGGCCGAACGCGTCGAGGCGGTGCTCCACGAAGTGCCGCAGGGCCCTGGTGGCCTCGTCGTGGGTGACGGCGAAGCGGCGCGGGCCGTCGTTGCCGACCATCGGGTAGCCGGAGGCGTCGAGGTCGGCGCGGACCTTCTCGTCGACCGCGTCCTCGCGCGGGGTCCACGGGCCGGTCACGCCGAGGGTGTCGGCGCCCTTCGGCGGGGACTCGCGGTTGTCGTGGTCGTAGTTCCACTTCCCCCCGACGGGCGCGTCGCCGTCCATGAGGATCTCGAACCGCTCGCGCTGGGCGCGGTAGAACTCCTCCATCCGGAACGTCTCGCGGTCGCCCGCCCACGCGTCGAAGTCCTCCTTCGACAGCGCGAAGGTCGGTGTCGGGCGGATCTCGGCGACCAGGCCCTCGGACCGGAAGCGGCGCACCATGTCCGAGGCGGGGAACGACGTCGGCTGGTGCACCACCACCGGGCGCCCGACCTTCTCCAGCGCCTCCCGGTAGGTGCCGGTGCGCAGGTAGGTGGCCCGGTCACCCAGCTCCTCGGCCAGGTGGCGCATCCCGGACAGCACCAGGTGCAGCTTCTGGCGGTGGTGGCGCCGCCGCCCGAGCGCGCGGCCGGACTCGACGATCACCACCTCGCGGCCGGCGTGCTCCTCGGTGTCCCAGACGTGCGGGCCGAGCTGGTCGGCGAACAGCCACAGCGGCGCGTCGCCGGAGTCGGATGCCATCGGCCCAGTGTCGGGCCGCCCGGGACGCCCCGCGCGGCGAGCCGGACCGCCCTACCCTTGCGTGCGTGAACGATCCCGAGCTGGAGGCGGAGCTCGCCGAGCACCACCACGACCACGCCCACCGCGACGTCTCCGGCGGCTGGCTGCGCGCCGCCACGTTCGGCGCGATGGACGGCCTGGTGACCACGATCGCGCTGATCGCCGGCGTCGGCGGCGGGGGCGCGGACCGCGACCTGATCGTGCTGACCGGCCTGGCCGGGGTCGTCGCCGGCGCGTTCTCGATGGCGCTGGGCGAGTTCGCCTCGGTCGGCACCCAGAACGACGCCGTGCACGCCGAGGCCGCCGTCGAGCGGCGGGAGCTGGCGCTGCACCCGCGGGCCGAGGAGCACGAGCTGGCCGCCCGGTTCCGGGGGATGGGGCTCACCACCGACACCGCGGCCGCGGTCGCCCGCGAGGTGCACCGCGACCCGGAGCTGGCGCTGCGGATGCACGTCAGCCAGGAGCTGGGCGTGAGCCTGGACGACCAGCCGTCGCCGTGGGTGGCGGCGGCGTCGTCGTTCGTGGCGTTCGTGACCGGCGGGATCGTCCCGCTGGTCACGTTCCTGCTCGGCTACGGCTCGCTGGCGCTCGGCCTGGCCGTCGGCGGCGTGGGACTGCTCGTCGCCGGGGCGCTGACCTCGCGTTTCACCGCCCGGTCGTGGTGGGCCGCCGCGCTGCGCCAGCTGGCGTTCGGCGCGATCGCGGCGGGCGCCACGTACCTGGTGGGGATGCTCATCGGCGTCGGCGCCGCCTGAGCGCCCCGGTCACTCCTCGACGAGGATGACCCGAGCCGGGCAGACGTGCTCGGCCTCCTTGACGGCGTCGCGGTCGCTCTCGGCCGGCGAGTCGGTCAGCAGCTCGACGATGCCGTCGTCGTCCTGGTCGAACACGTCGGGGGCGGTCACGACGCACTGTCCGGCCCCGATGCAGAGGTCCTTGTCCACGGTCACGCGCATGGCCATCAGAATGCCACCGGCAGGGCGTGCACGCCGTAGACCGCCATCTCGTCGCGGAAGGCGATCTGCGAGTCCGGCACGGTGACCCGCAGGTCCGGGAAGCGCCGCAGCAGCGCCGGGTGGGCGATCTGCAGCTCCAGACGGGCCAGCGGCTGCCCCAGGCACTGGTGCACGCCGAACCCGAACGCGACGTGCCGGTTGGTCCCGCGGGCCACGTCGACCTCGTCGGGGTGCTCCCACTGGCGCGGGTCGCGGTTGGCCGTCTCGGCGGCGAGCACGACGCCCTCGCCGGCCCGGATCGTGACCCCGCCCAGCTCCAGGTCCTCGGTGGCGACCCGGCGCCGCCCGGTGTGGGTCACCGTGAGCACCCGCAGCAGCTCCTCGACCGCGGCCCGGACCTGCGCGTCGTCGCCGTCGCGGACGACGCCGAGCTGGTCGGGCCGGTGCAGCAGGGTCAGCGTGCCGAGCGCGATCATGTTCGCGGTCGTCTCGTGCCCGGCGACGAGCAGCAGCAGCGCCGAGGCGCTCGCCTCGTCCTCGGTCAGCTCACCGGCCCCGACGCGGTCGGCGAGCGCGCCGAGCAGGTCGTCGCGCGGCGCGGCGCGGCGGACCCGGACGAGCCCGGCGAGGTAGTCCTGCAGCTCGTCCGACGCGGCCGCCGCGGCCTGCTCGCCCGAGGTCAGGTCGACCAGGACCCGGCTGCGCCCCTCGAAGAACGCGTGGTCGGCGTAGGGGACGCCGAGCAGGTGGCAGATGACCAGCGACGGCAGCGGCAGCGCGAAGGCCTGCACGAGGTCGGTCGGGTTCTCCCCGGCCGCCATCGCGTCGAGCAGCTCGGTGACGGTGCGCTCCACCAGCGGACGCAGACGCTCGATGCGCCGCACGGTGAACTCGCCGACGAGCATCCGCCGGTACCGGGCGTGCTCGGGGTCGTCCATCATGATGAAGCTGCGGCGCCGCCCGGCCGAGCGGGCCCGGCGCGCGCGGGAGGCGGCCGGGTAGCCGTCGCGGTCGGCGTCGGCGGACAGCCGCGGGTCGGCCAGTGCGGCGCGCACGTCGTCGTAGCGGGTGACCAGCCACGGCGTGCTGCCGTCCCAGATCCGGACGCGGGTCACCCCGGCGGACTCCTCGCGGATCCCGGCGAGCTCGGCGGGCGGGTCGAACGGGCACCCGCGGGCCATCGGGTAGGTGGGGACGGGGTCGGTCACGGCGGTCATCGGCATCACTCCCACCGACGACGTTAGCAATGCACAGTTTCACCATGCAATGATCACCGCCCGGACAGCCGAACGGCCCCGTCCCGGGGTCGGGGCGGGGCCGTTCGGCGTGGGGTGGAGGTGCCGGGAATCGAACCCGGGTCCTCCGTCGGTTCACGAGGGCTTCTCCGTGCGCAGTCCGCTCTGTCTCTGCTCGGATCCACCGGTCACGCGGACGAGCCGGTGTGACGATCCCAGCCGCTGTGAGATGTCCCCTGCGACTCCGCGGCCGGGCCGCAGGGTGAGTCCCCGAGATGATGCCGGGAACCGGAGCGGGGACGCCTCCGGCCCGACAGCCCCTACCTGGTGATCAGGCAGCGAGCGCGTAAGCGCTCTGGGCAGTGCGACTGTTGTCGGCACTTATTTTTTTGCGACGCATGGTTAACGAGATCATCGTCGCCTTCCTCGGCACGCTTCACCTCGATCGACGATCGGAGTCGAAACCGTTCACCCCCTCGACCCGCGCGGTCGCTCCGCGCGGACGACCAGCATAACGCCCCGGGCGGTCCGGATCATTCCGGTTCCGCGGCGGCGTGTCAGTCGGCGTGGACCTCGTAGACGTGCCCGGCCGCGCGCAGGCGGTCGACCAGCACGTCGCCCAGCGCGGTGGCCGGGGTGAGGCAGCCCGCGCGGTCGGGCAGCGCCGAGCCGCCCAGCGCCAGCGCCAGCCCGGCCTCGCCCAGCATCACCGCGGTGGCCGCGTAGCCGGGGTCGCCCGGCCCCGAGACCCGCGCCCGGTAGCGGCGGCCCGACCCGGTCTCGGCGCGCACGTCCATCCGGAACCAGCCGCGCTCGCGGGTCCGCTCCGAGGGCCCGGTGCCCGGCGCCGGCAGCACCCGGTCGAGCAGCGGGCGCAGCGGCGGCACCATGAACGCCCCCACCAGCGCGCCGAGGCCACCGGTGACCGCGGCCGCGGCCACCGCACCGCCCGGGCCGCGCCCGCAGCCCTGCAGCTCGCCGTAGCGCAGGCCGCGGCCGTAGGCGTGGTCGAGCAGCGCGTTGGAGCGGCGCACGATCCGGGTGTTGTAGGACGCCATGACGAACGGCGCGGTCCAGGTGCCGTCGGGCAGCCGGGCGGGCGGTCCGGCGTCGGCCGGCTGCGACGGCGTCGGCTCGGCCGACGGGTCCGGGCTCAGCGAGTGCGGGCGGGCGGCCACCCGCCGGGCGTCGCGGTCGCCGCGGACGGTGTCCAGCTGCCCGCGCAGCGAGTCGATCGTCCCTCCGGAGACGCCGCCGCGCATCGTCGCGACCGTGCGGACCTCGGTGAGCCCGCCCGAGCCGTCGGCCTCGGCCGCCCGGTGGACCAGCCAGACCCCCAGGTCCGAGGGCACCGAGTCGTAGCCGCAGGAGTGCACGATGCGCGCCCCGGAGGCCTGCGCGACGGCGTGGAAGCGGTCGATCGCCTCGCGCACGAACAGCACCTCGCCGGTCAGGTCGGCGTAGTGCGTACCGGCCTTCGCGCAGGACTCGACGAGCCCGAGGCCGTAGCGGGCGTAGGGGCCGACGGTGGTGAGCACGACCCGCGCAGCGGCGGCGAGCCGGTCGGTCGCGGCCGGGTCGGCGGCGTCGGCGACGATCAGCGGCCACTCCCGGGCCCGCCCGGGCAGCGCGGCCCGCGCGGCGGCCAGCCTGGCCTCCGAGCGCCCGGCCAGCGCGATGCGCACCCCGGGCGGGGCGTGCTCGGCCAGGTACCGGGCCAGCAGCCCGCCGACGAAGCCGGTGGCGCCGTAGAGGGCGATGTCGACGGGCTCGTCCGGGGCGGCGCCGCCGGTCGGGTCGTGCTGCGGGCTGACCATTCAGGAGCTCCTCGGGGAGTCGGCGGGGGTCTCGGCGGTGTCGACGCCGAGCAGGGCGGCCGGGGCGTCGTGCAGGACCGAGCGCAGGAACGACCGGCCCAGGCGCGGCTCGGCCGCCGCCCAGCCGGCGATCGCGGCGAGCTGCTCGGCGTAGGCGTAGGGGATGTTGGGGAAGTCCGTGCCGAGCACGACCCGGCCGGGGTGCTCGGCCAGCCGCGCGGGCCAGTCCGGGGGCAGCGGCGCCATCCGCTGCGAGAAGCCGGTGCCGACCATCGTGGTGTCCAGCACGACGTTCGGGTGGCGCTCCAGCAGCTCCAGCGCACCGCGGAAGTCGGGCATCCCGGCGTGGGCGAGGACGACCGGGAGCCGCGGGTGGGCCCGCAGCACCTCGGCGAACACGCCGAGCCCGGTGTGCTCGCCGGGGATCGGGCCGTCGCCGCAGTGCACGACCGACGGGACGCCCGCGTCGGCGAGCAGGCCCCAGGCGTCGCGCAGCAGCGGGTCGCGGGGGTCGAAGCCGCCGACCTGGACGTGCACCTTGACCACCCGCGCGCCCTGCTCGACGGCCCGGCCGAGGTAGTCCACGACGGACGGTTCGGGATAGAGGGTCGCGGTGCGCACGGCGCGCGGGTGCGCGTCGGCGAACTCCCCGGCCCAGCCGGTGAGCCACTCCCCCATCCCGGGCTTGTGCGGGTAGGTCAGCGGGGCGAAGCGCAGCACGCCGAGGCGTTCCAGGGCCGCGAGACGCTCCTGCTCGGGCAGCCGGTACCGCACCGGCCACTCGGTGCCGTAGTGGGTGCCGGCCGCGTCGAAGTAGGCCCAGACCTTGTCCAGCATGCGCTGCGGGAGGAAGTGGACGTGCACGTCGACCAGGCCGGGCAGGTCCAGCTCGGCGGTGAAGCGGGGGACGTCGGCGTCGTCGACCGGTGGCGCGGGGAGATCCACGGCCCCACCCTAGGCGGGCGCCCGGTCAGCCGCGCAGGTCGCGGGCCCGCCCCTTCGCGGCGCGGCCGACGGCGCGGGCGATCTCCTTCTGCGCGTCCTTCTTCGCGAGATCGCGTCGCTTGTCGTAGTCCTTCTTGCCCTTCGCCAGCGCGAGCTCGCACTTGACCTTGCCGTCGTTGAAGTACAGCGACAGCGGGACGAGCGTGAGCCCGCCCTCGCGGGTCTTGCCCATCAGCCGGTCGATCTCCCCGCGGTGCAGCAGCAGCTTGCGGGTGCGGCGCGGCTCGTGGTTGGTCCAGCTGCCGCGCACGTACTCCGGGATGTGCAGGTTGCGCAGGAAGATCTCGCCGTCGTCGATGGTGGCGAAGGCGTCGGTCAGCGACGCCCGGCCCAGACGGAGGCTCTTCACCTCGGTCCCCTTGAGCGCGACCCCGGCCTCGAACTCCTCCAGGATGGCGTAGTCGTGCCGGGCACGGCGGTTCTGCGCGATCACCTTCCGGCCCTGTTCCTTCACACGTCCAGCCTACCCGCGCCGCGCCACCGGTATCCGGCGAGAGCACTGCTCTTGCATTCCGGGCCCTCCCGGCGCAGACTCAGGACGAGAGCACTGCTCTCGTCCTGGTTCGACGATCTCGGGAGACGACATGACGACGGTCCTTCTGACCGGTGCGACCGGCGGCGTCGGCCGCGCACTGCTGCCCGCCCTGCTCGAGCGGGGCGCCGCCGTGCGGGCGCTGGTCCGCGACCCGGCCCGCCTGCCCGCGGGCCACGGCGCCGAGGTCGTGCGGGGCGACCTGCGGGACCCCGCGGCCGTCGCCGCGGCGCTGGACGGGGTGGACGCGGCCTTCCTCAACTCGCCGTCGGCCCCGGACGCGGCGGCGACCCAGTGCGCCGTCGCCGACGCCGCGGCCGCCGCCGGGACCGGGCGGCTCGTGCTGCTGTCGCAGCTCGCCGCGCGGGAGGACTCCCCGGTGCGGTTCCTGCGCTGGCACGCCGCGGTCGAGCGGCACGTGCGCGGGCTGGGGACCGGGCACGTGGTGCTGCGGCCCAACCTGTTCCTGCAGGGCCTGCTGGCCTTCGCCGGGCAGGTCGCGGCCACCGGGCGCTTCGGGGCCCCGATCGGCGACGCCGCGGTCAGCGCGGTCGACGTGCGCGACATCGCCGGCGCGGCCGCGGCCGTCCTGACCGGGGCGGGCGACGACGGCGCCGTGCACGACCTGACCGGGCCGCGCGCGGTCACCCACCCGGAGATCGCGGCCGCGCTGAGCGCCGCGACCGGCTCGCCCGTCGCGTTCGACGACGTCGAGCCGCACGCGTTCGCCGCCGCCCTCGACGGTCTGCTGCCGCCCTGGCAGGCGGCCGGGCTCGTCGAGGACTACGCCCACTACGCCCGCGGCGAGGCCGCCCGGGTCGACGACGCCGTCGCCCGGCTCACCGGACGCCCGGCCCGCACCCTGGAGGGGTTCACCCGCGACCACGCCGCGGCGTTCACACCTTCACGTACGCCCGCAGCGTGACGTAGCCGGTCACCCCGGCGACGAGCGCCCCGGCCGGCACCAGCAGCGCCGAGACGACCAGCACGTCGGTGATCCGCACCGGCGGGATCACCCCGGCCTGCCCGATCGCGGCGAACAGGTCGTCGACCACCGCGTACTTCGCCGCGACCAGCCCGATCCCGGCCAGCGCCCCGCCGGCGGCACCGGCGATCGCCGCCTCGACCAGGAACGGCAGCTGCGTGGTCCACCGGGTCGCCCCGACCAGCCGCATGACGCCGACCTCGGTGCGCCGGGTGAACGCCGAGACCTGCACGGTGTTGGAGATCAGCAGGATCGCGGCCAGCGCCTGCACGACGGCGAGCGCGAACGCCACGTTCCGCACGCCGTCGAGGAAGTCGAACAGCGTGCCGACGACGTCGCGCTGGTCGATCACCCCGCGCACGCCCGGCCGTCCCTCGACGGCGGCGCGTGCGGCCGCGGCCCCGGCCTGCTGGTCGGTCAGCGTCACCCGCAGCGTGGCGGGCAGGGACTGGGGCCGGGCGACGTCGGCGACCGACTGCCCGGCGAACAGCTCCCGGAAGCGGGTCCAGGCCTGCTGCTGGGACTCGAAGCCCACCTGCCCGACCCCCGGCGCGGACGCCAGCGCGGCGCGCAGCGACGCGCACGTCGGGCCGGAGCAGTCCTGGTCGGTCTCCGACACGTCCGGGGTCAGCGCCACCTGGATCTCGAGCCGGTCGGTGTAGAGCGCGGAGATGTCGTCGATCGTGCGCAGGACCAGCAGCCCGGCGCCGACCGACATGAGGGTGACGGCGGTGGTGAGCACCATCGCCACGGTCATGGTGACGTTGCGGCGCAGGCCCGAGGAGACCTCGCGGGACAGCAGGGCGGGGCGCATCTACCGGCCCGCCCCGTACACCGCGCGGGCCTCGTCGCGCAGCACCCGACCGTCGGCCAGCTCGATCACCCGGCGCCGCATGGCGTCCACGATGGAGTCGTCGTGGGTGGCCATCAGCACGGTCGTGCCGCCGCGGTTGATGCGTTCGAGGACCTGCATGATCTCCCGGCTCGTCTCGGGGTCGAGGTTGCCGGTGGGCTCGTCGGCGAGCAGCAGCGGCGGCCGGTTCACCGACGCCCGCGCGATCGCGACGCGCTGCTGCTCCCCACCGGACAGCTCGTGCGGCATCCGTTCGGCCTTGCCCTGCAGGCCCACCATCTCCAGCAGCTCGGGGACCGCGACCCGGATCTCCGACGGGCGCCGCCCCAGTACCTCCAGTGCGAACGCGACGTTGCCCGCGACGGTGCGCTTGGGCAGCAGCCGGAAGTCCTGGAAGACGCAGCCGATCCGCTGGCGCAGCCTCGGGACGCGCCGCCGCGGCAGCCGGGCGACGTCCAGGCCGTCGATCGTGATCGAGCCGCCGGTGGGCACGTCCTCGCGCAGGAGCAGGCGCAGCAGGGTGGACTTGCCCGATCCGGAGGGTCCGATGAGGAACACGAACTCGCCGGCCCCGACCGTCGCACTCACCCGGTCGAGCGCCGGACGCCCCGACGCCGGGTAGCGCTTGGTGACGTCCCGCAGCTCGATCACGGAGCGGGACGGTACCGCCGCCCGGCGTACACGGGCCGTGACGACACGCCCGTCAGGCCGGACCGGCGGTGACCGGGTCCCGCGCCGGGTCGAGCGCCCCGGCGAGGCGGCGCAGCGCCGGGACCGCGGCGCGCAGGGCGTCGGCGTCGGCGCCGGTGAGCTCGCCGAGCGCCCGCCGGATCTCCCGTGACCACGCCGCGGCGAGCAGCTCGCCGTGGCGCTGCGCCCGGGCCGTGGGGTGCAGCAGGGCGCGCCGGCCGTCGGCGGGGTCGGTCCGGCGCTCGACGAGGTCGCGCCCGACCAGCGACCGGACGGTCGTCGAGACGTTGCTGGGCTGCAGGCCCAGCCCGCGCGCGACGGCGGAGACGGTCTGCCCGGGCCGCGCCGAGACCCAGCGCAGCACCTCGTGCTCGGAGCCGGTGATGGCGTCGAGGCCGACGGCACGCTCACCCGCCGCCCGCAGCACCCGGGACAGGTCGTGCACCGACCCGACCAGCTCCACCCACTCGGCGGGCCCGTTGACCTCCGTCACAGCGGCGATACTACTCCACGGTTCATATATATCTTCATAGGTGACTTCGAGGGGAGCACCATGACCGTGGACAGCGGGCGCAGCACCACGACCCGGCGCGGCGTGCCGGACGGCCTGTGGATCAGCGTGCTCGCCCTGCTGACCGCGGTCGCGCCGCTCGCGACGGACATGTACCTGCCGGTGCTGCCCACCGTCGCCACCGAGCTGGGGGCGACGGCGTCGGCGACCCAGCTGACGCTGACCGCGTTCCTGGTCGGGCTGGCCGTCGGCCAGCTGGTGATCGGGCCGCTCTCCGACAGCTGGGGCCGGCGACGGCTGGTGCTCGCCGGGACCGTCCTGCTGTTCGTCGCGTGCCTGGCGAGCGCGGTCGCCCCGACGACCGCGGTGCTCGTGCTCGCCCGGTTCCTGCAGGGCTTCGGCGGTGCGGCCGGGCTGGTGCTCAGCCGCGCGATGATCTCCGACCGGACCACCGGTGCCCGCACCGCGCAGCTGTTCTCGCTGATGATGGCGATCAACGGGATCGCGCCGGTCGTCGCCCCGGTGATCGGCAGCTCGCTGGGCGGGCTCGTCGGCTGGCGCGGGATCTTCGTCGTGCTGGCGGGCCTGGCGCTGCTGATGCTGGTGTCCTCGCTGCTGGTGGTGCACGAGACGCTGCCGACGTCGGCGCGGTCCGCCGGCGGGCTGCGGCGCACCGTCGCCGACGTGGGCGAGCTGCTCCGGCGCCGCCGCTACGTCGGCTACGTGCTGACCTTCGCCACGTCGTTCTCGATGATGTTCGCCTACATCTCCGGGTCGCCGTTCGTGCTGCAGCAGACGCTCGGGCTCACGACCACGCAGTACGCGCTCGCGTTCGGCACGAACGCGGCCGGTCTGGTCCTGGGCAACATCGCCAGCAGCCGCCTCGCCGTGCGGGTCGCCCCCCGGCGCCAGCTCGTGACGGCCGTCGGCGGCCTGGTGGTGTGGTGCGCGGCCCTGCTGCTCGTCGTGCTGCTGGGGGCCGCCCGCTGGCCGGTGCTGGTCCTGCTGTTCACGACGCTGGCCACGCTGGGCTTCGTGATGGGCAACAGCGCGGCGCTGGCGACCGGCGAGGTCCGCGACCGCGCCGGGACGGGCTCGGCGCTGCTGGGGGCGACGCAGTTCGGGCTCGGCGCGCTGGTCTCCCCGCTGGTCGGGTCGAGCGCGACGGCGATGGCCGTGACCATGCTGACCGCGGCCACGCTCTCCGCCGTGTCGCTCGCCGCACTGACCCGCGGGGCGACCGCGCCCCGCTGAGCCGTCCCCGGCGGCGCGGCCCGCGACGCGGGGTCAGGGGGCGGTGACCTCCACCGGCAGCCCGGGGTCGGCGAAGGAGACCGTGATCGCGCCCGGTACGGCCGCGCCGGCGCTCTGCGTCCCGGTGGGCGGGGCCTGCGGCTCCAGGCGCAGGCGCAGCAGCCGCCCGCGGTCGGCCGGAGCGGCGTCGGGGGCGCCGAGCCACGCCGTGACGCGGGGCGCCGGCGAGACCAGGCCCGCGAGCTCGTCGAGGTGGGCCGCGACCGCCGGGTCCGGCGCGCCCGCCCGCGCGGCGGCGAGGTCGACCGATCCGGTGGCCGTCGTCGCCGCGATCCCGCCGACCTCGGTCGTGCCCGGTGCGGCGACGACGTCGCGCAGCCCGGGCGCCGCGTGCAGCATCCCGCCGACGGCCCCGACCGGGAGGAGCCCCGTGGACAGCGGCTGCCAGCGGTCGCTCCCGCCGAAGCGGACCCAGGCGCGGTCCTCCAGCACCCGTACCCGGGCACCGCGGGTGCCGAGCGCGACGGTGAGGTCCGCGGCGAACGGGGCGAAGCGGACCGGGCCCGAGGCCCGCACCGGGCCCGTGACCGAGTCCAGCTCGACGTCGACCCGGGCCGAGCCGGCGTCGGCGAGCGCGCGGCCCGCCGCGGCCACGGCGTCCTGCGCCGACGGGGCGGTGGCGGCGGCCGGGGCACCGTCCGCGCCGGGGGCCGGGGTGCCGGTGGTGCACCCGGCCAGCGCGAGCACGGCCAGCGCGCCGCCCGCGACGGCCCGCAGCACGCGGGTCACGAGTCCGATTCGGTCTGCTTGCGCCAGCGGATGCCGGCCTCGATGAACTCGTCGATCTGCCCGTCGAGCACCTGGGAGGGGTTGCCCTCCTCGTGCTCGGTGCGCAGGTCCTTCACCAGCTGGTACGGGTGCAGCACGTAGTTGCGCATCTGGTTGCCCCAGGAGGACCCGGCCTCCTTGAACGAGTCGCGCAGCTCGCGCTCCTCCTGGCGGCGCCTCTCCAGCAGCTTGGCCTGCAGCACGGCCATCGCGGAGGCCTTGTTCTGCAGCTGGGAGCGCTCGTTCTGGCAGGCCACCACGATCCCGGACGGGATGTGGGTCAGCCGGACCGCGGAGTCGGTCGTGTTGACGCCCTGGCCGCCGGGGCCGGACGCGCGGAACACGTCGACGCGCAGGTCCTTCTCGTCGATCTCGATGTGGTCGGAGGTCTCGACGACCGGCGCGACCTCGACCCCGGCGAACGAGGTCTGGCGGCGGCCCTGGTTGTCGAACGGCGAGATCCGGACCAGCCGGTGGGTGCCCGCCTCGACCGACAGCGTCCCGAAGGCGTAGGGCGCGTGGACGGCGAAGGTGGCCGACTTGATCCCGGCCTCCTCGGCGTAGGACGTCTCGTAGACGTCGGTGCCGTAGCCGTGGCGCTCGGCCCAGCGCAGGTACATCCGCAGCAGCATCTCGGCGAAGTCCGCGGCGTCGATGCCGCCGGCCTCGGACCGGATGGTCACCAGTGCCTCGCGCTCGTCGTACTCGCCCGACAGCAGGGTGCGGACCTCCAGCGAGGAGATCTCGGTGCGCAGCTTGGCGCGCTCGGCGTCGGCGTCGGCGATCGCGGACTGGTCGCCCTCGTCCTCGGCGAGCTCGTAGAGCACGGGCACGTCGTCGAGACGGCGGCGCAGGTCGTCGAGCCGGCGCAGGTCGCCCTGGGCGTAGGCCAGCCGGCTGGTGATCTGCTGGGCGGCCTCGACGTCGTCCCAGAGGTCCGGCCGGCCCGCCTGCTCGGAGAGCTCCTCGATCTCCTGACGCAGCCGGGGCACGTCGGCGACGGCCTCGATGCTGGACAGCGTGGTGTCGAGGTCCTTCAGGTCGGCCTGGACGTCGGAGTTCACAACGGTCGAGGGTACGCGGGGCGCGACCCGGTTCAGTCCTCGGGGACCGCGTCGATCAGCTTGATCATCGCCCGGGTGTGGGCGACGGCGAAGTCGGCCACCGGGCGGCCGTAGGGGTCCTCGTTCGCGCGGGCGGCGGCGCGGGCCGCGGCGAGCCGCTCGGTGTAGGCCTCGCGGGCGGAGCGCAGCAGCTCGGTGCGCTGCTTGACCGTCAGCGTCCCGGCGTGCAGCAGGCGCAGCACCAGCGGGCTGCGGACGGCGTCGGCGTCGCCGCCGGTGGCCAGCCAGTACTTGAAGGACCGCTTGCCGGCGGCGGTGATCACGTACTGCTGGCTGGCCCGCGGGCCCTGCTTGCCCAGCCGCAGCAGGCCCTCCTCGGTCAGCGCCGGCAGCTCCCGGTAGACCTGGCTGCGGGTCACGGAGAAGAACAGCCCGAACCGCTCGCCGGCCGTCGCCACCAGCTGCCCGCCCGTCATCGGTCCGCCGTGGAGCAGTCCGAGCAGGGCGGCGGCGGTGGCGTTGACCGGTGTGACGGGGGCCATCGTCCGACGGTCCCACGTCCCGGGCCGGTGCGCGAGTCCACAGCGCACGTCCGCCCTGAGCAGACGGCGTGCACTGTGGCCTCGCGCGGGCCCGGCGGGTCGGCTCAGGGGGCGAGCGTCAGCGACGCGATCCGCTCCCGCGAGACGGCGACGTCGCCGTACTGGCCGGCGAGCCGCTTGGCGCGCTTGTAGAAGAAGTGCGCCTCGTGCTCCCAGGTGTAGCCGATCCCGCCGTGGAACTGGATCATCGCCGCGGTCGCCTGCAGCGCGACGTCGCTGCACTTGGCCTTGGCGACGGCGACGGCGAGCTCGGCGCCGTCGAGCCCGGCGTCCAGCGCGTGCGCGGCGTAGAGCGCGGCGTGCTCGGCCATGGTGACCCCGACGTGCAGGTCGGCCATCGCGTGCTTGAGCGCCTGGAACGAGCCGACCGGCACCCCGAACTGGGTGCGCTCGCGGTCGTAGGCGACGGTGCGGCTCAGCGCCTCCCGGGCGATGCCGACGAGGTCGGCGGCGACGAGCACCGTGGCCCGGTCGACGAGGTGGCGCTGCAGGTCGACGGTGATCCCCGGCAGCGCCTCGGCGGTCCCGCCGGTCAGCGACGCGAGCCGGGTGGTGCCGTCGTAGCTGCCGACCGGCGTCGAGGACGCGCCGGTGACCAGCGACAGCCCGGGCAGACCGTCCTCGGTGGGCGCGACGACGACGTCGGCGATCGCCCCGTACTCCACGACCGGCAGCCCGGACGCGGCGCTGCCGCGGGTGGTGAGGCCGCCGACGGCCTCGCCGGCGGCGAGCTTCGGCAGCCAGGCCGCCTGCTGCTCCTCGGAGCCGGCGAGCCGGATCGCCTCGGCGGCCAGCACGGTGCCGCGCCACGGCCCCGGGGCGACGCCGGCGCCGAGCGCGCGGGCGATCACCTGGGCCTCGACGAGGCCGAGCCCGAGCCCGTCGTGCTGCTCGCCGACGGTGACCGCGGTCCAGCCCTGCTCCCCCGCGGCGCGCCACAGCGACTCCGGGTTGCCGTCGGAGGACGGGTCCTCGACGACGGTGCGGACCGCGGCCAGGTCGAACCGCTCGGCCAGGTAGTCGCGCACCGCGGCGCCGAACTCCTGCTGGTCGGAGGTGAGTGCGAAGAACATGTGCCGAGCTCCCCTTACCGCGGCAGGCCGAGCACGCGCTCGGCGGTGACGTTGCGCTGGACCTGCGACGAGCCGCCCCAGATGGTGACCGACCGCGACCACATGGCCTGCCCGTGCAGCGGGCGCAGGTCGGTGCCGTCGGGCAGCGCGTCGAGGGTGGCGTCCTCGCCGAGGATCCGGTCGTAGACCTCCCAGAGGTCCTGGAAGGCCTCGGACCACTGCAGCTTGGTCATCGACGCCTCGAAGCCGAGGTCGCGGCCCTGCTCGACCTGGGTGAGCACGTGCATCGAGTGCAGCCTGAGGCACTCCAGCTCGACCAGGACGCGGGCGAGGTCGTCGCGGATCACCGGGTCGGTGTCGCGGCCCAGCCGTCGCGCGACGGCGGCGATCTCGTCGTACTGGCGGCGGAACTCGGTGTACTGCGAGATGCCCGAGGCGCCGCGCTCGAAGGACAGCAGCAGCATCGCGGTGCGCCAGCCGTCGCCGATCTCGCCGAGGCAGTCGGCGGCGGGGACGCGGGCGTCGTCGAAGAAGACCTCGCCGAACTCGCTGGCGCCGCTCATCTGGCGCAGCGGGCGCGCGGTGACGCCGGGCTGGTCCATGTCGATCAGCAGCATCGAGATGCCGCGGTGCTTCTCCGACCCGGCCTCGGTGCGGACCATGGTGAAGATCTTGTCGCCGTGCACCGCGTTGGTGGTCCACACCTTCTGCCCGTTGACGACGAAGTCGTCGCCGTCGCGCACGCCCTTGGTGGACAGCGCGGCGAGGTCGGACCCGGCGCCGGGCTCGGAGAAGCCCTGGCACCACACGACCTCGTTGCGCAGCAGCGGGCCGATGATGTCCTTCTTCTGGGCGTCGGTGCCGATCGCCATGACGGTCGGGGCGAGGAAGGTCAGCCCGAGCGGGTTGACGGTGCGCGGCGCCTGGGCCCGGACCATCTCCTCGTCGTAGATGGCCTTCATGCCGGGGGTGCCGCCGCGGCCGCCGTACTCGGTCGGCCACTGGATGCCGGCGAACCCGGCGTCGGCCTTGTCGCGCTCCCAGTCGCGGCGCAGCCGGAAGCTCTCGTCGTCGTCGAGGGACTCCCAGAACCCGGTGCGGGTCCACTCCTCGGGGATGTGGGCCGAGAGCCAGGAGCGCAGCTCCGTGCGGAACTCCTCCTCGGCCGGGCTGAAGGTCAGGTCCATGGAGAACACCCGTTCTGCTGTGAGGTCGGCACTGTCCCGGCCCGGAGCTTTCCATACCCGCCGGTAACCTGCCCGACCCGGCACGTCGCGTGGTCCGCGGCGGTATGCAGGGAGTACCCTCGCGGTATGCGCAGCGAGCGGGTGACGGTCACGCTGCCGGCGGAGCTGGTGGCAGAGGCACGGGACGCGGTGTCCCGCGGATCGGCGGCGAGCCTGTCCGCGTACGTGGCGGAGGCCGTGAAGGCCCGCCAGGACCGGGACCGTTCGCTCGCCACGCTGGCCGACCTCTACGGCGGCCCCCCGCCGGCCGACGAGCTGGACGCGGCGCGACGCTCGCTGCGCCCGGTCCCGCCCGTGGCCGTCGGCTGAGCCCCGCGATGATCGGCGGACGCGTACTCGACTCCTCGGCACTGGCGGCCTTCGCGACCGGCCGCCCCGTCTACATGCGCGCGCTGGTCTGGGCCGCGGTGGAGGAGAACATCGTGCTCGCGGTGCCCAGCACCGCCCTCGGCCGTGCCTGGTCGATGGTGGACGCCGAGCACCACTCGGCCCTGCAGGTGCTGCTCGGGCTGCCCAACACGGTGATCCACGAGCTCTCGCCGGAGAGCGCCCAGGAGGCCGGGCTGCTGCTCGCCTCCCAGGGGCTCGACGACATCGTCCTCGGCCAGGTGGTCACCGCGGCGCGGCGGCGGGGCTGGCCCGCGGTGACCGGTGACCCGGGCGCCCTGCGCAAGCTCGACCCGATGGTGCCGATCGAGGAGCTCCCCTAGTCCTGCTCGCGCAGCCGCGCCCGCAGGCGGGCCAGCTCGTCGTCGGTGACGCCGTGGGAGCGCAGCCACCCGACCGGGCCGCCGTGGCGCTCGTCGAGCAGGCGCAGGAACTCCGCCATCACCTCGGCGCGCGGCCGGTGCCGGTCGATCTCCTCGGCCGGGGGCATCGGCTCGCCGGACGCGGTCGTCCACTTCGTGAACAGCGCGTCGATCCGGGTGGCCGACAGCGCGTAGTCCTCGGCGATCTGCTCGCGCGGCACGCCCGCCACCGAGCACACCAGTGCGACGAGCACGCCGGTGCGGTCCTTGCCCGCGGCGCAGTGCACAAGGGTCGCGCCGGACTCCAGGCCCGCGATGCGCCGCACGCCGTCGACCACGTTGTCCCGGCCGTCCTCCAGGTAGGCCAGGTAGTGCAGCAGCATCGGGTGGGGGTCGTCCAGGTCCACCTCGGGCAGCGCGATGCCGGTCTCGGGGATGAAGCTGAGCCGGTGCACCGGGATCCCGGCCTCGGCGAGCGCCCCGAGGCCGTAGGTCGTGCGCTCGTGGTCGGTGCGCAGGTCCAGTGCCTGCGCGACGGCCAGCTCCCCGGTGAGGTGGGCGACGGCGGCCTCCCCCAGCCCCTCCAGGGACTCGGTGCGCAGCAGCACCCGGGGGCGCACCCGGCCGCCGCCCTCCAGCGGCAGCCCCCCGACGTCACGGGCGTTGGCGAGGCCGTCGACGGTCAACCAGCGGTCCGGCACGAGATCGGTCACGGCTCCAGGTTAGGCAGGCCCGGGCGCCCCGGCAGCGGTCACGGCCGGGAGTTCACCGGCCGTGCACCGGGGGCCGGCGCAGCGCGGGGGGCAGCACCCGCGCGCCGTCGCCCTGGGCGGCCGCGGCGTCGCCGGGGTTGACCAGCCGGCACGTCGTCATCGACAGGCAGCCGCAGCCGATGCAGCCGTCCAGGCCGTCGCGCAACGCGGTCAGCGCCTGGATCTGCTCGTCGAGCCGGCCGCGCCAGGACCGCGACAGCCGCGCCCAGTCCGCGCGGGTCGGGGTGCGGTCGGCGGGCAGCGCGTCCAGGGCCGCCCGGACCTCGTCGAGCCCGATGCCGATCGAGCGGGCGGCCCGGACGAACGCGAGGCGGCGCAGCACACTGCGCCGGTAGCGGCGCTGGTTGCCCGAGGTCCGGGTCGCGGAGATCAGCCCCTCGCGCTCGTAGTAGCGCAGCGCCGAGTGCGGGAACCCGCTGCGCTCGACGATCTCGCCGATGGTGAGCAGGTCGCTCGCGTCCATCCCCGTCCCCCGTTCCCCGCACCGGCCCGGCTGTCCGGAACCTGAAGCCGGGTCCAGTATCGCGCCGTTCGTCGCGCGTCCGCCACCTGCGATGATCACCGTCCGTCGGACGATCCGCACCGTCCACCGGGTTGCCCGGTAGGCACTCTCAAGATCGCGGACCAGGTGAACGGTGCGTCCCGCGCGGCGACCGACGACCCCGGGGCTGGACCCCCGTGGCCGGGCCCTCTACGGTTCTTCCAAGTCATCACGGCCCGATCTCGAGCGGGCCGGAGCCGGACTCCCCGACCGGCTCCCCGGGACCCCCGACCCGGCCGCTCGTGCACCGCGCGCCGTCCGTGATCTGAAAGGCGTTCCCTTGCCCGGACACCGCTCCCCCGGTGGCCGCCACGTGTTCCCCCGACCCGTGGCGACCGCACCCGCAGCGACGGCCGCTGCCCCCTCCGTCCGCTCCCCCCGGCCGGACGGCCCCGCGCACGCCGCGCGCCGTGCCGGCACGCGGACCGCCGCGACCGGCGCCGCGTTCGGCGTGCTCGCCTCCGGCGCGTTCGCCGCGATCGTCCCGACCACCCTGGACGGGACGTCGACGCAGGCCGACGCCGAGGAGGGCGGCACCGCCGCCGCCACGACGCTGGCCGCGTACTCCGCGGACATCCCCTCGGCGAAGAAGGCCGCCGACGGCTCGGCCAGCGGCTTCTTCAGCCCGGTCTCCTTCGCCGGTGGCGGCACCGCGACCGGCGCGCTGCAGTCCGCGGCGCCGGCCCGCGACGCCGACCTCGCCTCGATGGGCAAGGCCCGCGAGATCGCGACGAAGATCGCCGAGGAGCACGCGAAGGCCGCGGCCGCCGAGAAGGCGCGCCAGGCCGAGAAGGCGCGCATCGACGCGATCGTCGCCAAGGGCGGCCTGGACGGCTGGATCGCCGAGGCCCTGGACCACATGGGGATGTCCCAGTCGTACGCGACCGGGCTGAAGCAGATCATCCTCAAGGAGTCCAACGGCAACCCCGACGCCATCAACAACTGGGACTCCAACGCCGCGGCCGGCAACCCGTCCGAGGGCCTGATGCAGGTCATCCCCTCGACGTTCCGGGCCTACGTGCACCCCGACTTCGCCGACCGGGACATCACCGACCCGATCGCGAACATCACCGCGGGCGTCCGCTACATGATCGACCGCTACGGCATCGACACGCTCGACGCCGGTGGCCGGGTCGGCTCGCACGGTGGATACATCGGCTACTGAGTACGATCCTGCTACCAGACGGCGGCCGCCGGGGGAACCCGGCGGCCGCCGTCGTCGTTGCACCCGGTGAATCGTAAAGTCTTCTTTACCCACGCCGCACCCGAGAGGAGCTGCCGCTCGTGACGTATCCCGGTGGAGCACCGTCCGCCCGTCCCGCCACCTCCGCGGACGGCGGTACGCGCTCCCGGTTCCGTCCCGAGCTGCAGGGCCTGCGCGCCCTGGCCGTGCTGCTCGTCGTCGTCTACCACGTCTGGGTCGGACGGGTGTCCGGCGGCGTCGACGTCTTCTTCCTGATCACCGGGTTCCTCATCGTCGGCGGGCTGTACCGCGCGGCGCTGCGCGGCGGGGTGGACGTGCTCGCGACCTGGCGGCGCCAGTTCGCCCGGCTGCTGCCCGCGATCACCGTGGTCCTCGTCGCCGGCGTGCTCGCCGGGTACCTGCTGCTGCCGGAGAACCGGTGGCTGCCCACCGTCCGGGAGACGGTCGCGTCGCTGCTGTTCCTGCAGAACTGGGAGCTCGCGCACAACTCCGTCGACTACGCGGCCCGTGACGACGCGGCCAGCATCGTGCAGCACTTCTGGTCGCTGTCGATCCAGGGCCAGTTCTACCTGCTCGCCCCGCTGGTCGTCGCCGGCGTCGCGATCGCCGCCCGCCGCGACCGCGCCGACCTGCACCGCAGGCTCACCGGGACGCTGCTGGCCCTCGGCGGCGCCTCGTTCGTCTACTCCGTGTACCTGACGCTGGTGAACCAGCCGCTGGCCTACTTCCACTCCGCGACCCGGATCTGGGAGTTCGCGCTGGGCGGGCTGCTCGCGCTGTGGATCTCACGGATCGAGGACCGCCCGGAGCTGACCGCCGGCGCCCGGGCGGTGCTCGGCTGGGCCGGGGTGGTCGCGCTGGTGTCCTGCGGCCTGCTGCTGCAGGTCGACCGCGCCTTCCCGGGCTGGGCGGCGCTGTGGCCCACCCTCGCCGCGTCGATGGTGCTGGTGGCGGGCCGGTCGGGGCACCGGCTGGGCGTGGACCGGCTGCTGTCCGGACGGGTGCTGCGCACGATCGGCGACCTGTCCTTCCCGCTGTACCTGTGGCACTGGCCGATCCTGGTGCTCACGCTGGTCTCCACCGGCCGGGACCGCCTCGACCTGGAGCAGGGCGCGGCCGTGATCGCCGCGTCGCTGGTGCTGGCGTGGCTCACCCACCGGTTCGTCGAGCAGCGGGTCGCCGCGCTCGGTGTGGCCCGCGCCCTGCGCACCGGGCTGGTGCTCGCGCTGGTGGTGCTGGTCGCGGCGGGCTCCTGGTACGGCCTCACCGTCGCACGGACGGCCTCGCCCGTCCTGGCCGGGTCGCCGACGCACCCGGGGGCCGGGGCGCTGTCGCCGCAGTTCGACCCGGTCTCGCTCGACCCGGCCGACGCCGAGCTGACGCCGTCGCTGGTGCAGGCGCCCGACGACTGGAGCTACCGCCGCACGAGCTGGGACTGCATGCCGTCCACGCACGGCGCCGAGCTCGAGGTCTGCCGCGTCCCCGCCCCGCACCCGGAGAGCTCCGAGCGCACCGTCGCGGTCGTCGGCGACTCGCACGCCCAGCAGTACGCGGCGACGCTCGCGGTCGTCGCCGAGCAGCGCAACTGGGCGATGGTGAGCATGTTCCGCGGCGCCTGCCCGATGTCGGTGCGCTCGGAGACCGCGCCGGACGACCAGGGCTGCACCGACTGGAACGCCGCCGTCCACGACGAGCTCGTCGAGATGCACCCCGACGCGGTCCTGACCCTGGCCTCCCGCGACGTGCGCCCCGGTCTGCACGAGCAGACCCCGGAGGGCTTCGTGCAGGCCTGGCAGCGCCTCGACGAGGCCGGCATCCCGGTCGTCGCGGTGCGGGACAACCCGCGCTTCGAGTTCGACGTCGTCGACTGCGTGGCGACCGCGGGCCGCGGTGCCCCCGAGTGCGGGGTCGACCGCTCGACGCTCTACCAGCCGGTCCCGCCGTGGACCACGGTGCCGGGCGTGCCGCACAACGTCGTGTTCGCCGACCTGGCGAACGGCATCTGCGACCCGGTGACCTGCAGCAGCGAGGTCGGCAACGTCCTGGTCTACATGGACGACAACCACCTCACCGCCACCTACGCCGAGACCCTCGCCCCGGACCTCGCCCGGGCGTTCGACCAGCTCGGCTGGTGACCCTCAGGCCGGGCGGACGCTCCGCCCGGCCACGGTGACGACGTCGCCGCGGAGCAGCTGCGCGCCGCGCCTGTGCTCGGGCGCGCCGTTGACCGTGACCTCGTTGGCCTCGAGCATCTCCCGGGCGTGCCCGCCGTCCTCGGCGAGCCCGGCGAGCTTGAGGAACTGGCCGATGCGGATCGGCTCGTCGCGGATGGGCACGTCCAGCGGGGTCGTCATGGGTCCAGTGTCCCCGCCGTAGCATTCCCGGGCGTGGGTGACCACTACTTCAGCGCCAGCCCCTCCGTCGCCAGCCGCCGCGGGTCGGTGCGCCTGCACACGTCCGGTGCGGACCTGACGCTGGCCACCGACACCGGCGTCTTCTCGCACACCCGGCTCGACCGCGGGACGAAGGTGCTGCTCGACGCCGCGCCCATGCCGCCGGTGCGCGGCCCGCTGCTCGACGTCGGCTGCGGCTACGGCCCGATCGCGCTGACCCTGGCCGCGCGCCGGCGTCGGCTGCCGGTGTGGGCGGTGGACCTCAACGAGCGCGCCCTGGGCCTGACCCGGGAGAACGCCGACGCGGCCGGGCTGGGCAACGTGATCGCCTGCCGCCCCGAGGACGTGCCCGGCGACGTGACGTTCGCCGGCATCTACTCCAACCCCCCGATCCGCTCCGGGAAGGCCGCCCTGCACGAGCTGCTGCTGCGCTGGCTGCCGCGGCTGATGCCCGGCGGGCGGGCGTACCTGGTCGTGGCCAAGAACCTCGGCTCGGACTCGCTGGCGCGCTGGCTGAGCGACGAGCAGGGCTTCCCGGCGACCCGGCTGGTGTCGGAGAAGGGCTACCGGGTGCTGGAGGTCGCGCCCGCGTCCTGACCCTCCCGGCCCAGCAGCCCGGCGACGAGCGCGTCCACGACGTCCCCGGCCGGGGTGGCGGGGTCGATCGAGAGCGTCAGGCGGTCGAGCAGCAGCCCGTCGACGGCGTAGTGGAACAGCGCGATCTCCGGCGCGCCGCCGGGCAGGCCGGCGGCCTCGTTGTAGGCCACGTCGGCGGCGAAACCGGCGCGCAGCCACTCCCCCACGACCTCGGCCACCTCCGGCCGCCGCGCGGCCTCCAGGCGCAGCTCGAACAGCGCGAGCGTCACCTCCGGCTCGGCGGTGAGCCGCCGCACGATGTCCCGGACGTGCCGTGCGAACCCGGCGGTCCCGCCGGGGCCCTCGCGCAGCCGGGCCACGGTGTCCGGGTCCGGGGCCAGGCGCTGCCCGATCCGGTCGGCGAGCGCCCGCACGAGCTCGGTCCGGCTGCGGAAGTAGTTCGACGCGGTGCCCGTCGGGACCCCGGCCTCGCGGTCCAGCGCCCGGTGGGTGAGCCCGCGCGCACCCTCCCTGGCCAGGACGGCGAGTCCGGCGTCGGCCAGCCCGTGCCTGCGGTCGTCGTTGCGCGCCATGGGGCCACCCTAGACGAACCACGACGCCTGTTGTAGTTTTCCGACCACGACAGCCGTCGTACTTCATCCGAGATCCCGGAGGCGCCCGTGCGTGAGCTCGTCTACTACGTCGCGGTGTCGCTCGACGGCCGCATCGCGGCCCCGGACGGCACGTTCGACGCCTTCGCGCAGTCCGGCGACCACATCGACATGATCCTGCGCGAGTGGACCGACACGATCCCCGCGGTCGGGCTGGAGATGCTGGGCCTGACGGCCGACCGGTCCCGGTTCGACACCGTGCTGATGGGCTGGAACACCTACGCCGCGGGGCTGCACGTCACCGCCGACCCGTACCCGCACCTGGAGCAGTACGTGTTCTCGCGCAGCCGCGAGGCCGGTGCGGTGCCCGCCGGCGTCACCCTGACCGGGTGCGACCCCGTGGACCTCGTGCGCGAGCTGAAGCGGCGGCCGGGGGCCGGCATCTGGCTGTGCGGCGGCGGGCGGCTCGCGACCGCGCTGGCCGGCGAGATCGACCGCCTGGTGCTCAAGGTGAACCCGGTCGTGCTGGGCGCGGGACGCCCCCTGTTCGACGACGCCGACGGCTACCGGCCTCGCGACCTGCACCTGGAGTCCTCGGTGCCCTACGGCTCCGGCGTGGTCGTGAACACCTACGTCCCCGCCGCATGACGGCCGCATGACGAAGGCCCCCGGGAGATCCCGGGGGCCTTCGTGCGTGGTAGCGGGGGCAGGATTCGAACCTGCGACCTCTGGGTTATGAGCCCAGCGAGCTACCGAGCTGCTCCACCCCGCGCCGGACGGGACCGACTGCATCCCGTCTGTTGCAGGAGCAACCCTACACACCGGGCCGGGCCCGCCCGCAGGGGGGTCCGGCCCGGTGCGCGGGTCAGCCTCCCGCGCTCTGGAACGCCGAGACCGCGCGGTCCAGCTCGGCCAGCGCGTCGCCCTGCTTGGCGAAGTCACCGGCCTGCTGGGCGGCCTTGAGGTCGTTCAGCGCCTGGCGGATCTGCTGCGCGGCGCTGGCCTGCGCGGCGTTCGGAGCAGCCGGGTTGGCCTGCCCGTTGCCGCCCTGGGCCGGCTGGGTCGGCGTCGGCGTCTGGCCGTTCGTGGGCGCCGCGGCACCGGCCGCGTCGCCCGCACCGGCGCCGAACACCTGGTTCAGCGCGTCGGACAGGCTGGCGGAGTAGCCGACCTGGCCGCCGTAGCTGACCAGCACGCGGGCCAGCTGCGGGTAGGACGACTCGCCGCCCGCCCGCTCGATGTAGACCGGTTCGACGTAGAGCAGGCCACCGGCCACCGGGAGGGTGAGCAGGTTGCCGTAGTCGATCGTGGTCTGGTTCTGGCGCAGCAGGTTCAGCTCCTGCGACACCTCGGGCGAGCCGAGGAACTGCGTCTGGACCTGCTGCGGGCCGAGCGTCTGGGTGTCGTTCGGCAGCTGCAGCACCGTGATCTGACCGTAGGTCGCCGGGTCCGAGCTCGCCGAGACGTAGGAGGCCAGGAACTGGCGGCGCAGGCTCACCAGGGCGCTGGTGAGCTGGAAGGACGCGCCCTGCTGGCCGGGCAGCCCGGCGTAGAGGTAGTACGGCGGCTGCGCGTCCTGGGTGCCGCCGCTGCCCTGCACCGTCGGGTCGGACGGCACGTCCCAGAACGACACGGTGGAGAAGAACTCGCCCGGGTCGTCGACGTGGTAGCGGGTCAGCAGCTCACGCTGCACCTTGAACTGGTCCTCGGGGTAGCGCAGGTGCGCCTGCAGCTCCGGGGAGATCGCCGAGCGGGGCAGCACGGTGCCCGGGAACGCCGCCGACCAGGTCTGCAGGACCGGGTCGGCCTCGTCGAAGGCGTAGAGCTTCACCGTGCCGTCGTAGGCGTCGACGGTGGCCTTGACCGAGTTGCGCAGGTAGCTGACGGTGTCGTTCGGCAGCTGCTGGCCGTTCGGCCCGAGCCGGGAGTCGCTGGTCGCGTCGCCCAGCTGCACCCGCTCGGCGTAGGGGTAGTCCTGCAGCGTCGTGTAGCCGTCGACGATCCACTGCACGCGCCCGTCGACGACGGCCGGGTACGGGTCGTTGTCCAGGGTCAGCCACGGGGCGACGGCCTGGACCCGGTCCCGCGGGTTCCGGACGTACATGATCTTCGAGTCGGCGTTGATCTCCTGGTTGAACAGGATGTTCCGCTCGCCGTAGGCCAGCGCGAAGACGGTCCGGTCGAACAGGCCGCCGATCGGCACGCCGCCCGCGCCGGTGTAGGTGTACTGCGCCTCGTCGGTGTCGTACTCGCGCGGTGCGGTGCCCGGCTGGGCGCCGACGATCGAGTACTGGTTGTCGAGCAGCTCGCCGTAGTAGATGCGCGGCTGCTGCAGCGGGACGAAGTTCTGCGCCTGGGTGTCCGACACCCGGAAGTTCGGCAGGCCGCCGGCCCCGCCCGCGTCCTCCAGCGCCTCGTTGACCTGGTTGGCCGGCGCGGCGACGAAGCCGTTGCCGTGCGTGTAGACCAGGTGCCGGTTGATCCAGTCCTGCTGGTTGCCGGCGAGGGCGTTGGCGTCCATCTCGCGGGCGGCCACGACGTAGTCCTGGGTCTCGCCGCGGACGGTGTAGCGGTCGATGTCCAGGTTCGGGGTGAACCCGTAGAAGTTCCGCCGCTGCTGCAGCTGGGTGAACGTGCGGTTCAGCTTGCCGGGGTCGAGCAGGCGGATGTTCGGGATGGTGCTGGTGTCGGCCCGCACCTGGGCCGGGGTCGCCTCGGACGTCCCGGCGTACGGGACGACCTTCACCGTGTCGGGCCCGATGCCGAACGCGTCGCGGGTCGCGGCGATGTTGCGTTCGATCGACGGCGCCTCGTTGACGTTCGCGTTCGGCGCGACGACGAACTGCTGCAGCACCAGCGGGAACGCCGTGCCGACCAGGATCGAGGAGACGACCAGCATGACCACGGCGACGGCCGGGATCTGCAGGTTCTGCCGGAACGCCGCGACGAAGAACGCCAGCGCGCAGATGACCGCGATGACCAGCAGGATGAGCTTGGCCGGGAGCACCGCGTTGAGGTCGGTGTAGGTGGCGCCGTAGAACGTCTGGGCGTTGCGGTTGGACCACAGCAGGTCGTAGCGGTCGAACCAGTAGGCGACCGCCTTGAGCAGCACGAACACCCCGGCCAGGACGGCGAGCTGGGCGCGCGCCGCGGTGGAGACGAAGCCGGAGCGGCCCGACAGCCGGATGCCGCCGAAGATGTAGTGGGTCACCAGCGCCAGCACGAAGCAGATCGCGACCGCGACGAACAGCCAGTTCAGCGTCATCCGCAGGAACGGCAGCGTGAAGGCGTAGAAGCCGATGTCGTTGCCGAACTCCGGGTCGACCCGGCCGAACGGGACGCCGTGCAGGAACATCTGCACGGTCTGCCACTGGGTCGGCGCCGCGAGCCCCGCGACGAGCCCGATCGCGACCGGCACGCCGACGGCGAACAGCCGCAGCCGCTGGATGATCGTGGTGCGGTACCGGGCGACCGGGTCCTCGGGGCCCGAGACCGGCACGAACACCGGCCGGTACCGGTAGGCCAGCCACAGCGTCAGCGCGACCAGGCCGCCGACCACCAGGGCGACGACCCCGAACAGCACGATCTGGGTGAACAGCCGGGTGAGCTGGACGCTCCGGAACCCGACCTCGCCGAACCAGAGGTAGTCGACGTAGAAGTTCAGCAGCCGGGAGCCACCGAGCAGAAGCACTACGAGGACGCCCGCGGCGACCAGCAGGATCCGGGTTCGGCGGGTCAGCGACGGCGCTCCCACAGGGGGCCGCATGGACGACACGGGCACGCTCCACAGTTCGGGTACGACACGCGGAGAGCGCAGCCGGCGCCAGGCGACGAACCGGTTCTCCGGGGGCAACTGTACGGAGGTTCGGTGAAGTCGCGGTCGGGTCCCGGCGTGTCGGGACGAAAAAGACACTTCGGGCGCGAGGGCGACCGGGCCTCCGGGCGCATCGTCGCAGGACGCACCGGGGTCGGGCGCGCCGTCGCCGTCGCACGATCGTAGGGTGCCGTTCCGTGGGCGTTCGATCTTCGACGTGGGTGACGGCGGTCCTGGTGCTGCTCGCGCTCACCGCCGTCGGGACGGTGGTCCCGGCCCCGGTCGTCGCCCTCGGGCCCGGCCCCACCTTCGACACGCTCGGCGAGGTCGAGGGCACACCGGTCGTCTCCGCCGACGGGCTGCCGACCTACCCGACCACCGGGCACCTGAACATGACCACCGTCGGGGTCACCGACGGGATCTCCACGCTGCGCGCGCTGGGGATGTGGGCCTCGGGCACCTACCGGCTGGCGCCGCGCTCGTCGCTCTACCCGCCCGGGGAGACGACCGAGCAGGTCACGCAGGCCAACCAGCAGGAGTTCGACGGCTCCATCGCCAACGCCGAGGCCGCCGCGCTCAACCACCTGCACCTGCCGACCCGGGTGACGGTCGGCGCGCTGACCGACCCGTCGCCGTCGGCGGGGGTGCTGGAGCCGGGCGACGAGATCCGCGCCGTCGCGGGCACCCCGGTCACCTCCGTGCAGGGCCTGCTCGACGCGCTCGGCGCGGCCCGCCCGGGCGTCCCGGTCGCGCTCACGATCCGCCGCGGCGACGCGGCGCCCCGCGAGGTCACCGTCACCCCGTCCGCGCACCCGACCGACCCGGCGCGCGCGTTCCTCGGGATCACCCCGGCCACCTCCCCCGCCGAGGGCCAGAAGCTCACGATCACCCTCGGCGACGTCGGCGGGCCCTCGGCCGGGCTGATGTTCAGCCTCGCCCTGGTCGACAAGCTGACGCCCGGCCCGCTGACCGGAGGACGGTTCGTCGCCGGCACCGGCACCATCGACGCCGAGGGCCGGGTCGGCCCGATCAGCGGCATCCGGTTCAAGATGCTCAAGGCCCGCGAGGTCGGCGCGCAGACCTTCCTGGTGCCCGCGGCGAACTGCGCCGAGGCGGCCGGCGACGCGCCCGATGGCCTGCAGCTGGTGCGGGTCGGGACGCTCGACGAGGCGGTCGGCGCACTGACCACCCTCGACTCCGGCGGCACCCCCGCCGGCTGCTCCTGAGCCGCGCGGGTTCCCCCGTCCGCTCCCGGCGAACACGGCCCCACCTGGCCCGATCCGCCCGCTCCGGGAGCGGCGTCGACCCCCGGGCCCCGCGTACGGTGGGGGCCATGAGCGACGTCCCCTTCGGCTTCGGCCCCGCCGACCGCGACCGCGACTCCGGTGACCAGTCCGGTGAGGGCTCGGAGCCGGGTTCCGGCGCGGAGGGCGGCTCGTCCGGGCGTCGCGAGCCCGAGGGCCCGAAGGACCCGTTCGGTTTCGGGTCGCACCCGCAGTCCGACGACCCGCAGTCCTCGCCCGGCGGCGGCGCGCAGAACCCGTTCGCCGCGTTCGGCATGGGCGGCATCCCCGGGATGCCCGGCATGCCGCCCGGCGGCCAGTTCGACATGAGCCAGCTCGGGCAGATGCTCTCCCAGCTCGGCCAGATGCTGTCCGGCGCCGGGTCCGGCGACGGCGGCCCGGTCGACTACGAGCTCGCCACCCGTCTCGCCACCCAGCAGCTCGCGCAGTCGACGTCGTCGCTCACCGACTCCCAGCGCAGCGGCGTCGCCGAGGCCGTCCGGCTCGCGGAGCTGTGGCTCGACCCGGCGACGACCTTCCCGTCCTCCGGTGGCGAGGTGAAGGCGTGGACCCCGTCGGACTGGGTGCGCGCCGGCATGCCGACCTGGAAGCGGCTGTGCGACCCGGTCGCGACGCGGCTGTCCTCGGCCTGGGTCGAGGGCCTGCCCGAGGAGGTGCGCGGCGCCGCCGGCCCGATGCTGGGGATGCTCGGCAAGATGGGCGGGATGGCGTTCGGCAGCCAGCTCGGCCAGGGGCTCGCGCAGCTCGGCAAGGAGGTGCTGACCTCCACCGAGCTCGGCATCCCGGTCGGCCCGGAGCGCACGGCGGCCCTGCTGCCGGAGGCGATCGCCCGGTTCACCGAGGGGCTCGACCGCCCGGCCGGTGAGGTGACGCTCTACCTCGCCGCCCGCGAGGCCGCCCACCAGCGGCTGTTCACCCACGTGCACTGGCTGCGGGAGCGGCTGCTCGGCGCCGTCGAGGAGTACGCCCGCGGGATCTCGGTGGACACCTCCCGGATCGAGGAGCTGGCCCGCGGGATCGACCCGTCGAACCCGGAGTCGATCCAGGAGGCAATGCAGTCCGGCATGTTCGAGCCGGAGGACACCCCGCAGCAGAAGGCGGCGCTCGCCCGGCTGGAGACGCTGCTGGCGCTCATCGAGGGCTGGGTGGACACGGTCGTCGCCGAGGCGCTGGCCGAGCGGCTGCCCGGCGCGGAGGCGCTGCGCGAGACGATGCGCCGCCGCCGCGCCTCGGGCGGGCCCGCCGAGCAGGCGTTCGCGACGATCGTCGGGCTGGAGCTGCGCCCGCGCAAGCTGCGGGCCGCCGCCGACCTGTGGAAGCGGCTCGGCGAGGAGCGGGGCGTCGACGGGCGCGACGCCGTCTGGGCGCACCCGGACCTGATCCCCTCGGCCGACGACCTCGACGACCCGGAGGCCTTCGTCCGCGGCGGCGTGGCCGGCGGCGTGCCGGACGACCCGATCGCCGAGCTGGAGCGCCAGATGGCCGCCGACGCCGAGCGCGCGGCGGACCCCGGCCCGTCCGCGGCCGACGACGGCTCCGGCTCCGGCTCCGGCTCCGGCTCCGAGAACGACACCGGCGACGGCGACGAGGGGCCGCGGCGCGGCGAGTCCTGACCGCGGCGCCGGTCCGGTCCGTGTCCCCCGGGACCGGGCGGGACGCTCAGGTGCCGGTCGCGCGGACCGGCTCGTCGTCGACCGGCAGCCCGTCGGCCTCGTCGGCGGTCGCGGGGTCGCCGTCGACGCCGGTGATGCCCAGCTCGGCGGCGGCGTTGAGGCCCTCCAGGTAGCCGATGGCGCGCTCGGTGCGCGGGTAGCGGTGCACCCAGGACCAGAACACGTCGTCGTGCGCGGCGGACAGCAGGTGCGCGAGCTCGTGCACCAGGACGTAGTCGACGACCCAGCCGGGCGCGTCGCGCAGCCGCTCGCTGATCCGGATGGTGGCGTCGTCGGGGGTGCAGGACGCCCAGCGGGTCCGCATCACCGGCACCCACCGGATCGACGCCGGCCGGGCGCGGCCCTCCAGCCAGCGCTTCGACAGCTCCCGGCCGCGGCGCAGGAGGGCCTCGTCGTTGTTGCGGCCGGGCGAGCGGCGGCGCGCCTCGCTCGCCTCCACCCGCTTGACCATCTCCGCGACCCAGTCGCGCTCCTGCTCGGCCGACATCCACCCCGGGATGAAGACGACGAGCCGGTCGCCCTCGCGGCGGGCACTGACCATCCGCTTCCGGCGGGCGCTGCGTCGGACCTCTACCGGGGGGCTCGCCATGGCCCCAGGGTAGGCCGCCGCGCCCCCGACACCCCATACCCCGCGCCGCGGCCGTTCGCGGGTGCGACCACCTCTCCCGCGATCCGGCCCGCCGGGGACGCGACCGCGGCAGCCTGGGCACGGTGACCGGACTGCCGCCGCGGCTCGCGCCCGCCGCCCACCTCACGGTGCGCCCGGCCGGGCCCCGCGCCCGCCGGATCGGGACCGCCCCACCGCGGGCCCGGCTGCTGGAGGAGCTGTCGCCCGCCGCCGTCGCCGCGCTGGACCGCCTCGCCGACGGCCCGTGCGCCACCGCCGACCTGACCGGCGACGACGACGGCGAGGTCGCGGCGCTGCTCGCCGTCCTGCTGCGGGCGGGGCTGCTGGCCGACCCGGACGTCGAGGACCGGGTGCGGCGGCGCCGTGCGGGCACGCTGGTGGAGGTCCGCGGGGACGGGCCGCTCGCCGTCGGCGTGGTCACCGGGCTCGCCCGGGCCGGGATCGGCCTCGTGTCGGCACGGGTCACGGGCACCACCGGCGCCGACGACGTCCTCGCCGGGCTGCCGGTCCCACCGGGACGGGACCGGGCCGCGGCGCTGGCCGCCGCCCTGCGCGACGCCGGCGCCGACCCCGCTCCGGCGCGCCGCGTGCCCGCCGACCTCGTGGTGCTCGCCGGCGGCACCACCGCGCCGCCGGCCGGGCCGGTCGAGCACCTGTTCACCGCCGTCCGCGACGGCGGCGGGCTCGTCGGGCCGCTGGTGCTGCCGGGCCGCGGACCGTGCGCGGCCTGCGCGGGTGCGCCCGGGCCGGGGCCCTCGTCGGCGGCGCCGCACGTGGTCGTCGCGACGGCCGCGCTGACCGTCGGTCAGGCGCTGGCCGCGGTGGACGGGCCGGTGCGCGGCGGGCCGCCCCCGGCGTCCTGGGGAGCGGTACTGGCCCTGGACCCCGGCACCGCGACGCTCGTCACCCGGCCGGGTCCGGGGCGGCCCGGATGCCCCTGTGCGACGGGCCCCGCGAGCGTGCCGCCGCGCACCGCGGCGTGCGGGACGGGCCCGCCGGGGTGGACAATCATGGTGTGAGCGACATTCCCCGCCGCACGGCCTCGCGCACCGTCAAGCTCGCGGGCATCCCGCTGGGCGTCGCCGGGCGCGCCGCCGCCGGGTTCGGGCGCCGTCTCACCGGCGGCGACCGCGACGAGATCTCCGCCCAGATCGCCGCCAAGAGCGCCGAGCAGCTCTTCGAGGTCCTCGGCGAACTCAAGGGCGGCGCGATGAAGTTCGGCCAGGCGCTGAGCGTGTTCGAGGCCGCCGTGCCCGACGAGTACGCCGAGCCCTACCGCGACGCGCTGACCAAGCTGCAGGCCGCGGCGCCGCCGATGCCGATGAGCGACGTCGACTACATGCTGACCCAGCAGTTCGGCCGCTCCTGGCGCTCCCGCTTCGCCGACTTCGACGAGACCCCGGCCGCCGCGGCCAGCATCGGGCAGGTGCACCGCGCCGTCTGGAAGCGCGACGGCCGCGACGTCGCGGTCAAGGTGCAGTACCCCGGCGCGGAGGAGGCGCTGCGCTCGGACCTGCGCCAGCTCGGCCGGATGAGCCGCATCCTGCAGCCGCTGGTCCCCGGGATGGAGATCAAGCCGCTCGTCGCCGAGCTCCGCGAGCGCATGGAGGAGGAGCTCGACTACCGCGACGAGGCCACCTACCAGCGCGAGTTCGCCGCCGTCTTCGAGGACGACCCGGACGTCAAGGTCCCGCGCGTGGTGGGCTCCGCACCCAAGGCCGTCATCACCGAGTGGGTGCAGGGGCGCCCGCTGTCCTCGGTCATCCGCGAGGGCACCCGCGCCGAGCGCGACCACGCGGGCAACCGGCTCGCGCGCTTCCACTACTCCGCCCCGGACCGCGCCCACCTGCTGCACGCCGACCCGCACCCCGGCAACTTCGGGATCCTCGACGACGGCCGCCTGCTCGTCCTCGACTTCGGCGCCGTCGCGCGGATGCCCGACGGGATGCCGCCCGAGCTGGTCGAGATGACCAAGTACGCGCTGCAGGGGCGCAGCGGCGACCTGATGGCGCTGATGCGCTCGGCCGGGTTCGTCCGCGACGGCGCGCGCATCGAGCAGGAGCAGATCCTGGGTTACCTGGCGCCGTTCACCGAGCCGCTGGAGGACGAGGAGTTCCACTTCAGCCGGCGCTGGATCCAGCGCCAGGCCGAACGGGTCGGCGACCTCCGCAGCCCCGACGCGGCCATCGGGCGGGCGCTGAACCTGCCGCCACGGTTCCTGCTCGTGCACCGGGTGACGATGGGGACGCTGGGCATCCTCTGCCAGCTCGACGCGCACGTGCGCCTGCGGGAGATCGTCGCCGAGTGGCAGCCGCAGATGTTCGAGCCGGACGCGCCGACGGGCTGACCCACGCCGAGCCGTGCGGGCCCGCCCTCCGGCGGGGTCGTCCGCTGTCCCTTTGCTCTGCTCACCGGGGCGCAGCGGGGTCGTCCGCTGTCCCTTTGCTCTGCTCACCGGGGCGCAGCGGGGTCGTCCGCTGTCCCTTTGCTCTGCTCACCAGGGCGCAGCGGAGCAGGTCGGACGGCGTCCGGCCGGTCGGCGGGGCGGACGCGCAGGCCGTCGAGCACCCGGTCGAGGGCGGCGCCGGCCGCGGCCCGGTCCGCGTCGGTGGTGCCGGGTTCGGCGAGCCACATCGCCAGCTCGTTCATCGCGCCGGACAGCAGGCGGGCCAGTGGCCCCACCGGCTGCGGGGTGAGCTCCCCGCAGCCCACCAGTTCCTCGAGCGCCTCGACGAGGTGCCGGCCGGAGGACCGCGCGTCGCGCTCGCGCCAGTCCGCCCAGCCGAGGACGGCGGGGCCGTCGACGAGCATGATGCGCGCGGCGGAGGGCTCCGTGCTGGCGTCGAGGAACGCCCGGCACCCGGCCACGAGCCGTCCCCACGGGTCGGGCACCGCCTCGGCCGCGGCGACCACGCGGCCGGCCACCCGGTCCGCGACCCGGTCCAGCACCGCGGCGAACACCGCGGCCTTGCCGTCGAACTGGTGGTAGAGCGCGCCCTTGGTCACCCCGGCGGCGGCGACGACGGCCGGCAGCCCGACCGCGCCGTAGCCGTCGCGGGCGAACAGCCGCTCGGCCGCGTCGAGCAGCGCACGGTGCGTGCGTTCCCGCTGGTCGTCGCGGACCCCCATGCCACCTCCCCGTTGACGTACCGATGGTACGTCACTACCTTTCACATACCATCAGTATGTGAAATGGAGGGTGCCGTGCTTCGCAGCAGCTACCCGGTCCTCGCGACGGCCGACGTCCCGGCCGCCCGCGCGTTCTGGTCCGGACCGATGGGCTTCTCGGTCGTCTTCGACTCCGGCTGGTACGTCAGCCTGCGCCACGGGCGCCACGAGCTGGCGGTGCTCGACCGGGACCACCCGACCATCCCGGCCGGGTACCGCGGCCGGGCCGCCGGCGGGCTGCTCGTCAACCTCGAGGTCGACGACGTCGACGCCGAGTGGGAGCGCCTCGTCGTCCGTGGCGGGCTGACGGCGGTGCTGCCGCTGCGCGACGAGGACTTCGGGCAGCGTCACTTCATCGTCGAGGGACCGGACGGCGTGCTGGTCGACGTGATCACCGAGATCGCCCCGTCGGCGGAGTTCGCCGCGGCCTTCACCGGCGCGCCACCGTCCTGACCGGCGGCGCTGCGCCCGGGTGAGCAGAGCAGAGCCGCCGCCGGGGGCGACCCCGGACACGACGGTGCCCCGCCCGGACACGTGGTCCGGACGGGGCACCGGGACAGCGCCGCGGCCCGGCGGCCGACCCCGGGTCGGTTCGCCGCGGCCGCGGTGGGCGACGGCCGTCAGCCGTTGCGCAGCCGCGCCCGCTCCGCGCGGGCCGAGGCCCACGTCGCGAGCCGCGACCAGCCCCGCCCGGCGGTGAGCCGGCGCGCGCGCCGGTACTCGGCCGCCACCCGTTGTGCCTCCTGCTGATGGGATCTCGCCAGGGCTTCCTGGATGAGCGTCATCGCGTTCTCCTGGTTCACGAGGTGGGTCGGGAGGTCGGTGCGGGACATCGGTCGCACGGCCGGTGCCGTCGTCAGGTCGTTCATGTCGCTCTCCTCGGGTTCTGCGGGTGCGGGCTCGGGCCCGTACGCGGTGGGTGCTGCTAGTGGCCGGCGGCCAGGGCCAGGGCCCGGTCGCGCTCCAGGTCGGCCTTGCGGGGACGACCCCTCGGGCGCTTGCGCGGGATGACCCGGCCGCGCTCGAAGATCTCGCCACCCCACACGCCCCACGGCTCGCCGCGCTCCAGCGCGCCGGCCAGGCACTCGCGCTGCAGGGGGCAGTGCGAGCAGCGGGACTTGGCCTCCTCCAGCTCGGCCGGGGCCTCGGCGAACCACAGGTCGGCGTCGCCGTTGCGGCAGGGCAGGGCCGAACGACGCCCGGCGGGCCCGCCCGGCACGGCCCGGAGCCGCACCTCGTCGGGTCCGGCGCCGCCGCCGGACTGCTCGGTGATCAGTCCGCCGTCACACGGAACGGATCGCACGTACACGATCGACCTCCTCGATCGAACTTCTCTGCTGGTCGTAGGGACTGCTCGGGACAGGACTGCTCATCTCTCGGGACGGATGGACGGACAAAAAAATCGGGGCCGCGGAACCCGTGTGCGTGGGTTCCGCGGCCCCGATGGGACTCGCCGGCGCTGAGAGGTCAGGGACTCCCTCGGCGCCCAGGAACGGACGCTGATGTGGACTTGTCATCGAAGATCGGGGTGGCACCGGCCGGCATTCCGCCCTGCAGGTACACGTCACCCTCGACACGGAGCGCGCGGACGGCGATCAGGCCCTCACCCGCCTCGCGACGGCGCAGGCCGCCGATCGGCGACAGGGCGATGCCCGCGTGCGCGACGTCGTGCGCGACGACGGTCCGCACCGCGCCGCACACCGGGGCGGAGGCGCGCAGGACGGCGCCGACCCGGACGGTCGTGTCGCTCGTGCCCATGTCGGTCACCTCCTGTCGTTCCCCACCGGCGCGGTCTCCCGCGCGGCGCGTGTGTGCGGAGCGGTTGCTCCACTCGGTGCAGTTGACACTAGGAGTGCAGCGCAGCGGACGGCAACCGATTATTCGAAGACTTTTCCGAAGTTCATCCGGCGACTACCGGATCGGGGCTCGCGAACCCTCCGCGGCGTGCTCGGCGAGCACCTGCAGGACGTCGTCGCCGTAGCGGTCGAGCTTCGCCGCGCCGATCCCCGGGATGCCGACCAGGGCCGAGGGGTCCGACGGGCGCTGCTCGGCGATCGCGGTGAGCGTCGCGTCCGTCAGCACCACGAACGCCGGCACGTCCTGCGTCCTCGCCGTCGCCGCCCGCCACTGCTTGAGCCGGTCGAGCAGCTCCAGGTCCACGTCGGACGGGCAGTCGTCGCAGCGCAGCAGCTTGGTCGCCGTCGCGCCGAACAGCGGGGTGCCGCAGACCCGGCACTTGGGACGGGCACCGCCGGGGCGGCGCTCCCCCGCCACCCGCGACGCCGGGTGCGAGTCGGGGATCAGCCCGTACAGGAAGCGGGAACGGCGGCGCTTCGGGCCGCGGCCCGAGGCGCGCGAGAGCGACCACGACATCGACAACACCCGGCGGGCGCGGGTGACGCCGACGTAGAACAGGCGCCGCTCCTCCTCGACGGCCGCCTCGTCGTCGCCGGCGTGGCCGATCGGCAGCGTGCCGTCGGCGAGCCCGACGAGGAACACCGCGTCCCACTCCAGGCCCTTCGCCGCGTGCAGCGACGCGAGGGTGACCCCGTTGACGACCGGGGCCTGGGCGTGGTCGGCGCGGGTCTCGAGCTCGGCGCACAGCCGGGCCAGGTCGGCCGCCGGCTCGACGGCGGCCAGCTCCTCGGCCACGCCGACCAGCGCGAGCAGCGACTCCCACTGGGCCCGCAGCGTCGCGCCCCTCGGCGGCTCGTCGGTCAGGCCGGCCCGGGCGCCGAGCACCGCGCGGGTGACGTCGACGAGGTCGGTGCCGGGCCGCTGGTCCGGGGCCGCGGTGCGCAGCGCGAGCATCGCCCGGCGGATCTCGGGCCGGTTGAAGAAGCGCTCGCCGCCGCGGACCTGGTGGGGGACGCCGGCGTCGGACAGCGCCTGCTCGAACGCCTCGGACTGCGCGTTGATCCGGAACAGCACCGCGATCTCCGACGGCTCGGTGCCGTCGTTGATCAGCGTCAGGATCCGCCCGGCGACGGCGGCGGCCTCGCCGGCCTCGTCGTCGTGCTCGGAGAAGTCCGGGTCCGGCCCGGGCGGCAGCTGCCCGACGAGCTGCAGCCGCGACCCCGCGGGCCGGTTGCGGGCGGCGCCGATCAGCTGGTTCGCGCACCCGACGATCTGCGGGGTGGAGCGGTAGTCGCGCTGCAGCCGCACGACGGCGGCCTCGGGGAAGCGGCGCGGGAACTCCAGCAGGTAGCGCGGCGAGGCGCCGGCGAAGGTGTAGATCGTCTGGTTGGCGTCGCCGACGACGGTCAGGTCGTCGCGGTCGCCGAGCCAGGCGTCGAGCAAGCGCTGCTGCAGCGGCGTGACGTCCTGGTACTCGTCGACGACGAAGCAGCGGTAGCGGGACCGGAACTCCTCCGCGACCCCGCCGTGCTCCTCCAGCGCGACCGCGGTGTGCAGCAGCAGGTCGTCGAAGTCGAGCTGCTCGGCGGCGTTCTTCAGCTCCTCGTAGGCGGCGTAGACCTGCCCGACCTGCTCCGCCGGGCCGGGGGTGTCGCGGCGGCGGCGCGCCGTCTCGGCCGCGTAGTCCGACGGGGCGATCAGCGAGGACTTGGCCCACTCGATCTCCGAGGCCAGGTCGCGCAGCGCGTCGGAGTCGGTGCCGGCCCGCGCGCGGGCGGCGGCCTGCCCGACCAGGCGCAGCTTGCCGTCCAGCAGCGGCCACGGGCTGCCCCCGATCACCTGCGGCCAGAAGTAGCGCAGCTGGCGCAGGGCCGCGGCGTGGAACGTGCGGGCCTGCACGCCGGACGCGTCGAGCGCGCGCAGCCGGGTGCGCAGCTCCCCCGCCGCGCGGGCGGTGAACGTGACCGCGAGGACCTGGCCCGCGGCGACGTGCCCGGAGGTCACCAGGTGCGCGATCCGGCGGGTGATCGTGCGGGTCTTGCCCGTCCCGGCGCCGGCCAGCACGCACACCGGCCCGCGCGGCGCGTGGACGGCGGCGCGCTGCTCCGGGTCCAGCCCGTCGGCACCGATCGGGGCCGCCGGGTCCGGCGCCGCCCCGGCGCGGGGCGCGCGGGTCGGACGGGCGGCGGACCGGGCGGAGGATCGGGACGGCACCCACCCATCCTGACACCCGCCCCCGACGGTTCCGGGCCGCCCGCCCGCCCCGGCCGGGTACCGGTGCCGGGGAGGTCACAGCGGCGGGGGAAGAAACCGGCGCCCCGACCGGTTGCACACCACATGGCGGACCTGACGATGTACACGACCAGCTGGTGCGGCTTCTGCCGCCGGCTCAAGCTGCAGCTCGACCAGGCCGGCATCGGCTACCGCGAGATCGACATCGAGCGCGAGCCGGACGCCGTCGCGTTCGTCGAGCAGGCCAACGGCGGCAACCGCACGGTGCCGACGGTCGTCTTCCCCGACGAGTCGGTCGCCACCAACCCGAGCTTCTCCGAGGTGAGGACCCGGCTCGGGGTCTGACACCTCCCCTGCACTCCCACCACGGAGCGCGACGGCCCCGTCCCCGGTGATCCGGGGGCGGGGCCGTCGCCGTGCCGGGGCTCAGCCGCCGGCCGCGGCCCAGGACTCCAGCATCGTGCGCGCGATCGAGACCGTGCCCGGCAGCATCACGACCGGGCCGTCGGTGCCGTCCGGGGCGTCGTCGTGGGTGTCGCGGGTGCCCCAGTCGCCGCGGGCCAGCGCCGCGCGCAGCGTGGCGCGGGTGACCCACAGGGCGTCGGCGATCTCGCCGTCCTGCGGGCGCAGCGGGACGTCCGGGTCCCCGATCGCGTGGAAGCCGACCATCAGCGAGCGCGGGAACGGCCACGCCTGGCTGCCGAGGTAGCGCACGTCGGACACCGCGATGCCGACCTCCTCGGCGATCTCGCGGTGCACGCACGCCTCCAACGACTCGCCGGACTCCACGAACCCGGCCAGCACGGAGTAGCGGCCGACCGGCCACACCGGCTGGCGGGCGAGCAGGACGCGGTCGGCGCCGTCGTGGACCAGGCAGATGATCGCCGGGTCGGTGCGCGGGTACTCCTCGTGGCCGTTGTCGCAGACGCGCGCCCAGCCCGCGTTGTGCGGACGGGTGCGGGTGCCGTCGACGGCGCAGAAGCGGGCCCGGTCGTGCCAGTTCAGGGTGGCGACCGCGCCGGTCAGCAGCCCGGACCCCAGCGGGTCGAGGAACGCCCCGGCCGCGCGCAGGTCCGCCCACTCCCCCTCGCCGGTGAAGATGTCGCTGTCCGCGGTGCGCTCGGTGCCGACCCGCACCGCCCAGTAGGGGACGCCCTCGCGCTCGCCGAGCAGGACGGCCTCGGCCGGCGGCTCGGTGGCCAGGTCCGTCCCGGCCCGGGTGCGGACGTGCCCGCCGCGGCCCGCGGCGCCGTCCCAGGCCGCCGCGTCGGTCTCGTGGAACTCGTGGCCGGGCGCGACGTCCCAGTCGACCGGGGTGCGCCCGGTCTCGTCGACGACGACGACGCGGGCCTTCGGCCAGGTGTCGCGCACCCAGCCCGGGTCCAGGCGCCGGTTCTCGTCGCGGGAGAGCGCGTTGCGCGACAGCACCGGCTCCTCGGTCAGCGTGAAGTCCCCGCGGCTCATCGGTCCCCGTCCCCGGTCACGCCGCCCAGTGCGGCCAGTGGTGGCCCGACCACGTCGGCGTCGCCGACGATCACTCCGGTGAAGCGGGTCGGGGCGAACAGCGCGGCGGCCGCCGCGGCGACCTCGTCGACGGAGACCTCCTCCAGGCGGCGCGGCCGGTCGCGGAGCCAGTCGACGCCCAGCCCGGCCGCGTGCAGCGCCGAGAGCGTGCCGGCCAGCGCGGACTGGCTGTCGAGCGAGATCAGCAGCGACCCGATCGCGTAGCGGCGGGCCGAGGTGACCTCCTGCTCGGTCGGCGGCACCGCGACCATGCGGCCCAGCTCGTAGCGGGTCTCCAGCAGCGCGGCGGCGGTGACGTCGGAGGCGACGTCGGCGTCGAGCCCCAGCACGGCGCCGCCGGGCACGAACTCCTGCCCGGAGTGGGCGCCGTAGGTGTAGCCCTTGTCCTCGCGGATGTTCTCCATCCAGCGCGAGGAGAAGTAGCCGCCGAAGACCAGGTTCGCGAGCTGGAAGGCGGTGTAGCGCTCGTCGGTGCGGTCCAGCCCGGGCGCGGTGAGCCGCAGCTGGGACTGCACCGAGCCGGGCCGGTGCACGAGCTCGACGTCCCCGGCCGCGGGCACCGGCGGCGCGGACAGCCGCCGCGCCGGGTGGTCGCCGGTCCAGCCCCCGAGACGGCGGGCGACCTCGGCGACGGCGGCCTCCGGGTCGATGTCGCCGACCAGGACCAGGCTCGCCCCGTCCGGGACGACGACGTCGGCGTGCAGCTCGCGCACCCGCTCCGCGGTGACGGCCGCGACGGCGTCGGCGGTGGGCATCTCCGAGACGATCGGGTGGTCGCCGAAGCGGCGGCGCATCAGCGCCTCCCGGGCGACGGTGCGCGGCTGCGCGCGGGCCACCGCGATCCGCTCGGCGAGCCGGGCCCGCTCGCGGGCGACCTCGGCGTCGGGGTGGGTGGCCGCGGTGAGGACCTCGGCCAGCACGTCGAGCACGGTGGGCAGACCGGACGCCAGCGCGGACCCGCCGGCCTGCAGGTACTCGGGGTCGACGGCGACGCCGAGCTCCCCGCCGACCGCGGCCAGCGCGTCGTCGATCCCGACCCGGTCGCGGGTCGCGGTGCCGGTCAGCACCGTCTCGGCGAGGACCTCGGTGCCCGCGGTGCGGGCGGCGTCGGCGACCGGCCCGGGCGCGGCCGCGGGGATGCGCAGGACGGTCTCGACCAGCGGGACGCCCGGGCGTCGCGCGGCGAGCACGGTGAGGCCGTTGGGGAGGGTCTCCACCAGGACGTCGGGCAGCGGCACCTCCTTGGTGCGGCCCAGCGGCGGCAGCGGACGCGGGCCCTGCCCGGTGCGGCCGATCTCCTCCGCGCTGCGGTGGTCGGTCACGCGGTGCTCCCCTCGGTGCTCGCCGCGTCGCTCGGCGCGGGTTCGACGGTCAGCAGCGCGCGGCCGGCCGAGCGCAGCCGGGCGGCCGCGGCGGCCACGTCGTCGCCGGTCAGGGCGGCGAGCCGGGCCGGCAGCTCCAGGGCGAGCTCGGCGCGGCCGTAGAGCAGCTCGCGGGCCCCGAGGCCCAGCATCCGGTACATGACGCGGTCGTCCTCGCGGTGCAGCGCGGCCGCCCAGCGGGCGGACTGGCGCGCCAGCTCCTCGGTGCCGGGGCCCTGCTCGGCGAGCCGGTCCAGCTCGGAGTCGACGGCGGCGACCACCCGCTCGGCGGGCACCTGGGCCGGGTGCACGGCGGTGATCGTGAACGTGTCGGGGTCGCGGGCGTCGAACGGGCCGCCCATCAGGCCGTTCGACGCGGAGACGTCGGTGACGAGCCCGTCGGTGTGCACCAGCCGGCGCTGCAGGCGGGCCGCCTCGCCGTCGGCCAGGACGGTCGCGAGCATGGCGTGCGCGAGGTACGCGCCGGGCTCGGCGCCCGGGTCGGGCACCCGGTAGCCGAGCGCGAGCGCGGGCAGCGGGGCGTGCGCGTCGGCCACCGACCGCCGCCGCTCGGCACCGGGCACCGGCTCGGCGAACGAGGGCCGCTGCGGCACCGGGCGGGCGGGGATGTCACCGAAGTGGCGCTCCACCAGGGCCAGCGTGCCGTCCACCCCGGACTCGCCCAGGTCGCCGTGCACGGTGACCAGCGCATTGCCCGGGGCGTAGAAGGTGTCGAAGAACGCGGCCGCGTCGTCCAGGCTCGCCTGCTCCAGCTCGGAGAAGTCGCCGTAGCCGTTGTGCGCGTTCGGGAAGGTGTCGTAGAGGACCGGCGGCAGCAGGATCCACGGGAAGCCGCCGTAGGGGCGGTTGTGGACGTTGAGCCGGATCTCCTCCTTCACGACGTCGACCTGGTTGCGCAGGTTCTCCTCGGTCAGCTTCGGGGCGCGCAGGCGGTCGGCCTCCAGGAACAGCGCCCGCTCCAGCGCCGCGCCGGGCAGCACCTGGAAGTAGTCGGTGTAGTCCTGGTGGGTGGAGCCGTTGAAGATCCCGCCCGCGGACTGGACCTGCCGGAAGTGCTCCAGCTTCTCCAGGCTCTCGCTGCCCTGGAACATGAGGTGCTCGAACAGGTGGGCGAACCCGGTGCGGCCCTGCGGCTCGGACCGGAAGCCGACGTCGACGTGCACCGAGACCCCGACCACCGGGGTGGCCGGGTCCGGCACGACGAGCACGCGCAGCCCGTTGGCCAGCGTGGCCCGGTGCAGCTCGAGGGAGGGTTTCTCGGCGATCACGGACACCCGCCGAGGCTATCCCGCACCCCCCGCGATCGGCCCGTTCAGGCCGGGGGCAGGACGACGAACTGGCGCAGCCCGAGGTCGCGGTAGGTCACCGGGCCGCGCGGGCCCGGGGTGTGGTCGACGTTGATGCCGGTCTCGGGCAGGCCGAGCAGCTTATAGCCGTCGAGCAGCCGCGACGGGGAGTTCCAGAACACGCCGGTGCCGGTGTAGCGGTCGATGAAGCGCTGGGCGACCTGCTCGTCGGAGGCGCAGATCGTGGCGGCCAGCCCGGAGGTCTCGCGGGCGGCGGTGTCGGCGGCGTCGTCCGGTCCGTCGACGGCGGCGACGGTCACGTGCGCCTCGGCGCCGGAGTCCAGCGCCCACTCGTGGCCGAGCGGGTGGTCGTGCGGCGGCAGCGACAGGGCGATGCCGCGGGCGTCGAGCGCGGCCGTGACGACCGGCAGCAGGGTGTCGTAGACGGGCCGGTCGACCAGCAGCAGGTTGAGCCGGTTGCAGACGCCGAGCCGGTCGGTCGAGTCGGTGACCAGGCGGGTGACGTCCTCCGGCGAGGCGCTGGAGTCCAGGTAGAGCACGCCGCCGCCGTCGGCGTGGGCGAGCACCCGGGTGCCCGCGGTGGCACCGATCAGCGACAGCTTGCGGGTCACCTCGCCGGAGCCGCGCACGACGACCAGCGGCACCAGGTCGGGCAGCCCGACCAGTGCCTCCGCGCCGGCGTGCCCGGGGAGCGGGACGAGCTGCACGGCGGCCTCGGGCAGCCCGGCGTCGGCCAGCGCGGGCCGCAGGACCTGCTCGACCAGCGCCGTCGCGCTGCGCAGGGCCGCGGATCCGGTGCGCAGCACGGCGGCGCTGCGGGCCTTGAGCACCTGCGAGGCGACGTCGACGGTCACGTTCGGCCGGGCCTCGAACACCGCACCGATGACGCCGACCGGGATGCGCCGCTCGAACACCCGCTCGCCGGTCTCCAGCGTCCGCACCGGCCACTCGGTCGGCGGCTCGGGCGTCGCGGCGAGCACCTCGAGCTGGGTGGCGATCCCGGCGAGGCGCTCGGGGTCCAGGCGCAGCCGGTCGAGCAGGCCCGCGGCCGTCCCGGCGCGCTGCGCGGCGTCGACGTCGGCGGCGTTGACGTCGAGCAGCTCGTGGGCGCGGTCGCGGATCAGCGACGCGGCGGCACGCAGGGCGTCGTCGATCCGGCCCTCCCCCGCGGCACGGACGGCCGGTGCCGCGGCCCGGGCGCGCAGGGCGGCCTCACGGACGGCGGCGTGCTCGGGCGCCTCGGTCGTCTGCTGCGGGGTGGTCACGGTGCTGCTCACGCAGGTCAGGGTAGGCGGTCGCCGGACGGCCCCGGGCGGGTGTCCGCGGGCCGGGTCAGGGCGCGGCGACCGGGACGGCGTAGACGACGATGTTGGACTCGTAGCTGCCCCGGGCCGGGTCGAAGACCCCGCCGCAGGTGATCAGGACCAGCTGCGGGTCGCCGTCGCGGCGGAACACGTCGCGGGGCAGGTCGTGCTTGCCGTACTCGCGGCGGGCGACGACGCGGTAGGCCGCCCCGCGACCGTCGACGCCGCGGACCACGACCGGCTCCCCCGCGGCGAGCTGCGGCAGCACCGACAGGAACCCGACGCCCTGGGTGCGCGAGTCGACGTGCCCGGCGATGACGGCACTGCCCGCCGCGCCGCCGGGCAGCACCCCGGGCGCCCACCAGCCGACCGTCCGGACCTGCTCGGGCACGACCATGCCGCCGGCCGGGCCGGTGCCGACGGCGTCGACGGGGGCGCTGATCCCGCGGGCGGGCAGGTCGAGCACCGCGGGTACCACCGGCGACGGGCGCGGCGCCGGCGCGGTGGTCGTGATGGGCGGGTAGACGGCGGACACCGTCCACGGCTGCCGCGGCGCGAGGGCCGCGGGGCCGGCGGAGCGGGCCGGGACGGGGACGGTGCGGCCGGGCAGGAGCGGCCCGGGGCGCACGAGGGGCCCGGCCGGTGCCGGGGCAGGGACAGGGCTCCCGGGCAGCACCGCGTCGTCGGGCGTCGCGGCGGCCGGGGGCGGGTCGGGCGGCGCCAGGACCGGCAGCGCCCGGGCGGCGGGCAGCGGCCCGGCCGCCGCCGGGACGGGACCGGAGCCGGCGGCCGGTGTCGCCGACGGGACCGCGCCGAGGTCGGACGCCTCGACGCGGACCTCGCCCCCCAGCGCGAGCCCGGCGCCGGTGCCCAGCAGGACCGCGCCGAGGAGCAGCAGCACGGCCGCTCCCCGCAGGCCCCCGGCCGGACCCCGGCGCCGCACGCTCATGCCGCGGTCAGGAGCGGGCGCGTCGCAGCCGGAGCGCCCCGGCGACGAGCAGCAGCAGGCCCGCCGCGCCGAGCGCGACCGGCAGCGCCGCGTCGGCGGCGACGGCGGCCTGGCCGCCGGTGCCCGCGTCGACCGCGGGCGCACCCGAGCCACCCTGACCGGCGGCGCCACCCGCGCCACCCGCACCGGCGGCGCCGTCCTGGCCCGCCGCACCGGCGGTGCCGTCCTGGCCGGCGGCCGAGCCGGCCTCGCCGCCGGAGCCGCCGGCCGCGGCACCGGAGTCCGCGCCGGAGCCCGGGGTCGCGGCGCCGGCCGCGGCCGCCGCCTCGTCCAGCTTGGTCTTCAGCTCACCGAGGTTCGTCAGCTGCGCGCGGGCCTGGTCGAGCTGCTCCGGCGGCAGGCCGGGCACGTTCAGCAGCTGCTGGGTCTGGTCGTTCAGCTGCCCGACCTGCTCGCTCGCGGCCTGCAGCCAGCCCTGGTCGAACTGCTCGCCGGTGCGGGCCTTGAGGTCGTCGACCTGGGCCTGCACCTCGGGGGCGAGCTGGTCGGGCAGGGCGACGCCGATCGCGGACGCGAGCCCGCGCAGCTTGTCGTTGAGCTGCTGGCCCTCGCCCTGCACCTGCGGCGCGAGGTCCTTCACCTGCTGCCCGAGGCCCTGCTCGGCGCCCAGGCCGCCGAGCGCGGCGAGCCCGAGCGCCTTCTGGTGGGCGTCGCCGAACGCCTGGCGCGGGTCGCCGACGCCCGGGACCTGCGGCAGGTTCGTCGGGACGCCCGGCACCTGCGGGGTCTCGGCGCCGCAGGCGGTCAGCCCGACGAGCGCGGCCGTGGCGACGGCGGCACCCACGGTGCGGCCGATCCGGCGCGGGCTGTTCGTGGTCGTGGAAGTCATGCCAGTCATCCCCCGGAAGTAGCGGTCTACCCTCGATGGGCTATCAGCGTTACTCCGAACGTTGCAACTCGAACCACACCACGGACGGCCGGTCGGCGACGAGTGGCTATCCCCGGCGGCTGAGCGGTGCCGGCGCGGACGGCGGCGGGACGACCGGCCCCGTGTCGCCGTCGGGGGCCTCGTCGAGGTCCAGGACCAGCGGCGCGTGGTCACTGGGAGACTTCCCCTTCCGGGCCTTGCGGTCCACCCACACCGCGGCGCGCCGGTCGGCGGGACCGTCCCCGGCGAGGACGAGGTCGATCCGCATGCCCTGGTCCTGGTGGAACCGTCCGGCGCGGTAGTCCCAGTAGGTGAAGACGCGCTCGTCCGGCCAGCGCTCGCGCAGGACGTCGCGCAGCCCGGTCCCGAGCAGCGCGTCCAGCGCGGCGCGCTCGTCGGGGGTGACGTGGGTGGCGCCGTCGAACAGGGCGCGGTCCCACACGTCGTCGTCGGCCGGGGCGATGTTCATGTCCCCCGCGACGACCGCGGACGCGGGGTCCCCGGCCGCGACGAGCTCGCGCAGCGCCGCCAGCCAGCGCAGCTTGTAGGCGTAGTGCGGGTCCTCGGGGCTGCGCCCGTTCGGCACGTAGACCGAGGTCACCCGCAGCCCGCCGCAGGTGGCGGTGACGGCGCGCGCGTCCGGGGCGTCCAGCCCGCCCTCGGTGAAGACCGGCTCGGCGGGCAGGCCGCGCACCACGTCGTCGAGCCCCACCCGCGACAGCAGCGCCACGCCGTTCCACCGGCCCTGGCCGTGGTGCGCGCTCGCGTAGCCGCGCTCGGCCAGGGCCTCGTCGAACGTCTCGCCGAAGTCGTCGTCGGACAGCTTGGTCTCCTGCAGGCAGACGACGTCGGGCTCCCGCTCGTCGAGCCACGGCAGCAGCCGCGGGAGCCGGGACTTCGCCGAGTTCACGTTCCAGGTGGCCAGACGCACACGGGCGACCCTACGAGAGGAACCGCGTGACCGATCGGCGGATGCCGTCGGCGTCGAGACCGTGCGCGGCGTCGTGGTCGGCCGGGCTCCCGTAGCGGCGCAGCTCGGCCGTCCCGACACCGAGCCCGAGCACCCGGTGGCGCACGTCGGGCAGGGCCTCGGCGACGCGGCGGACCGAGGTCCCGGCGAGGTAGGGCTCGACGAGCACCACGTCGGGCTCGGACAGCGTGGAGCGCAGCGTGGCCGCGTCGAACGGGCGGACCGTCGGCGCGTACAGCACCGTCACGTCCAGGTCCTCGACGGCGGCCAGCGTCCGGTCCGCGAGCGGCCCGACCGCGACGACCGTGCCCCGGTTCCCGCGCCGCAGCACCGTCATCCCCGGCCCGGTCCCGTAGGGCCGCGCGTTGGACGCGCCGGAGAGCCGGACGTAGACCCGGTCGTCGCCGGGCAGCGCCGCGCGCAGCTGCGCCTGCGCCTCGTCGGCGTGCCCGGGCACGTGCACGGTCCAGCCGTCGAGGGTGTCGAGCAGCGCCACGTCGCGCGGGCCGAAGTGGGTCTCCCCCGCGCCCGCCATGTCGTAGGACGCGCCGGCCGACACCAGCAGCGCGCCGACGTCCTGGTGGCCGAGGTCGAGCTTCACCTGCTCGTAGGGCCGCTCGACCAGGAACGGCGCGAACGTGTGCACGATCGGGCGCATCCCGGTCAGCGCGAGCCCGCCCGCGGCGGAGACGAGCAGCTGCTCCCGGATGCCGACGTTGATCACACGGTCGGCGACGGCCGGTCCGGCGTCGACGTAGCCGGCGCCGATGTCGGCGAGCAGCGCCACGGCCCGGGGGTCGGACGCGAGGAGCTCGGGTAGCAGCGCGTAGAACCGTTCGCGCTGGTCGGGCGGGGTGGGTGCGGGCTGCTGCGTGGCGGTGAGCAGAGCAAAGCCGGTCATCGAGGACTCCCCTTCGGCTCGACGTGCGCGACGACGGCCAGCGGCCGGTCGTCGTGGACGGTGCGGAACGCGCGCTCCAGCGTGTCGTGGTCGCGGCCGTCGGCGTCGACGGTCGCCCAGCCCTCTGCGGCGAACCGCGCGGCGATCCCGCCGGGCCAGCCGTGCGAGGCCGACCGGTTGTCGACGACGACGGCGCTCAGCCCGGCCAGGCCCGCGCGGCCGGCGTACTGGATCGCCTCGAGGTTGGAGCCCTCGTCGAGCTCGGCGTCCCCGACGAGCACGACGGTGCGGGCGGCGCGGCCCTGCAGCCGCAGCCCGGTGGCGGTGCCCACGGCGAGCCCGAGCCCGTGCCCGAGCGAGCCGGAGGAGATCTCCACCCCGGGCACGAGCGTGCGGTCGGGATGGTGGCCGAGGTTCGAGTCGAACCCGGCGAAGCGGTCGAGGGCGGCCTCGTCGAGGAACCCGCGGGCGGCCAGCACCGCGTAGAGCGCCATCGGGCCGTGCCCCTTGGAGACGAGGAACCGGTCACGGTCCGGGTCGTCGGCACGGGCGGGGTCGACGCGCAGGATCCGGTCGTAGAGGACCCACAGCACGTCGAGGGTGGAGGTGGCGGCCGGCTCGTGCTTCTCGTCGCCGGTCATCCGGGTCATCAGGGCCGCGAGGTCGTCGTACCCGCGGGTGGTCGGTGGTCGCATGCGACCACCGTGCGACCTGAACCCAACTTCAGGTCAAGGGTGCTGTGGTCACTCGTCGTCGGCGGGGGTGGCCTTGCGGACGTAGAGCAGCTGGTCGCCCCGCTCCAGCGCGTCGACCGCGGCGGAGTCCACCCGGTGGAGCTGCTCGCCGCGGACCACGCCCAGCACGATGTCGGGCAGGTGCCGGGGCGACCCGCCGACCTCGGACGGCTCGACCTGGCGCTGGGAGATCGCGAACCCGGCGTCCGGGGTGAGCAGGTCCTCCACCACCTCGACGACCGCGGGCGAGCGGGTCGCGACACCCAGGAGCCGTCCCGCCGTCTCGTCGGAGACGATGACCGAGCTGGCACCGGACTGGCGCAGCAGGTGCACGTTCTCCGCCTCGCGCACCGCCGCGACGATCGAGATCGACTTGGACAGCTCGCGGGCGGTCAGGGTGACCAGCACCGCGGTGTCGTCGCGGTCCAGCGCGACGACCAGCGTCGTCGCCAGCTGCACGCCCGCGATGCGCAGCACCGCCGAGCGGGTCGCGTTGCCGGACACGGTGACCAGGCCCAGCCCGGACGCGACGTCGAGGCGCGTCCGGTCGGTGTCCACCACCACGATCTTCTCGGGCTCGACGCCGTCGCCCAGCATGGTCTCCACCGCGGCCCGGCCCTTGGTGCCGTAGCCGACGACGACGGTGTGCTCGCGCACGCGCGACCTCCAGCGCTGGATCCGGAACGACTGCCGCGAGCGCTCGGTGAGCAGCTCGACGGTCGTACCGACGAGGACGATCAGGAACAGCACCCGCAGCGGGGTGATCACGGCGATGTTGACGGCCCGGGCCGTCGGGCTGACCGGGACGATGTCGCCGTAGCCGGTCGTCGACAGCGACACGGTCGCGTAGTAGAGCGCGTCGAGCATCGAGATCTCGCCGGCGCCGTTGTTGTCGAGGTAGCCGTCGCGCCCGAAGAAGACGATCAGCGTGGTCGCCCCGAGCGCGAACACCGCGATCACCAGACGGGTCACCAGCGACCGCACCGGGCCGGAGCGGGCGTCGGGCATCCGCAGCGCGCCCTCGACGTGGGGATCGAGTGCGCTGAGGCGGGTGGAGCCGATCACGCGGGCAGGCTAGCGCCCGCCCGGGGCCACGGTGCCCGCGCGGGCCCTATCCTGACTCAGGTGTCGGCCGAGGGGGACCACGAACGCGGGACGCGCGCTGCGCGCACGTCGCTGCGGCCCCGGCTGGGCGCCCGCCGGTTCCGGGCCGCGCCGGACCCCGCCGCCGACCCGACCGAGGTGCTGGAGACCGGTGTCGCCGTCGCCGCCGGGCTGCGCGCCCCGGCCGGCTCCGCGGCCGCCGCCGACGCCCTGCGCCGCCTGGCCGGGCTGTGCGGCGCCGACGCGGCGGGCCTGGTGCGGCCGGGCCTGCCCGTCACGTGGTGGGGCCCCGGCCGCGACGACGGCGCCGCCCTCGCCGCGCGTGCCCACGGCCGGCGGCTGACCGAGGCCGGCCGCACCGCGCTGCCCCTCGACGACGGCGCCGTCCTCGTCCTGGGCGGCACCCTCGGCTCGGCCGCGGCGCGCCGGGCCGCCGGGTTCGTCGCCGACGCCCTGGAGCGCGCCCGTCTCGCCGACGGCGAGGCCGAGGCCGAGGCCGACCGGCTGCGCGCCCTGCGCGCCCAGATCTCGCCGCACTTCGTCTACAACGCGCTGACCACGATCGCCTCGTTCGTGCGGTCGGACCCGGCCCGCGCGCGCGACCTGCTGGAGACCTTCGCCGAGTTCATCCGGCACTCGCTGGCCCGCGGCGACTACGTGTCGCTGGCCGGGGAGTTCCGCTCGGTCGAGGCGTACCTGACCCTGGCCCGCGCCGTGCTCGGCGACCGGCTGCGGGTCCAGGTGCGGGTGGCGCCGGAGGTGCTGCCGGTGCCCGTGCCGGTGCTCGCGCTGCAGCCGCTGGTGGAGAACGCGGTGCAGCACGGCGTCGAGCGGTCCGCCGACGGCGGGCTCGTGCAGGTCAGCGGCGAGGCCGAGGGGGACGTCTGCGTGATCACCGTCGACGACGACGGGCCGGGCATGAGCCCCGAGCACGCCCGGGCCGTGCTGGCCGGGACGGCCGGGGGCGCCGGGCTGGCCCTGGTGAACGTCGACCGCAGGCTGCGTGCCGTGTACGGCCCCGGCCACGGGCTGGTCGTCGAGACCGCGCCCGGCGCCGGGACCCGGATCGTGCTGCGCATCCCCCGCTTCCAGCCCGGCGTGGTGGTCTGAGGTGGGTGCGCCGCTGCGCGTGCTCGCCGTCGACGACGTCGCCCCCGCCCTCGACGAGATCTGCGCGCTGCTGGCCGACGCGCCCGACGTCGGCGAGATCGCCCGCGCGGGCGGCGCCGTCGACGCCCTGCGCGCCATCCCCACCGGCCGCTTCGACGCCGTCTTCCTCGACATCACGATGCCCGGCATGGACGGCCTGGAGCTGGGCGGCGTGCTCGCCGCGATGGCCACCCCGCCCGAGATCGTGTTCGTGACGGCCTTCGAGGAGCACGCCGTCGCCGCGTACGGCCTCGGCGCCGTCGACTACCTGCTCAAGCCGGTCGGCGCCGACCGGCTCGCCGACGCGCTCGCCCGGGTCCACCGGGCCCGCGCCGGGCGCACCGCCGCCGGTCCCGCCGCGGCGGCCCCGCCGGGACCGGCCGGGCCGGCCCTGCCGCGGGTCGACGAGCTGGCCGTGCTGCCCGTGGAGGCCGCGGGCCGGACCCGCTACGTCCGCCGCGAGGACGTCCGGTTCGTCGAGGCGCACGGCGACTACGTCCGGCTGCACGTGCCGGCCGGGTCGCACCTGGTGCGCATCCCGCTCTCGCGCCTGGAGGAGCACTGGGACGCGCACCGCTTCGTCCGGGTGCACCGCAGCTTCCTGCTGCACCTGCCCGCGGTCCGCGAGCTGCGCAGCGACGCGGGCGGCGGCCTGCTCGCCCACACCGACGCCGGCGACGTCCCGGTCAGCCGGCGCCACGCCCGCGACCTGCGCGAGCAGCTGATGGCCGCGGCCACCGCCGGCGCGCTCGCCGACCGGCACGGCCCCGGCGACGACGGGCCCGGCCGGGGGCGGGCGTGAGCAGCCGCCCGCGCCGGGTCGCGGTCACCGCACCGCCCGCGCGCGGCACCGTCGTGCCCCGGCCGCACGCCGCGGCCGCGCTCGACCCGGACCTCACCGCGGCGGCCCGGCGGCTGCGCCGGGTGCAGCTGCGCCGGGCGGTGGTGACGCTGACCTGCGCCGCGGTGCTGCTGTTCGGGCTGCCGGTGCTGCTGCGCCTCGCGCCGGAGCTCGCGCAGTGGCGGGTCGGCGGGCTGCCGTTCGGCTGGATCGCGGTGGCGTGGCTGCCCTACCCGCTGCTCGCCGTCCTGGGCTGGTGGCACCTGCGCCGGGCCGAACGCGCCGAGCGGAGCGACCGCGCCGACCGGGTCGACACCGCGGGGCACCGCCCGTGACGGCCGCCGCGGTCGTCGCGCTGCTGCTGGTCACGGTGCTGATCGGCGCTCGCGGGGTCGCGGCGATGCGCACCACGTCGGACTTCCTGGTGGCCTCCCGGCGGACGTCACCGATGCTCAACGCGGCCGCGGTCTCCGGGGAGTACCTGTCGGCCGCGTCGTTCCTGGGGGTGGCCGGGCTCGTCATCAAGGAGGGTACCGGCGCGCTCTGGTACCCGGTCGGGTTCGCCGCCGGCTACCTGCTCATGCTCGCCCTGGTCGCGGCGCCGATGCGCCGGTCCGGGGCGCTGACGGTGCCGGGCTTCGCCGAGGCCCGGCTCGGGTCGCGGCCGCTGCGCCGGTTCTGCGCGGTGGTCGTCGTCGTGATCGCGGTGCTGTACCTGGTGCCGCAGATCGTCGCCGCCGGCCAGCTGCTGACGCTGGTCTCCGGCGTCGACTACTGGGTCGGCGTCGTCGTCTCGGGGCTGGCGGTCGGGCTGACCCTGGCCCTGGGCGGGATGCGGGCCGCGACCTACGTGCAGGCCTTCCAGTTCGCGCTGAAGCTGCTGCTGTTCGCCGGGCCGGCGATCTGGCTGCTGCTGCTCGCCGGGCCGCAGCTGCGGGCCGACCTGGCCGCGCCGCCGGAGTTCACCCGCTTCACCGCCGAGACCCCGGTCGACTTCCGGCTCGACACCGACCTCGTCCTGACCGAGCCGACCACGGTCGTCGTCGACGGCGTCGCGACGGCACTGGAGCCCGGGCCGCACCACGCCGGGGCGGACCAGGTCTGGGTGTTCCCGGCCGGCGCGTCGGTCCCGGAGCTGGGCGGGGGCCGGGCCCCGGTGCCCGGCGGCGCGGAGTGGGCCCTGCCGCTGCTCGGGACCGCCGACACCGCCCCGCTGCTCACGACGTGGTCGGTGCTGGTCGCCACCGCGCTGGGCACGATGGGGCTGCCGCACATCATCGTGCGCTTCCACACCAGCCCGGACGGCCGCGGCGCGCGGCGGACCGCGGCCATCACGATCGCGATGCTGGGCGCGTTCTACCTGTTCCCGATCGTCTACGGGCTGCTGGGGACGGTGCTCACCCCCGAGCTGTACCTGTCGCAGGGCACCGACACCGCGATCGTCACGCTGCCCGGGCGGATCACCGGCGGCGGCACCGCCGCGGCCCTGACGGCGATGCTCACCGCCGGGGCGTTCGCGGCGTTCCTCGCCACCTCGCTGGGCCTGCTGCTCGCGCTGTCCGGCGCGCTGGCCCACGACCTCATGCCGTCGGGGCTGCGCCGGCTGCGGCTCACCGCCCTGGCCGCCTCGGCGGCCGTCGTCCCGGCCGCGCTGCTCATGGTGCGCGTCGACGTCAGTGCCGCGGTGACCTCGGCGTTCACCGTCGCGGCGTCCACGTTCTGCCCGCTGCTCGTGCTCGGACTGTGGTGGAAGGGCTTGACGGCGCGCGGCGCGTACGCCGGAATGGTCACCGGACTGGTCGCGACGGTCGGGGCGATGGCCCTGGATGCCGCGCTCGGGCTGGGCGGTACGGCGGGCATGCTGCTCGCCCAACCGGCCCTGTGGTCGGTGCCCTGCGCGTTCGTCGTCATGATCGCGGTGTCACTGGGCGACCACGTTCCGTCGGACGCGGAAGCTACGATGCTCCGGCTCCATCTGGCCGATCGCGAGTAGGCACTTAGCGTAGCCGCGAGGTCGCGTCAAGACCGTTGGTCGTTCTCCGGTGCGCTCGATCGCCCGGTCGTCGGCCGCTCGCATCTCGGTTCGGACGGGGCGTGCGTGTGGGGTTCCGCACACGGCCCGAAGGCCCTTTCCTGGGTCCGGTTCCGTGGCCGTGCGCGGGTTCATGCAAGGAGGCATACGTGAGTACGACCGAGTCCGACGAGCAGCCCGGCGGTTCGACGCCCGGCGCTCCCGACTGGGCGGCCGCTCAGGCCAGCCCCGACTTCCAGGAGCTGCGCAGGCGGCTGCGCGGGTTCGTCTTCCCGGTCACGGCCGGGTTCCTGGCGTGGTACCTGCTGTACGTGCTGCTGGCCAGCTTCGCGCCGGCCTTCATGGCCACGCCGGTCCTCGGCAACATCAACCTGGGCCTGATCCTGGGCCTGCTGCAGTTCGTGTCGACGTTCGCGATCACGGTGGCCTACATCCGGTTCGCCGGCCGCACGCTCGACCCGCTGTCGACGAAGGTCCGCAACGAGATCGAGGGGGGCCGATGACCACGACGGTGCTGGCGGCGACCGCGGACAGCAACCCGGTCCTCAACATCTCGATCTTCCTGGTCTTCGTGATCGGGACGCTCGGGATCGTGTTCTACGTCAACAACCGGCAGGCCAAGAAGACCGCCGCGGACTTCTACACCGCGGGCGGCGGCTTCTCCGGCACCCAGAACGGTTTCGCCATCGCCGGTGACTACCTCTCGGCGGCGTCGTTCCTGGGCATCGCCGGCGCGATCGCGATCAACGGCTACGACGGCTTCCTCTACTCGATCGGGTTCCTGGTCGCGTGGCTGGTCGCGCTGCTGCTGGTCGCCGAGCTGCTGCGCAACACCGGCCGGTTCACCATGGGCGACGTCCTGGCGTTCCGGATGAGGCAGCGCCCGATCCGCGCCGCCGCGGCGACCTCGACGCTGGCGGTGTCGTTCTTCTACCTGCTCGCGCAGATGGCCGGCGCCGGTGCGCTGGTCTCGCTGCTGCTCGGCATCTCGGGCGCGGTCGCGCAGGGTGTCGTCATCGCCGTCGTCGGCGTCGTGATGATCGCCTACGTGCTGATCGGCGGCATGCGGGGCACCACGTGGGTCCAGATGATCAAGGCGGTGCTGCTCATCGCGGGCGCGCTGGTCATGACGGTCTGGGCGCTGTCGCTGTTCGGGTTCAACTTCTCGGCGATCATGCAGGCCGCCGCGGACGGCTCGCCCAAGGGCGAGGGCCTGTTCGCCCCGGGCCAGCAGTACGGCAAGTCGCTGACCTCGAAGATCGACTTCATCTCGCTGGGCATCGCGCTGGTGCTCGGCACCGCGGGCCTGCCGCACGTGCTGATGCGCTTCTACACCGTGCCCACGGCCAAGGAGGCCCGCCGCTCGGTCGAGGTCGCCATCTGGCTGATCGGCCTGTTCTACCTGTTCACCCTGGTCATCGGCTTCGCCGCCGGTGCCCTGGTCGGGCCGGAGGCCATCAACAACGCACCGGGCAAGGTCAACTCCGCCGCCCCGCTGCTCGCCGCCGCGCTCGGCGGTCCGGTGCTGCTGGGCATCATCGCCGCGATCGCGTTCGCGACGATCCTGGCGGTCGTCGCCGGGCTGACGATCACCGCGTCGGCGTCGTTCGCGCACGACGTCTACATCAACGTGATCAAGAAGGGCGAGGTCGCCGACACCGAGGCCACCCAGGTCCGGGTCGCGCGGCGCACCGCGATCGTGATCGGCATCGTGGCGATCGTCGGCGGCATCCTGGCCAAGGACCAGAACGTCGCGTTCCTGGTGGCGCTGGCCTTCGCCGTCGCCGCGTCGGCGAACCTCCCGACGATCCTGTACTCGCTGTTCTGGAAGCGGTTCAACACCACCGGCGGCCTGTACTCGATCTACGGCGGTCTGATCAGCACCCTGGTCCTGATCATCTTCTCGCCGGTCGTGTCCGGCGCGGAGACCGCGATCTTCCCGGAGGCGGACTTCGCCTGGTTCCCGCTGGCCAACCCGGGTCTGGTCTCGATCCCGCTGTCGTTCCTGCTGGGTGTCGTCGGGACCTACGTCGGCCAGAAGCGCCACGACGGCAGCAAGTACGCGGAGATGGAGGTCCGGTCGCTGACCGGTGCCGGCATCGCCAAGGCCGAGGTGCACTGAGCCCCGGCCGCCCGTACGCCGAGCCCGCGTCCCGGACACCCCGGGGCGCGGGCTCGCGGCGTCTCAGGGGCCGGTCGCGGTGCCCGACGGCACGCCGGCGACCAGGTCGTGCAGGGAGCGGGCGTCGAGCAGGTCGGCCGGGCGCAGGGTGACGCCGTCACGGACGTAGTGGAACGCCGCCCGCACCCGGTGGGCCTCGACGCCCTGCAGCGCGGCCCAGGCCAGCCGGTAGGCCGCGAGCTGCACCCCGACGGCGTGCGTGCGGTCCGCCGCGGGCGGGGCACCGGTCTTCCAGTCCACGACGGTCCAGCCGCCGTCGGGGTCGGCGAACACGGCGTCCATCCGGCCGCGGACCGCGACCCCGGCCAGCACGGTCTCGAACGCCACCTCGACGTCGACCGGCATCCGCTGCGCCCACTCCGACTCCTCGAAGGCGGCCTGCAGCTCCGCCAGCTCGGTCGCGTCGGCCTCCGACGCCGCGGACTCGTCGGCCGCGCCGGGCAGCTCGTCGATGTCGAGGAGGCGTTCGGCGCCGAAGCGCTGCTCGAGCCAGGCGTGGAACGCGGTGCCGCGCCGGGCGTGCGGGTTGGGCGGTACCGGCACCGGGCGGCGCAGCCGGGCGGCGAGCGCGTCCGGGTCGTCGGCGAGCTCGACCAGCCGGCTCACCGACAGCCGCCCCGGCAGCGCGACCGTGGGCCGCTGCGCGGCCGCGGCCCGCTCGGCGAGCAGGACGTCGACGTCGGCGGCCCAGCCCTCGGGGTCGCCGTCGGCGTCGGCGACCCCCGCGGCGGGCTCCGTGGGGCCGGGCAGCTCCAGGGCGAGCTGGTCGGCGGCCGCGCCGCGGCGCGGCCGCCTCGGGCGCCGGGCCCGCAGCGCCGCGCGGACCAGGTCGGCGCCGGCGCGGACGTCGTCGTCGCGGTCGCCGAACGGGTCCGGCGGCCACAGCGCGGTCCGCTCGACGCCCGCGGCCGGGTTCCCGGTGTCGGCCTCCGGCGGCGGCGCCCACCGCTCCAGGACGCCGACCTCGGTGCCGCCGGGGCCCTCCAGGATCTCGGCCAGCTCGGTGAGGAACACGCCGGGCTCCTTGGGCCGCTCCCCGGTCGCGGGCCAGCGGTGCCCCGAGGCCAGCAGCACCCGCTCCGACCGGGTCAGCGCGACGTAGAACAGCCGGCGTTCCTCGGCGAGGCGCCGCTCGTCCAGCGCGTCGTCGTGGTCGTCGAGGGCGGTCTCGACCTGCTTGCGGTCGGCACCGGGCGGGGGCAGGTCGAGGCCGGGCAGGTCGTCGGCGTCGCCACGCAGCGGCACCGGCAGCGCGGCCGGGTCCTTGAGCCAGGAGCCGGACATCTTGCGGCCCGGGAAGACCTGCGCGACCAGGTGCGGGACGGCGACGACCTCCCACTCCAGGCCCTTCGCGGCGTGCACGGTGAGGATCTGCACCCGGTCCGGGGCGACCTCGACCTCTCCGGGGGTGAGCCCCTCCTCGGCCTGCTCGGCGGTCTCCAGGTAGTCGAGCAGCCCCGGCAGCGACGGCACGTCCGCGCCCGCGGCGAAGTCCGCGACGACGTCGGCGAAGGCGTCGAGGTGTGCCCGCCCGGTCGGGCCGGGGCGGGCCATCGTCTCGACGTCGAGCAGCAGGGTCCGCTCGACGTCGGCGACCAGGTCGGTCAGCGGCGCGGCGGTACGGGCGCGCAGCTGGCCCAGCTCGCGGCCGATCCGGCGGATCCGGTCGAACCCGGCCGGGGAGTAGCGCTCGGGCCCGCCCGGGTCGTCGAGCGCGTCGACCAGCCCGGCCTGCTCGGCCTGCTCGCCGGGCAGCGCGCCGAGTGCGAGCTCGGCGGCCGACAGCGGCCCGGGCCGCGCGGGGCGGCCGGGGACGAGCTCGCGGGCGCGCTGCCACAGCGCGGCCAGGTCGGCGACGCCGAGGCGCCACCGCGGCCCGGTCAGCAGGCGGACGGCGGCCGGCCCGGCGAGCGGGTCGGACACCACCCGCAGCGCGGAGACCAGGTCGCGGACCTCGGGCGTGGACAGCAGCCCGCCGAGCCCGACGACCTCGACCGGGACGCGGCGGTCGCGCAGCGCGGCGGCCAGCGCGTCCATGTCCGAGCGGCGCCGTAGGAGCACCGCGGCGGTCGGCGGGGTCCCCTCGTCGGCGCCGGCGTGCCAGCGCCCGGCGATGCCGTCGGCGACCCAGGCGACCTCGGTGGCGACGTCGGGCAGCAGCGCGGCGCGGACGTCGCCAGGGCCCGCGCCGTCGAGCGGGCGCAGCTCCCCCACCCGCACCGAGCCGGGCGCGGTGCGCAGCGGCTCGGACACCCGGTTGGCCAGGACGAGGACCTCGGCGGGGTTGCGGAAGCTCGTCAGCAGCCCGTGCACGGGGGCCGGGTCGCCGCCCGCGGCCGGGAAGTCGGTGCGGAACCGGGCGAGGTTGCCCGCGCTGGCGCCGCGCCAGCCGTAGATGGACTGGCAGGGGTCGCCGACGGCGGTGACCGAGCGGTGGCCGCCGGTGTCGCCGGGCGGTTCGGCGGCGAGCCCCGGCGGCACCCCGAACAGCGCGCGCAGCAGGACCCGCTGGGCGTGCCCGGTGTCCTGGTACTCGTCGAGCAGCACGGCCCGGTACTGGGCGCGCTCGATCCGCCCGACCTCCGGGTCGGCCTCGGCGATGCGGGCGGCCAGTGCCATCTGGTCGGCGAAGTCCATCGCCTGCTCGGCCTGCTTGCGGCGGGCGAACTCGGCGACCAGCGGCAGCAGCTCCAGACGCATCCGCTGCCCGGCGATGCGCGCCTTGTACCCGGCCGACGGCTCCGCGCGCTGCCGCTTGCCGGGCGGGGCGTGCTCGAGCACCGGCAGGATCCGCGCGGCGAGCCGCTCGACCTGCTCGGGCTCGACGAGGTGCTCCCCCAGCTCCCCGGCCAGCGCCAGCAGGTAGCCGGTGACGGTGGCCGGGACCCGGTCGATCTCCAGGTCCGCCGCCCAGGTGGAGACGACGCGGTGCGCGAGCTGCCAGGCCGCCGTCGGGCCGAGCAGCCGGTTCGCGGGCTCCGCGGGCAGGCGCAGCGCGTGCTCGCCGACCAGGCGCCCGGCGTAGGCGTGGTAGGTGGCGACGGTCGGCTCGCCGGCCAGCAGCGCGGCGCGGCGCGCGCCGGAGGGGTCGAGGTCGTCGAGCAGCCGGGAGCCGGCGAGGCGGCGCAGCCGGGACCGCACACGGGTGCCGAGCTGCTGCGCGGCCTTGCGGGTGAACGTCAGCCCCAGGACCTGCTCGGGCAGCACCCGCCCGGTCGCGACCAGCCACACGACGCGGGCCGCCATCGTCTCGGTCTTGCCCGCCCCCGCCCCGGCGACGACGAGCGCGGGCCCGGCGGGCGCGCCGATGACGGCGGCCTGCTCCTCGGTCGGCGGGTGCAGGCCGAGCGCGACGGCCAGCTCGACGGGGGTCGGGTCCACGCGGACCGTTCTACCCGGCACCACCGACGGGTTCGTACACGCGTGCCCAGTCGACCTGCAGCCGCACCTCGTCGGGGGTGGTGGCGTCCGGGCCGGGGATCCACTTCACGGCAGGCCCCTGGTCGAGCTGGATCGCGAGGTGCATCGGCGTGGTGGGGATGGCCCGCCGGTCGGTGACCTCCCACTTCTTCTCGCCGTCGACGTACCAGGTGATCCGGTCGGGCAGCCAGTCCAGGGCGAAGGTGTGCCACTGGGTGAAATCGCCGGGCGTCTCGGTGGACAGGATGTGGTTCTGCGCGCCGTAGTGGATGAACGCGGTGGCGGCGTGCCGGTCGCCGTAGGGGATCTCCATCATGTCCAGCTCGCCGTCGTCGGGGAAGCGCTCCGAGTCCGGCCAGAGCAGGATGGCGGGGCTGTAGCCGGTGCCGACGTCGGTGCGGGCGCGGAACTCCCAGCGGCCGTAGAGCTGCCCGTCGTGCATGGCGATCCCGCCGGAGACGCCCCCGCCGGCGGCCCGCGGACGGGCGGTGACGGTGAGCAGCCCGTCGCCGACGCCGACGGCCGACGGGCGCCGCAGGCCGTTGCCGAAACCGCCGGGCGAGTTGTAGACGGTCCAGGTGCCGCGGTCGACCGCGGTGCCGTCGAACTCGTCGCCGCCGACCCGCTCCCACTGCTGCGGCGGGGGCGGCGGAGGTGGCGGCGGGAGCTGGTTGTCCAGGGCCGAGGTGGCGGGGTTCGCGGCGTCGGCGGTGCCGTCCGGCGGCACGAGGACGGTCCAGGTCAGACCGGCGACGGCGACGAGCACGAGCGCCATCGCCCCGGCGCCGTGCGCGACCCGGCGGCGCAGCCCGGTGGGCGCGCCGGACCGGGCCGGGCGGCGCGCGTCGCGCGGGGCGCGGGCGCCGGCGGGGACGGGCCGGACGCGGGAGGTCGTGGCGAGGGCGGCGGGCGGGGGTGCGGCCGGCGGTGCCGCTGCCCGTCGCTCCGGCCGGACGACCGCGGGGCCGGGCCGCGGCGCGACGGGCCGCCGTGCGACGGGTGCGGCGCCGGGCCGCGGCGCGGCGGGACCGGCCGGTCGCGGCGCTCCGCTGCCGGCCGCCGGCGGCGCGGGGGTGCCGGGCCGGCGCGGTGCGGGCGGCGCGGCCACGGGACCGGGCGCGGCGGCCGGCGGCCGGGGACGCACCGGCGCCGCGGCGCGGTGGGCACCGGGTCCACCCGGCACACGGCGGCCGGTCGGCCACGGGGTCCGGCCGGCCCCCGCGCCGGAGGTCCGGTCGTCCCCTGCGGCGGCGTGCCGGGGCGCGTCCGGGCGCGCTCCGCGCGCGGACACGGCTCTCCCCGGGTTCTCCACGATGTCGTGGACGTCCGGCCACCCGTTCGGGTTGCCCCGGCTCGGGGTATCCCGCGTCACCCCGGCGGGCCGGGCTCAGGCCGGGGGCGTCCCGACCGTCGCGGGGGCCCCGTGCCGCTGCAGCACCTCGGGCACCGCGACGGTGCCGTGCGCGTCCTGGAAGTTCTCCATGATCGCGAGCATCGCCCGTGCGGTGGCGCCGGTGCCGTTGAGGGTGTGCACGTTCTCCGTCGGCGCGCCGGCCTCGCGGCGGAACCGGACGTTGAGGCGTCGCGCCTGGTAGTCGGTGGTGTTGGAGCACGAGGTGATCTCGCGGTAGCGCTCCTGCACGGGGAACCAGGCCTCGATGTCGTACTTCTTCGCGGCCGGGTTGCCCAGGTCGCCGACGGCGATGTTCTGCACCCGGTACGGCAGCCCCAGCTCCTGCACGATCGACTCCTCGTGCGCGAGGAGCTGCTCGTGCACGTCGCGCGAGTGCTCGGGCAGGCAGTAGACGAACATCTCGACCTTGTCGAACTGGTGCACCCGGAACATGCCCTTGGTGTCCTTGCCCGCGGCACCCGCCTCGCGGCGGAAGTTGGTGGAGAACGCCACGTACTTCGCGGGCAGCGTCGCCAGGTCGACGATCTCGTCCATGTGGATGCCGGCGAGCGCGACCTCGGACGTGCCGGTGAGGTACAGCCCGTCCTTCTCCAGCTCGTAGAGGTTCGACGCCTCGGTCGGCAGGAACCCGGTGCCGTACATGGCCTTCTCGTTGGCCAGGACGGGGCCGAGCACCGGGACGAACCCCTCGCCGGTCAGCTTGTCCATGACGAAGCGGAACAGCGCCATCTCGAGCAGCGCGACGTCACCGAAGCGGTAGGCGAACCGCGACCCGGACAGCCGCGCGCCACGGACCATGTCGACCCGGCCGGTGGACGACGCGAGGTCGAGGTGGTCGCGCGGGGTGAAGTCGAACGACGGCGGCTCGCCCCAGGTCCGGACGGTGACCGCGTCCTCCTCCGCCATGCCGTCCGCGGCGGTCGGGTCGGGCAGGTTCGGGATGCGGGCGAGCAGCTCGGTGCGCTCGGCGTCGGCGGCCGCGAGGGCCTCCTCGGCGGCGCGCAGCTCGTCCTTCTCCTTCTTGAACTGCTCGACCTGCTCGGGGGTCGGCCTGCCCTTGGGGCGCTGCTTGGCGGCGGCGCGCAGGCTGCCGACGTGGTCGGTGGCCTCGCGCCAGCGCGCGTCGACCTCGAGCAGTGCGTCGAAGTCCGCGGACGCACCGCGGCGTGACAACGCCGTGCGGACGGTGTCCGGGTCCTGTCGGGCCGCCTTGAGGTCGATCACTGCGGTTCCAGCCTCTCGCGTCGTGGAGGGGCCATCGTAGGACCGGGAATGATCCGTCCCGCGCGGTGGTAGTCGTGTACATGAGTGTTTCCCTCGGCCGGTACGGCGTCTGGCGGCACGAGACGGGGCTGTCCCCCGAGCTCGCCGCCGAGATCGAGAAGCTCGGGTTCTCCACGGTGTGGGTCGGCGGCTCCCCTCCCGGGGACCTCGCGCTCGCGGAGTCGATGCTCGACGCGACGAGCTCGCTGACCGTCTCCACCGGCATCGTCAACATCTGGGCGACCCCGGCCGAGCAGGTCGCGGAGTCCTTCCACCGCATCGAGGCCCGGCACCCGGGGCGGTTCCTGCTCGGCATCGGCGTCGGGCACCCGGAGGCGACCAGCGACTACACCCGCCCGTACGCGGCGCTGGTCGACTACTTCGACCGGCTCGACGCGGCGGGCGTCCCGGTCGAGGGCCGGATGCTGGCGGCGCTCGGGCCGCGGATGCTCGACCTGGCCCGCGAGCGCAGCGCCGGGACGCACCCGTACCTGACCACGCCCGAGCACACCCGCTCGACCCGCGAGCGCTACGGCCCGGGGCCGCTGGTCGCGCCGGAGCACAAGATCGTCCTGAACGACGACGCCGGGGCCGCGCGCGGGCTCGGCCGCCCGGCCGTCGAGAAGCCCTACCTGGGGCTGGTCAACTACCGGAACAACCTCAAGCGCCTCGGCTGGGCCGAGTCCGACCTCGACGACGGGGGCAGCGACGCGCTGATCGACGCGCTCGTCGCGCACGGGACGCCCGAGCAGGTCGCGGCCCGGCTGGACGAGCACCTCGCGGCGGGTGCCGACCACGTCTGCGCGCAGGTCCTGACCCCGGGCATGGCCGCACCGGAGGGTGATCTGCGCCGGCTCGCGTCCGCTCTCGGGCTCGGCGGGGCCGCCGCTCGCTAGCCTCGGCCGGGTGCGTGCCGCCCCGAGCCTGCTGGGTCCGCTGCGCCGGCCGGCACCGGTGATCGCCGCGCTCGCCGCGGCGGTCGTCGTGGTGCTCGCCTGGCGCTACCGGGGCGACGCCGTCGCCGGGCGGCTCGACCGCGACGCGGGCACGGTGCTCGACGCGCTCGGGCACCGGCCGTCGAGCCTGCTCGCCGACGCGACACGGTTCGGGTCCCCGCCGACGGTGGTGCTGTGCGCGGTGCTGCTCTCGGGGGCCGCCCTGCTGCTGGGACGGCGACGGCTGGCGGTGCTGGCCGTCGCCGGGCCCGGCCTGACCGGCGTCGCGACGACGGTGCTCAAGCCGCTGATCGGGCGCACCATCGGCGACACGGCGTCCGCGGGGTTCGCCTTCCCCAGCGGACACACCGGTGGGGCCGTGTCGATCGGGCTGGTCGTCGCCGTCGGGCTGGTGGGGCTGCTGCCGGTGGCCCGGGCCGGGCCCGCGGTGACGACGCTGATCGCGGCCGCGCTGCTCGCCGGCGGCACCGTCGGCGCGGGCATGGTGCGGATCGGGGCGCACTACGCCACCGACACCGTCGGCGGGTTCTGCACGGCGGTCGCGATCGGGCTGAGCTCGGCGCTGGTGATCGACCGGGTCGCGGACCGGTGGGCGGCGCGGGCCCGGAGCGGCTGACCCCGCCGCGCGGGACCGCGGGGACCCGGTCGGCCGGGCCGCACGGCACCGCGGGGCACGGCCGGTCAGCCGTCCACCACGGTCCGTCCCGTCTCGACGGCGGGGCAGCTCGTCCGCACCGGGCAGCGCTCGCAGTCGGGCCCGGCCCGCGCGACGAACACCGCGCCGGCCGAGTCCTCGGCGCACGTCATCAGCACGTCGCGCCAGTGGCCCATCTCCTCCGGGCGCAGCGCGTCCTGCCGCGGCTCCTTCGCCTCGCCGTTCGCCTTCCGGTCGGCGAGGAACAGCAGCCGGGCCCCGCCCGGCTCGATCCCGCCGCCGACCAGCTGGTCGAACGCACCCAGCGAGGCCGCGAGCTGGTACACCGCGAGCTGGTGGTGCTCGGCGGTGGCGCGGGCCGACGTCGCCGTCTTCCCGGTCTTGACGTCGACGACGACCGGGCGGCCGAGGTCGTCGCGTTCGAGCCGGTCGACCCGGCCCCGCAGCCGGACCCGCCGGGCCGCCCGCGCGGCACCCCCGCCCCGGCCCGGGCCCGCGGGCTCACCACCGAGCGTCCCGTCGACCGGCAGCAGCGCGGCCCCCGGTGGCTCGTCGCCCTCGCTCGACCCGATGCCACCGGGCGGCAGGTCCGGCAGGTCACCCTCCAGGTCGAGCTGCACCGGGTGCTCGACGGCGACGAGCTCCAGCCCCTCGGCCCGGCTGCGGCGGACCCAGTCGTCGAACGCGGCCAGCATCTCCCGGACCCGGACGAGCTCGCGGCGCCCGAACCACGGGGCGCCGGAGTCCAGCCGCCGCCACGCCGAACGCAGCGCCTCCTCCAGTTCGGCCGGGTCGGCGCCGGCCGCGCGGGCCTGCACCAGGGCGTGCACGAGCGAGCCGGTGACGGCCGAGAGCGCGCCGGTCTCGTCGCCGCCGTGCCGCGACAGCACCCAGCGCAGCGGGCAGCCCGCGATCGTCTCGACGTCGGACGGGGAGATCGGCACGAGCTCGCCGTCGGCGCGCAGCGGGGCGCCGTCGGACAGCTCGGGTACGCCGTACCAGTCGTCGGGGTGCGCGCCGGGGACGCCGTCCGCGGCCAGCCGCGACAGCTGGGTCGCCGCCCGGAGCCGCCGTGCCGCGCGGGCCGGGTCGCCGTGGTCCGGCGCGGTCACGGCGCGGCGCAGCTCGCCGACGAGCTCGGCCATCACCAGCGACCGCTCGGGCCGGTGCACCGGCCGGGCCTCCGCGGCGTCGGCGGGGCGGGGGTCGAGCTCGTCGAGGAAGCGCGAGGGCTGCTCGTCCTCACCCTGCACCGCGCTGACCAGCAGGGTCGTGCGGGCGCGGGTGCAGGCGACGTAGAACAGGCGCCGCTCCTCGGCGAGCAGCGGCGCGGTCCGCGACACGGCCTCGTCGGGCTCGGCGACCCCCGCGACGAGGTCGACGAGCCGCTCGTGGCCGAGCAGGCTGCCCCGCAGCCGCACGTCCGGCCACAGCCCCTCCTGCACCCCCGGCACGGCGACGACCGTCCACTCGCGGCCGCGGGCGCCGTGCGCGGTGAGCAGCTCCACCGCGCCGGCGCGCGGCGCCTGCGGGGCGAGGGTCTCGCCGGGCAGCTGCTGGTCGGTGAGGTACTCCAGGAACCCGCCGACGTCGGCGCCCGGGAGACGGTCGGTCCAGCGGGCCGCGGCGTCGAACAGGGCGAGCACCGCGTCGAGGTCGCGGTCCGCGGCCGCGCCGCCGGGCCCGCCGCGGGCGCTCGCGTCGCTCCAGCGCTTCGACAGGCCGGTCCGCCGCCAGACCTTCCACAGCGTGTCCTCGACCGGGTCCCCGGCGCCGATCGAGCGAGCGGCGGTGTCGAGCAGGCGGCCGACGTCGCGCATCGGGGCGGCCTCGGCGGGCGACAGCATCGGGAGCGGGTCGGGGCGCCCGGCGACGGCGTCGCGCAGCATCTCCACGAGCAGCGGGTCGCTGCTCGCCGCGGCCGGGTCGACGCCGCCGTCCTCGACGCGCTCGTCGTCGGCGTGGGTGCGCACGTCGTGCCCGGCCGCGGCGTGCATCCGCAGCAGCCCGCGCCGCAGCCGGCGCATGCGCATCGGGTCGCCGCCGCCCAGCGGCGAGGTGAGCAGGGCCGTCGCGAGGTCGGCGTCGATCGTCGAGGGCCGCCACGCCGCCCGCAGCGCCAGCAGCAGCGGGACGACGGCGGGCTGGCGCGGCAGCGGCACCTCGTCCGGCGGTGCCGCGAGCGGGACCCCGGCCGCGGCGAGCGCGCGCCGCAGCGCGGGCAGGGTGCGGCGCGCGGAGCGCGACAGCACGGCCATGTCCGACCACGGCACGCCGTCGACGAGGTGGGCGCGGCGCAGCCGGTCGGCGATCCAGCCCGCCTCGGCCGAGGGCGACCCGAACACGCGGACCTGCACGGCCTCGCCGGCCCCGGCCACGCCGCCCGGACCGGCCGCGCCGCCCGCGCCCGCGGCGCCGTCGGGCGCACGACGGGTCCGGGTGACACCCGCGCCGGGCAGCTTCTCGGCGACCCGCAGCCCGGCCGCGCGGACCCCGGGGGCCTGGCGGTGGTCGACGGTGAGCACCTCGGTCGGCGAGTCGACCGCGGTCAGCCCCTGCGGGTCGGCCCCGCGGAAGGTCAGGACGGCCTGGTCGGGATCGCCCGCGAGCAGTGTCGAGCCCGCGTGCGCGGCCAGGGCCGCGACCAGCTCCATCTGCTGGGGGTCGAGGTCCTGGGCGTCGTCGACGAGCAGATGGCGCACCCGCCGGCGCTCCTGCTCGCGCAGGTCGGGGTCCGCGGCGAGGGTGTCGAGCGCGGCGGCGACGAGCTCGGCGGAGTCCAGCGCCGGGGCGGTGGCCTGCGGCGCGCCCCGCCCGGCCGCGCCCCGCAGCAGGGTGACCTCCTCGTAGGTCCGGAAGAACCGGGCGGCGGCCACCCACTCCGCGCGTCCGTGGGCGCGCCCGAGCTCCGCCAGCTCCTGCGGGCCGAGGCCGCGCTCGGCCGCGCGCAGCAGCAGCTCGCGCAGCTCGGCGGCGAACCCCGGCAGCCCCAGCGCGGGGTCGAGCCGCTCGGGCCAGCCGGACCCGGCGACGGTGCCGCCCCACCCGTCGATCTCACCGGCGAGCAGCTCGCGGACCACGACGTCCTGCTCGGCCGAGGCCAGCAGCCGCGGCGGCGGGTCCTCGAACCGCGCGGCGTGCAGCCGCAGCACGCCGAACGCGTAGGAGTGCACCGTGCGCACCAGCAGCTCCCGCGTGGTGCGCGCGCCGAAATCCCCGGCGAGGTCCCCGCCGCCCGCGGTCAGCAACGCCGTGAGCCGCCCGCGCAGCTCCTCCGCGGCCCGGCGGCTCCCGACGAGCAGCAGCACCGACCCGGGCGGCTCCCCCTCCCGGATCCGGCGGACCACCGCGTCGAGCAGCAGGCTGGTCTTGCCCGTGCCCGGCCCGCCCAGCACCCGCAGCGGGCCGCGGTCGTGCGCGAGCACCCGCGCCGCGGCACCGCTCCACTCCCGGACGGGGGCGGGGCGCGGGTCCGCACGCACCAGGCGCGGCGACGCCTGCTCCGGGGCTGCTCGGGTCATGCCGTCGATTCGACCACGCCCCACCGACGGTTCCGACGTCCGCCCGCGGCAGGATCGCGGTGTGGACGAGGAGACCCTGGAGCGGGTGCGCGAGGTCGTCCGGTCGATCCCGGCCGGGCAGACCCTCAGCTACGGCGAGGTCGCCGAGCTCGCCGGGATCCGCTCGGCCCGCCTCGTCGGCCGGATCCTGTCCGAGGACGGCGCCGACCTGCCGTGGCACCGCGTCACCCGCTCCGACGGTCGCGCCGCCCCGCACATCGCCGCGGAGCAGGCCGCCCGGCTGCGCACCGAGGGGATCATCATGGTCGACGGCCGGCTGCCACCCGAGCACCGCCGCCGCTGACCCGGGACGCCACCGGTCCCCGTCATCGGGCGTCGCGACATCGCGGCCGCGACCGCGGTTCCGCAGCGCCCGATGCCCTCCGCGACGCCTCCTTCCTCCGCCGTCGCGGCGCGACGGGTGCAGGCCCGGCGCTCCCTTTGCTCTGCTCACCCCTGCGCAGCGGCCCCTCCGGACCTCCCGTCGGGTCGCACGTTCCGGCCCTCGCCGGGGCGCGAACGTGCACGTCGACGGGTCGGTCCGGGGCCTGCGGGCGGCGTCGTAGGAGCGGGTCGGGTGGTGTGCTGCGTCGCGGTGAGCAGAGCAAAGCGGGGCGGCCAGAGGGCCGTCCGGGCAGCCCCGTCGCGGCGTCGTCGCAGGTCAGCGGGGTGCCCGGCCCTGTACCCAGGTGGCGGCGCGCTCGTCGTCGGTCCCGACGGCGGCGGTCAGGCCGTGGGCCGCGAACACCTCGGCCAGCACCGGGGCCTGCGCGGTGCCCGTCTCGATCAGCAGGGTCCCGCCGGGGGCGAGCCACTCCCCCGCCCCGGCGGCGACGCGGCGGGCCGGGTCGAGGCCGTCGGGGCCGCCGTCGAGGGCCCGGTGCGGTTCGTGGTCGCGGGCCTCGGGCGGCATCGCGGCGATCGCACCGCTGGGCACGTAGGGCGTGTTCGCGACCAGTAGGTCGACCCGGCCGCGCAGGCGGGCGGGCAACGCGGCGAACAGGTCGCCGGTGTGCACGGTGCCGGTACCCTCGAGGTTCCGTGCGGCACAGGCGGTCGCGACGGGGTCGGCGTCGGCGGCGTGCAGCTCCACCGCGGTCGCCGGACCGGCCGCGGCGCGGCGGGTCACCGCGAGGCCGAGCGCGCCGCAGCCGCAGCACAGGTCGACCACCACCGGCGCGGCGGCCGGGGCGGTCTCCCGGAGCGCGGCGACGGCGGCGTGCACCAGTGCCTCGGAGCGGCGGCGCGGCACGAACACCCCGGGGGCGACGCGCACCGTGAGCCCGTCGAAGCCGACCCACCCCAGGACGTGTTCGAGGGGCTCCCCGGCGACGCGGCGGCGGACCAGCTCCTCGCGGTCCGCACCGTCCGCGGCCGCCGCGCGCAGCAGCGCCGCCTCGTCCTCGGCGAACACGCAGCCCGCGGCGCGCAGCCGGGCCACCAGGTCCGGGTCGGGCGGGCGCACGGTCAGGCGGCGAGCACCGCGGCGGCCCCGGCGGCGTAGCGCTTGAGGACGGCGTCGACCACGTCGTCGTGCACGCCGAGCGGCTCGGCGACGACGTCGGCCCCCGACGCGAGCAGCCGGTTCTGGAACACCCCGGGCGCGAGCAGCCAGGACGCCACCGCGACCCGCCGCTCCCCCGCGTCGTGCAGCCGGGTGACCAGCTCGGTCACCGACGGGCTGCCGGTGGCGGCGAAGCCGACCGGCACCGGACGGCCGACCCGGCGGGCGAGCATCGCGGCGCTCGCGTGCACCTGGGCGACCGCGGACGGGTCCGACGACCCGGCCGCGGCGAGGACCACGGCGTCGCCGTCGCGGTACCCGGCCCCGCGCAGCCGGCCCAGGGCGGCGGCGGCGAGCAGCGGGTCGGGGCCCATCGAGCGGGTCACCCGGAACCGCGCCGGGTCGGCACCGGCCTCGGCGAGCTGGGCGGGCAGGTCGGTGCGCACGTGGTAGCCGGCGGCGAGGAACGCGGGCACGACGACCGCACCGTCGCACCCCTGATCCTGCAACGCGGTCACGGCGTCGACGACCTTCGGGCCGCGCACGTCGACGTAGCAGACCTCGACCCGGAGACCCCGCTCGGCGACGGCCGCGGCGAGCGAGCGGACCACCGCGTCGGCGGCGTCGGACCGCGACCCGTGCGCGACCAGCAGCAGCGGGAGCGCGGTCACCGGGTCACCTCCGGGTCCTCCGCGCAGTGCGCGCCGTGCTCGGGCTCCAGCGCGAGCCGGTAGCCGCGCCGCACCACGGTCTGCACCAGCCCGGGGACGCCCAGCGCGGCGCGCAGCCGGGCGATCGCGTTCTCGACGGCGTGCTCGTCACCGGCCCCGCCGGGCTGCGCCGCGAGCAGCTCCGCGCGGGACACGACCCGCCCGGCCCGCTTCGCGAGCAGCCGCAGCAGCGCCATCGGCGTCGGCGGGAGCGGGCGCAGCACCCCGTCGACGAGGACGGCGTGCCCCCGCAGCTCCAGCTGGTGGCCGTCGACCGGCAGCCGGCGGGCCCGGGCCGGGGCGACCGACTCGCAGGTCCGCACCATCGCGCCGAGCCGCGAGCGCTGGGGCTGGACGGTCGGCACGTCCAGCGCCTCCAGCGGCGCGGCGGTGACCGGGCCGACGCACAGTGCCAGCACCGGGCCGCGCAGCGCCGCGAGCAGGTCCTCGCGCAGCCCCCGCTCCGCGGCACGGGCCAGGATCCCGGCCGCGGCGGGCGCGCTGGTGAACGACAGGACGTCGATCCCGCCGGCCAGCGTGGCGTCGACGAGCCGGTCGAGCGGTCCGAGGTCGAGCGGCGGGGCCCAGCGGTAGACGGGGACGGTCACGACCTCGGCGCCCGCCATCTCCAGGGCGTCGACGACGTCGGGCAGCGGCTCCCCGTGCAGCTGCACCGCGATCCGGCTGCCCTCCACGCCGCGCTCGAGCAGGTGCTCCAGCACCTCCGCGGTGGACTCCGACTCCGGCGACCAGGCGTCGACCAGCCCGGACGCGCGGATCGCGCCGCGGGCCTTCGGGCCGCGGGCGAGCATCTCCGAGCGGCCGAGCGCGGCGAGCAGCTCTTCGCCCAGGCCCCAGCCGTCGGCGGCCTCGATCCAGCCGCGGTAGCCGATGCCGGTCGTCGCCACCGTGATGTCCGGGGGTGCCGCGACGAGCTCGCGGGTGCGCCGTTCCAGGTCGGCGTCGTCGGCGAGGGCGACGATCCGCAGCGCCGGACCGTGCTGGATGCTCGCGCCGCGGCGCTCCAGCATCGTGGCGAGCTCCTCGGCGCGCCGGGCCGCGGTGATCCCCACGGTGAACCCGGCCAGCGGCGGCACCGGCGTCGTGGCGGGTGCGGCGCCGGCGTCTCGGGCGGTGGCGGTTCGGGTCACCGATCCTCCGTTCCTCCGCCGGGTGCCGCGGCCGTGGGCCGGTCGGCACGGGCGGGCGCGTCGCGTGGTGTGGTGGGCGCGGCGCTGCGGACAGGACTTCTCACCGTATCCCGACCTGCACCGCACCGCCCATGTCCCGCACGGCGAACGCGGGCAGGCTCACAGCGTCGTCGTCGAGGCAGCGGCCGTCGCGGAGCGCGAAGACCTGCTTGTGCACCGGCGACGCCACCGTCGGCTCGCCGCCGCGGTCGCCGACGATCCCGCGCGAGACGACGGCGGCGCCGCTGAACGGGTCGATGTTGCCCAGGGCGTGCAGCGAGCCGTCGGCGAGCCGGAACAGCGCCACCTGGGTGTCGCCGACGAGTGCCGCGGCGCCGCGGCCGGGCTGCAGCCGCCGCAGCGCGCAGACGGTGAGCCAGCCTGCGGGCTCGGTCCCGGCCGGGGCGGGCGCGGGCGTGGAGACGGGCGCGGTCATCGCGGGGACACCTCCGGGAGCCCGATCAGGACCGGTTCGTCGGGCCGGCCGGGCGCCGGGACGTTCTGGCCCCGTTCCTCGACGAAGCGCACGGTCGGGTCCGGGGTGCCGGGGGCGTTGACGAAGGACACGAACCGCTCCAGCTTCTGCGGGTCGGCCAGGACGCCGGCCCACTCGTCGGCGTAGGAGTCGACGTGGCGGGCCATCGCGGCGTCGAGGTCGGCGCAGATGCCGAGCGCGTCGTCGACGACCACGGCGCGCAGGTGGTCGAGCCCGCCCTCCATCGCCTCGATCCACGGTGCGGTGCGCTGCAGGCGCTCGGCGGTGCGGACGTAGAACATCAGGAACCGGTCGATCGTGCGCACCAGCGTCGCGGAGTCCACGTCGGACACGAGCAGCTCGGCGTGGCGCGGGGTGGAGCCGCCGTTGCCGCCGACGTAGAGGTTCCAGCCGCGCTCGGTCGCGATCACGCCGAAGTCCTTCGACCGGGCCTCGGCGCACTCGCGCGCGCACCCGGAGACGCCGGACTTCAGCTTGTGCGGGCTGCGCAGCCCCCGGTAGCGCAGCTCCAGCTCGACGGCCATGCCCACCGAGTCCTGCACGCCGTAGCGGCACCAGGTCGTCCCGACGCAGGACTTCACGGTGCGCAGCGACTTGCCGTAGGCGTGGCCGGACTCGAACCCGGCGTCGACCAGGCGCGTCCAGATCGCGGGCAGGTCCTCGACGCGGGCGCCGAACATGTCGATCCGCTGCCCGCCGGTGATCTTGGTGTAGAGGCCGAAGTCGCGGGCGACCTCGCCGATCGCGATCAGCCCTCGGGGCGTGACCTCGCCGCCCGCGATCCGCGGCACCACCGAGTAGGTGCCGTTGCGCTGCAGGTTCGCGAGGAAGTGGTCGTTGGTGTCCTGCAGGGTGGCGCGCTCGCCGTCGAGGACGTGCTCGTTGTGCAGCGTCGCGAGGATCGAGGCGACGACGGGCTTGCAGACGTCGCAGCCGGCACCGCGGCCGTGACGGGCGACCAGGTCGGAGAACGACCGGATGCCGGCCCCGGCGACGATCTCGAACAGCTCCGCGCGGGAGTGGTCGAAGTGCTCGCAGAGCGCCTTCGGCACCTCCACCCCCTGCTGGGCCAGGATCCGTGCGAGCGCCGGGACGCACGAGCCGCAGGTCGTCCCGGCGCGGGTGCAGACCTTGAGCTCCGGCACGGTGTGCGCGCCGCCGTCGATCGCGGCGCACAGCGCGCCCTTGGTGACGGCGTTGCACGAGCAGATCTGCGCGGAGTCCGGCAGCACGGACGCGTCCGGCTCGGCGCCGCCCGCCGAGATCAGGGTGACCGGGTCGTCGGGCAGCCGGCCCCCGACGAGCGGGCGCAGCGCGCCGTAGCGCGAGGCGTCGCCGACCAGGACCCCGCCGAGCAGCGTCGACGCGTCGTCGGACACGACCAGCTTGGAGTAGGTGCCCGCCACCGGGTCGTCGACGACGATCTCCAGCGCGCCCTCGGTGGCCGCGTGCGCGTCGCCGAAGCTCGCGACGTCGACGCCGAGCAGCTTGAGCCGGGTGGACGTGTCCAGCTCGTCGGGGGTCATCCGCGCCCCGCCGCCGAGCAGCCGGTCCGCGACGACCTCGGCCATCGCGTAGCCGGGCGCGACCAGGCCGTAGGTGCGGCCCTGCAGCGCCGCGCACTCGCCGATCGCCCAGACGGCGTCGTCGGTGGTGCGGCAGCGGTCGTCGACCAGCACCCCGCCGCGCTCGCCGACGGGCAGGCCGCAGTCGCGGGCGAGCCGGTCCGAGGCGCGGATGCCGGCGGAGAAGACGACGAGGTCGGCGTCGAGCTCGACGCCGTCGGACAGCGTCGCGAGCAGCCGGCCGCGGTCGGCGGACACCGCGGCCAGCGACACCCCGGTCCGCACGGCGATGCCCTGCGCGGTGACGAGCCGCCCGAGCAGCGCGCCGCCGCCCTCGTCGACCTGCACCGGCATCAGCCGCGGCGCGATCTCGACGACCTGCGGGGACAGCCCGAGCAGGCGCATCGCACGCGCCGCCTCCAGCCCGAGCAGCCCGCCGCCGACGACGACCGCCGAGGGACGGCCCCTGCGGTCCGGGTGCGCCGCGGCGGCCGCGGCCGCCGCGGAGATCGCGTCGAGGTCGTCGAGCGTGCGGTAGACGAAGCAGCCGGGCAGGTCCCTGCCGGGGACCGGCGGGACGAACGGGTGCGAGCCGGTGGCGAGCACCAGCGCGTCGTAGCCCAGCGTGCGGCCGGCCGCGGTGGTGACGCGGCGGGCGTCGCGGTCGACCGTCGCGACGGCGTCCCCGAGGTGGTAGGTGACCAGCGGGTCGTCGCGCAGGTCCCCGTCGTCGAGACGCAGCTCCTCCTCGGACCGGCCGTCCACGTAGGACGACAGCGCGACGCGGTCGTAGGCGCGGCGGGGCTCCTCGCCGAGGACGGTGACCGCCCACTCCCCCGCCGGGTCGCGGTCGCGCAGCGCGGCGACCAGGCGGTGCCCCACCATGCCGTTCCCGACGACCACCAGCTGCCTCATGCTGTCCTCCTTCGTGCCGCGCCGTCCTGCGGCGGGTCGACGTCGGCGAGCCAGTCCCGGATCCCGCGGACGGTGTCGCGGCAGCTCCCGCAGCCGGTCCCCGCGCGGGTGCGGCGCGACAGGGCGTCCTCGGTGCGGGCGCCCTCGCGCCATGCCGCGACCACTTGGTTCCTGGTGACCGTGTTGCACCGGCAGACGACCGCGCCGCCCGGCATCCGGGCCGGGTCGGCGGCCGCGACGGCCTCCCCCGGCAGGGCCCGGCCGAGCAGCAGTGCGAGCCGGTCCTCGGGAGCGGGGGTGCCGGCGTCGTAGAGACCGGTGATCGTGGCGGCGGCGTCGGGCAGGCCCAGGAGCACGGCCCCGACGACGCGGTCCTCCCGCAGCGCGAGCACGCCGTAGCGGCCGCGGCGCGGGTCGGAGACGCGCAGCTCCTCGTCGCCGGCGCCCGGGTCGCCGAGTGCGGCGAGGTCGATGCCGGCCGCCTTGAGCCGGACGACCGGGCGGGTGCCGCGGTAGCGCGCGGCCGGGTCGGTGCCGGTGAGCAGGTCGGCGAGCACCGCGGCCTGCTCCCAGCCGGACTGCACGAGCCCGCCGGGCGCACCGGGGTGCCGGGCGCAGTCGCCGACGGCGTGCACGCGCCCGTCGTCGGTGGCGAGGCGGTCGTCGACGAGGATCCCGCGGTCCACGGCGAGCCCGGCGTCGGCGGCCAGCCCGGAGTTCGCGCCGACCCCGGCGGTGACGACGACCGCGTCCGCGGCGATCCGGGAGCCGTCGTCGCAGTCCAGGCCGGTGGCGGGGTCCCACGCCTTCGCCCCCACCCCGCAGCGGACGTCGACCCCGAGCGCGCGCAGCGCGGCCGCGAGGACGTCGCCCGCACCGGCGTCGAGCAGCCGCTCCATCAGGTGCGTGCGCGGGTGGACGAGGGTGACGGCGACGCCGCGCCCGGCCAGCCCGCGTGCCGCCTCGACCCCGAGCAGACCACCGCCGACGACGGCGATCCGCGCCCCCGGTGCGGCCGCGGCGAGGATGCGCTCGCAGTCGTCGAGGTCGCGGAACAGGCTGACCCCGGGGGCGGGGACGTCCGGGGCGGCCGGGTCGGCGAACCCGTCGACGGACGGGAGCCGGGCCCGGCCACCGGTGGCGAGGACGAGCTCGTCGTAGGGGTGGACGGTGCCGTCGGCGGCGTGCACGACCCGGGCGGCCCGGTCGATCCGCTCGGCGGCGACCCCGGTGTGCAGCGCGACCCCGTCGACGACCGGCAGCGCGACCGCCGCCGGGCTCAGTGACCCGGCCAGCACGGTGGACAGCAGCACCCGGTTGTACGCCGGCCTGGCCTCCGCACCGAGCACGGTGAGCCGCACCCGGGCGCCGTCGGGGTCGCGGCGGCGCACCTCCTCCACGACGCGGGCGCCGACCATGCCGTGCCCGACGACCACCACGCGCCTGCTCATGGCACCGACGGTAGGAACGGGGGGTTACGCCCGGAACGCCCGGGGTTGCACGGGCGTTACGAGGTCCTCATTCTCGCCGGTCGCCGGCCGTGAGCCACGGGTCTGCTCAGCGCTCCAGGACACCGGCGACCCGCGGGGCCCACCGCTCGTGCGCCGACTGGCGGGTGACCCCGGCGGCGCGGCCGATCGTCTCCCAGCTGGTCCCGGTGCGGCGCAGCCCGACCAGCTGCGGCAGCGGGTCGAGGCCCGCGGCCAGCGCGATGCGGAACGCGGCGAGCTGCCAGGCGGCCTCGCGACGGGCCGGCGCGTCGGTGCCCTGCTCGGCGTCCCACTCGGGGGTGCCGGGCAGCGGCGGGACGCCGGCGACGGCGTCGGCGTGGCGGTCGAGCTCGGCGACGGCCGCCGCGGTCACGGCCTGCGCGGCCGCGGCGACGTCGACGGTGAGGGCGTGTTCGATGTCGGACATGCTGTCAGGTTAACCCTGACAACTACGCCCCGCACCCGACTTCTCCGGGACCCGGCCTGCCGCGCGGTCCCCGGTCGCGGCGGGTTCCAGGCGCACCGCGGCGACCTTGAACTCCGGCATCCGGCTGACCGGGTCCAGGGCCGGGTTGGTGACGTTGTTCGCGGCTCCCGCGCCGCCGTAGTGGAACGGCAGGAAGACCGTGTCCTGGCGCAGCGTCGGCACGCAGCGCACCCGGGCGGTCGTCGTCCCGCGGCGGGACACGACGTCGGCGGGGTCGCCGTCGGCCAGGCCCGCCCGGGCGGCGGTGTCCGGGTGCACCTCGACGACCACCTCCGGGGCGACACCGGCCAGCTCGGGGACCCGGCGGGTCTGCGCGCCGGACTGGTAGTGGACCAGCACCCGTCCGGTGGTGACGACCAGCGGGAACTCCCCGTCGACGCGCTCGTCGGGCTCGACGTGGTCGACCGGCAGCATCCGGGCGCGCCCGTCGGGGTGGGCGAAGCGCTCGGTGAACGGGCGCGGGGTGCCGGGGTGGTCGTCGGCGGGGACCGGCCAGTGCAGGGCCTCGCCCGCGTCCAGGCGCTCGTAGGAGACGCCCGCGTAGTCGGCGGGCCCGCCGGCCGAGGCGCGGCGCAGCTCGTCGAACACGGTGCGCGGGTCGGACGGGAACGCCCCCGGCGCGCCGAGCGCGGCGGCCAGGCCGGCGACCACCTCGAGGTCGGTGCGCACCCCGGGCGGCGGCGCCAGTGCGCGGCGCCGGCGCAGCACGCGTCCCTCCAGGTTGGTCATCGTGCCCTCCTCCTCGGCCCACTGGGCCACCGGCAGGAGCACGTCGGCGCGCGCCGCCGTCTCCCCCGGGACCACGTCGGCGACGACGAGCAGGTCCAGCGCGTCGAGCCGCTCGGCGACGGCGCGCGCGTCCGGGGCGGAGACCAGCACGTTCGAGCCGAACACCAGCAGGGCCCGCGGTCCGCCGGGGCGGCCGAGGGCGTCGAGGAGCTCGACGGCGCTGCGGCCGGGGCCCGGCAGCGACTCCGGCGCCACCCCCCACACCGACGCGACGTGCGCGCGGGCGGCCGGGTCGGCGATGTGGCGGTAGCCGGGCAGCTGGTCGGACTTCTGGCCGTGCTCGCGCCCGCCCTGCCCGTTGCCCTGCCCGGTGATCGTCCCGAAGCCGGAGCCGGGGCGCCCGGGCAGGCCCAGCGCGAGCGACAGGTTGATCCAGGCGGCGACGGTGTCGACGCCGTGCGCGTGCTGCTCGGCGCCGCGCGCGGTCAGCACGTAGCGCCGTGTGGAGGCCGCGAGCCACCCGACGACGGTGCGCATGTCCGACGCGGCGACCCCGCAGACCCGCTCCGCGCGCTCGGGCCACCACTGCCCGGCGACGGCCCAGACGTCGTCGAAGCCGGTCGTGCGCTCGTCGAGGTAGGCGAGGTCGAGGTGCCCGCCGGTGACGGCGGCGTGCAGCATCCCCAGCGCGAGCACCAGGTCGGTGCCCGGGCGCGGCGCGAGGTGCAGCCCGCCGGAGGCGAGCGCGCGCTCCGCGGTCGGGGTGCGCCGCGGGTCGACGACGACCAGGCGCGCCCCGGCCAGGTGCGACATCAGCGGCGGCATGGTCTCGGCGACGTTGGCGCCGGCGAGGACGACGACCTCGGCGTCGTCGAGGTCGGTCACCGGGAACGGCAGCCCGCGGTCGAGGCCGAACGCGCGGTTGCCCGCCGCGGCGGCCGAGGACATGCAGAAGCGGCCGTTGTAGTCGATCTGGCTGGTGCCGAGCGCGACGCGGGCGAACTTGCCGAGCAGGTAGGCCTTCTCGTTGGTGAGCCCGCCCGCACCGAAGACGGCGACGGCGTCCGGGCCGTGCTCGGCGCGCAGCGCGGCCAGCCGGGCGGCGACGCCGGACAGCGCGTCGTCCCAGGTCACCGGGCGGAACCCGGTGTCGCGCGAGGGCCGGGCCAGCGGCGTCGTCAGTCGTTGCGGATGGGTGAGCAGAGCGCCGGAGGTCCAGCCCTTCTGGCACATGCCCCCGGCGTTGGTGGGGAACTGCCGGGCGTCGACCTCCCCGGACGGCCCGACCCACTGCCCGCACTGCAGCGCGCAGTACGGGCAGTGGGTGGCGGTCCGGCCGTCCGTGCTCACACCCGGGCCACGGCCGGGGCGCCGGTCGTCCCGGCCGGCGTCGGGACCGGGCGCAGGTAGACCGCCCAGGTGACGCCGATGCACACCACGTAGAAGGCCAGGAAGCTCCAGAACGCCGGGGTGCCCGACTGCACGGTCAGGAACGACTGGCGGAACGCGAGGTTGATGAACAGCCCGCCGAGCGCCCCGACGGCGCCCGCGATGCCGATCACCGCGCCGGACAGCCTGCGGGCGGTGGACAGCGCGCCCGCGCGGTCGGCGCCGTCGGCGATCGCGGCCCGGGCCCGCCCGGTGAAGATCGCCGGGATCATCTTGTAGGTCGAGCCGTTGCCGACGCCGGACAGCGTGAACAGCACGATGAACCCGACCGTGAACAGCGTCAGCGACGCGATCCCCGACGCGAAGATGATCACCAGCGTGGCGACGGCCATCCCGGCGAAGTTCCACAGCGTGACGCGGGCGCCGCCGAAGCGGTCGGCGAGCCGGCCGCCGTAGGGCCGGATGAGCGAGCCGATCAGCGGTCCGATGAACGTGACCGCGGCGGCCTGCAGCGGGGTCCGGTCGAACTGGTTCTGCAGGACCAGGCCGAACGCGAAGGAGTAGCCGATGAACGACCCGAACGTCCCGATGTAGAGGAAGGACATGATCCAGGTCTGCCGGTCGCGGCAGGCCTCGGTGAAGGCGCCGGTGTCGTTGGACATCGCGGCGATGTTGTCCATCCGCCGCCACGCGAGGACCGCCGAGACGACGATGAAGGGCAGGTAGAGGGCGAGCAGCACCCGCGGGGAGCCCGCGCCCAGGGTCGCGATGACCAGCAGGCCCAGCAGCTGCGCGACCGGGACGCCGAGGTTCCCGCCGCCCGCGTTGAGCCCGAGCGCCCAGCCCTTCTCCCGCTCGGGGAAGAACGCGTTGATGTTGGCCATCGACGAGGCGAAGTTGCCGCCGCCGACGCCGGCGACCGCGGCCACCACGAGCAGCGTCGTGTACGACACGCCCGGCTCCACCACGATCATCGCGAGGATGGTCGGGACGATCAGCAGCGACGCCGCGACGATCGTCCAGTTGCGGCCGCCGAAGCGGGCGACGGCGAAGGTGTAGGGCAGCCGCAGGACCGCCCCGACCAGCGTCGGCACCGCGACCAGGAAGAACTTCTGCGCCGCGGTGAAGCCGTACTCCGGGCCCATGAACAGCACCAGGACCGACCAGATCGTCCAGATCGAGAACCCGATGTGCTCGGAGAAGATCGACTGCCACAGGTTGCGGCGGGCGATCGGCCTGCCGGTGCGCTCCCAGAAGCCCTCGTCCTCGGGGTCCCAGTGGTCGATCCAGCGGCCGCCGATACGGCGCCCGGACGTGGGGGTGGTGGTCACGGATCGGTCTCCTGATCGCCGGCGGTGTCGTCGTCGACGACGCTAGGCAGACACCGTTTCCGACGGGTGGCCGCGCGTGACACCCTCGCAACGCTCTTCTCACACGTGCCGATCCGCACGTGTGAGGGCGACGGTCGCGCCGGTGCCGCTAGAGGCGGCGGCTGACCAGGCCCGCGACGCGCTCGATCCCGGCCAGCGAGTCGGTCGTCGCGTCGGGGTGCTGGGCGTGCAGCGCGAGCCGGTAGAGCACCGCGCGCAGCAGCGACTGCGGCCACTCCGCCAGCTCCGACCAGCGCTCGATCAGGTCCTCGTCGGCGCCGCCCCACGCGACCGCGTCGACGACGACGACCGCCGCCGCCCACTCCGCGGGCCGCCAGAACGGCACGAGGTCGAGCACCGCCGGACGCCCCGCGGGGTCGAACAGCATCGCCCCGAACAGCTCGCCGTGCACGACCTGCGGGGTGAGCCGGATCGTGCGCCGGTGCGCGGCGAGCTCGGTGAACAGCCGGCCGCCGGTGTCGGGGTGCAGGTCCAGGCGGCGCTCGCCGAACGCGGCGGCCGCCGAGCGGGACAGCAGGTCGTCGCGGTCGTCGAGCAGGCGCGGGCGCAGCACCGTCGCGGTGGCGGCGTGCAGCCGCAGCGACGCGGCGACGACCTCGTCGTGGCGCGGCTCGGGGACGCCGGGCACGTGCCGCGACGCCGCCCAGCCGCCGACGACCCAGCGGCCGTCGGAGGAGCGCACGGGGCGGGCGAGCCGGACGTCGGGGACCTCGAGGTTCTCCAGGACCGTCGCCGACCAGGCCGCGACGACGTGGTCGGACACCGGCCGGAGCAGCACCTCGCCGCACTGCCAGGCACGCTGCCCCGCCCACACGACGGGACGCGGGGACGCCTCACGCACCCCGAAGGCGGTGCGGACGTGCTCGGGCAGGACGCTCGCGGCCGGCGCGGAGGCGAGCGTGCGGGCAGCGGTCACGGCGGGGACGGTACCCGCGGTCGGGGCCCGCGCTCGTCGCGCCACGCCCGAACCGCGCGTCGCGGACGCACCGATCGGGTGATCAAGGGCCCCCGGGAGCCCCGGACGGGGCCGGACCGGCGCCGCCTCAGTAGTAGCCGTACCCGGATCCGCCGGAGTCCGCACCACCGGAATCCGAACCACCCGAGTCCGAACCACCGCGGTCCGAACCACCGCGGTCCGAACCACCGCGGTCCGAACCACCGGAGTCCGAGCCGCCCGGGTCCGAACCACCGGAGTACGAACCACCGCGGTCCGAGCCGCCGGAGTCCGAGCCGGAGCCGCCACGGGAGCCGCTGTCCGAGCGGCCGTCGGAACCGCTCGAACCGCCGCCGGAGCGGGAGCCACCGGACCCGCCGGTCGCGTACGACGACACCGCCTCCGCGTACGAGCCCGACCCGCCGGACCGCGAGGAGCCGGAGGAGCCGGAGGAGCCGGAGGAGCCGGAGGAGCCGGAGGAGCCGGAGGAGGATCCGCCGCCCGACCGGGACGACCCGCCGGAGCGTGCGGACATCTGCTCCGCCGCCTGCCGGTCGGCCTCGGCCAGCACCGGGGCGGCCGCCTCCTCGCCCATCGCGGCCTCGACGTAGGACCCGGCCACCGCGCTGACGACGCCGCCCGACCCGGACGAGCCGGACCCGGAGCCGCCGCCCGTCCGCGGAGCGGGGTCGGCGGACGGCGCGGACGGGGCGGACGGCGCGGGCTCGGCCGCGCGGTCCGCGCCACCCGCCCCGCCGCCACCGGAGTCCGGCCCGTCCCCGCCACCCGGGGCCGGGTCGGGACGCGACCCGGTCACCCCGCCGGCGACGTCGTCGACGCCCTTGCCGACCGACTCGGTGGTGTCGCCGACGCCCTGCGCGGTGTCGCCGACCGTGCGCCCGACCTTCTTCACCGGGCCCCCGGCCGCGGCCGGCTCGACCGGCGCGGCGTCCCCGCCGCCCCCGGCCCTGCGCCCCGCCCCGTCCCCCGGGCCGGCGGCCTCGTCCGGCCCGGTCAGCGACGCGACGCCGTCGGCCGCCCCGGAGACCGCGCCGCCGAGCTTCTCCCCCGGCCCGGCGTCCTGGCCCGGGGTGCTGCCCGGCCCGCGGGCCGACGCGCCCTCGGGTCCCTCCGCGCGCGGACGGGTCTCGTCGAGCGGCCCGCGCGGGTCGGGCGGGCCGCTGGTACCGATGTCGTCGCGCTCGCGGTCACCGGCGGTCTCCCGGCCGCCGGCCAGGACCTCGGGGTTGGTGCGGACCCCGGTGGGGTCCGGCGTCGCCGGCTCCTCGCCGCGGGCCAGGGCCAGCACGTCGTCGGTGACCTGCTCGGTGTCGTCGCCCGAGCCGGGCAGCGGCGCGGTGCGGGCCCGGTCGATGCCGTCGTCGATCGCGGCGAGCCGGTCGACGCAGGCGTCGCGGTTGCGGGCGCGCAGGTCGCGCTGCTCCTCCAGCGACGCCGCCGCGGCCACCTGCTCCGGGGTGCGGCGCGACGCCGGGGGCAGTCCGGCGACGATCCCGTCCAGCTCGGCGAGCTGCTGCTCGGCCGCCGCGAGCGCGTCCACCGCGTCCTGACGGGAGGTGTAGGCCTGCAGCTGGGACTGCAACGCCGCGCGCTGCTGGAGCAGGGTGTCGCGCTGCTGCTGCAGCTTCGCGACGGCCGCCGGGGTGCGGCCGGGCTCGCGCGAGGACGCCTGCCAGGTCCGCTCGGTCGCGTTGAGCGTGCCGAGCTGGTCGTCCAGCGCGGCCAGCGCGATGCGGGCCTCGCCGGCCCACTGGTCGGCGGTGCGCTCCTGCGGCACCACCGGGCCGAGCGGCGAGGTCGGCGACGACGCCAGCGCGTACCCGCCGAGCAGCACCGCCGTCGCGCCGATCAGGGCCAGGGTGCGGCGGTGCCGCAGCGGGGTGCGCGGGGCGCGCAGCGGGCCGGGCCGGTCCCGGCGGGCCGACGACGGCGGGTGCGCCCCCACCGGCCGGCGCGCCGGCGCGGGTCGCGGGGGCGGCACCTCACCGGTGGCCTCGGGCTCGCGCAGCCACGGCAACGTGTCCGAGAGCTGCTGGTCGCCCGACGCCTGCGCCGCGGCCCGGCGGGCCTGCCGGGCCTGCACCCGGTGCGCCGCCGAGCAGTAGCGCCGCTGCGGACGGTCCCCCGGGACCTCGACCGCGGGCCCCAGCGGAGCGTCGCAACCCTGCAGAGCGCACGTACGCACCGAGTCCTCCACCGAGCGTCCTCCCGCATCCGTCGATCACCGGCATCCCCATGTCGCGGCGATCGGTCGGTATGTTTCGCCCAACGGGACCAATACGGGGGTGAACGGATGATGTTCACTCGAACGGCGGCGCCTCGTCGCCCGGCGGTGACGTTGTGCCACAACGGGAACGACGAACGGCCGCCGTCCCGGGGCTTCCGGGAGGGCGGCCGTTCGGGGTAGGGCGCGGACGATCCGCTCACGCCCGCCGGGGGCTCAGTACGTCGGCTGCGACGGGTCGATCTGCTTGACCCAGGACAGCACCCCGCCGCCCACGTGGACGGCGTCGCGGAACCCGGCCCTGTGCAGCGCGGCGAGCGCCTCGGCGGAGCGGCCACCGGACTTGCAGTGCAGCACGACCGGCTTGTCCTGCGAGATCTCCGAGAGCGCGGCACCGGACAGGATCCGGTCCTTCGGGATCAGCACCGAGCCGGGGATCTTCACGATCTCGTACTCGTGGGGCTCGCGGACGTCGATGAGCTGGAAGTCCTTGCCCGCGTCCATCATCTGCTTGAGCTCGCCGACGGTGATGGTGTTCCCGGCCGCGGCGTCCTGCGCGTCCTGGGTGACGGTGCCGCAGAACGCCTCGTAGTCGATCAGCTCGGTGATCTTCGGCGTCTCCGGGTCCTTGCGGATCTTCACCTGGCGCCAGGTGGTCTCCAGCGCGTCGTAGATCACCAGGCGGCCGAGCAGCGGCTCGCCGATGCCGGTGACCAGCTTGATCGCCTCGTTCACCATGATCGAGCCGATCGACGCGCAGAGCACGCCCAGCACGCCGCCCTCGGCGCACGACGGGACCATCCCGGGCGGCGGCGGCTCGGGGTAGAGGTCGCGGTAGTTGAGACCCTGCCCGTTCGGCGCGTCCTCCCAGAACACCGACGCCTGGCCCTCGAACCGGAAGATCGAGCCCCAGACGTAGGGCTTGCCCAGCAGCACGGCGGCGTCGTTCACCAGGTAGCGGGTGGCGAAGTTGTCCGTGCCGTCGAGGATCAGGTCGTAGTCCCGGAAGACTTCGAGCACGTTCTCGCTGGTGAGGCGCTCGTCGTGCAGGCGGACGTCGACGTAGGGGTTCACCTCCCGGATCGAGTCGCGGGCGGACTCGGCCTTCGGGCGGTCCACGTCGGACTGGCCGTGGATGATCTGGCGCTGCAGGTTGGACTCGTCCACGACGTCGAACTCGACGATGCCGAGCGTGCCGACACCGGCGGCGGCCAGGTACAGCAGGGCGGGCGAGCCGAGGCCGCCCGCGCCGACGACGAGGACCTTGGCGTTCTTCAGCCGCTTCTGTCCGTCCATCCCGACGTCGGGGATGATGAGGTGGCGGCTGTACCGCTCCACCTCCTCCTTGGTGAGCTCGGCAGCCGGCTCCACCAGCGGCGGTAGCGCCATCTCGTCCACTCCTCGCGGGTCGCGTGCGGGTCTTCCGAGCGTCTCAACGCACCGGTTCGCCGTCATCTTCCCGCAGCGACGCCGTCCCGCCGCGGCGCAGGTGCGGAGTCCCACAGGTCGCCGACCGCGCCGGCGACCTGTTCGGGCCGCTCGATCTGCGCGACGTGCCCGGCCGCGGGCAGGACGAGCAGGCGCGAGTCCGGCAGCGCGGCGGCCGTGCGCGCGGCCAGGCGCGGGGTGACGATCCGGTCCTCGGCGCCCCACACGACCAGCGACGGCACCGGCACCCGGGCCGCACGCCGCCACACCTGGCGTCCGGCCCAGAGCGCCAGCAGGCCGCGGGTCGCCCCGTCGGTCGCCTCCCCCGCCCAGGGCAGCGTGGCGCGGTGCTCGTGCTCGGCGATCAGCTCCTCCAGCCGGCGCGCCGAGCCGCGCCGCGGGTCGGCGAAGCACACCTTCACGATCCGCTCGGCCCGCGAGCGCAACGGCTCCTCGGCGAGCGCGCGGCGGGCGCCCCGGCCCAGCAGCGGCACCATCGCCAGCGCCATCCGCGGGTCCGACAGCCGCCGCGGGTCGGGACGCCGGTCTGGCATCGCGGGCGAGACCAGGGTGAGGGTGCGGACGAGCTCGGGACGACGGGCCGCCACCGTCATCGCGACCACGCCACCCAGGGAGTTCCCGACCAGGTGCACCGGGCGCCCGCGCCCGGCCAGCCAGCACAGCAGGGCGTCGGCCATGCCGTCCGGGGTGAAGTCGCGGGCCGCGGTCGGCTCGGACAGGCCGAACCCGGGCAGGTCCACCGAGAGCCCGGCCGCGCGGGGCGCCAGCAGCCCGGCCAGGTCGGTCCAGTTCGTGGCCGACCCGGCGAGCCCGTGGACGTAGACGGCCTCGGTCCCGTCCGCCCCCGGGGTCTCGCGCACGTGCAGGGTGACGCCGCCGGAGGTGACCGGGCGGCCCGGCCACGGCGGCCGCTCGCCGGTCGCGCACGACGCCGTGCCCGGCGCCGCCGGCTGTCCGGTGACGGTGACGGGACGGTGAACGGAGAGCGACGGGGCGGCGGCCATCCCACCAGCATGACGTGTCGTACGGATCACCCGCCGGGCCGGGTGACCCGCGTCTCCGTGTGATCACCGTCCGCATCCGATGCTCCACGGAGCGCAACGACTACGCCGTCCGCGCGTTGTACCCGGGGGACGGCGCGACGGGAGGCGGGCATGGGGCGGATCGGTGGATCGGCCGCGGCGCGGCTGGCCGGGTTCGGCGCCGCGTCGGTGCTCGTGTTCACCGCGGCGTGGACGGCGGGCGGCGCGGTGGGCGCGCTCTCCGGGCCCGTCCCGGGCACCGCCGGCGACCCCGGCGGGGGGATCGGCGGCGGGATCGGCGGCGAGATCGGCGACGACGGCGTGCTCTCCGCGGGCCTGGCGACCGGCGACGCCGCGCTGCCGGGCGGGGTCCTCAGCACCGTCGCGGGCTACACCCTGTCCCCGGTCCGGCCCACCTACCCCTGGCGCGAGCCGACCGAGGTCGCGTTCACCGTCACCGGCTCCGACGGCGCCCCGGTCACCCGCTTCGACAACCCCGCGGACGGGGCGCCGGTGATGGACGTCGCCGTCCTGCGCCGCGACGTCGCCGGCTACACGCGGCTGCGCGCCGTCCTCGGCCCGGACGGCGTCTGGCGGGCCCCGGTGCGCTTCCCCGGCCAGGGCGTGTGGCACCTCTACGCCGCCTTCACCCCGACCGGCGGCCCCCGCCTCGACCTGGGCGCCGACCTGCACGTGCCCGGCACCTACGGCGCGTTCACCTTCCCCTCGGAGGACCGGGCCGGGCTCTGCGGCGGCAGCGACCAGCAGGTCCGCCTCGACGGCGCGCTCGTCCCCGGCGGGGAGTCCCGGCTGTTCGCCACGGTCGGGCGCGACGGCGGCGGCGTGACCGACCTCGAGCCCCTCGACGGCGGCGCCTTCGGCCGGCTGACCGCGGTCCGCCAGGGCGACCTGGCCCGCTTCGAGATCCGTCCGGAGATCACCGGCGCGGCCGCGGGCGACCGGGCCGGGCCGGGCGTCGCCTTCGCGGGGTCGGTCCCCGCGCCGGGCAGCTACCGGCTGTTCCTCGACTACCGCTCCGGCGGCGCGCTGCGTTCCTGCGAGTTCACGCTGCCGACCGCCCCCCGGAGCTGACGGCGGTGCGCCGGGTCCTCCGGGCCGCGGCCGCCCCGGCGGCGGCCCTGCTCGCCCTGCCGGCGCCGCTCGCCGCGCCGCTGCTGCTGCCGGGGTGGACGGCGGCACTGCCCGCCGGACCGGCGCTGGTGGCGCTGCTGCTCGCCGTCGCGGTCGTCGCGACGGTGGGGCGCCCCGGCCTGCGCGACGCCGGGCGCGGGCTGCGCGGGGCCACCGTCACCGCGGAGGCCGGGGTCGCCGTGGCCCTCGCCGCGGCGCTGGCCTGGCCGGCGGCGGTCCTGGCCGTCGCGGCCGTCTCCCCCGCGACCGGGGCGGTGCCCGTGGCGACCGCGCTGCTGCCCGGCACCGCCGCCGTCGTGACGGTCGTGGCGGCCGCGGTGCAGCGCACCGGCCGCGGCCGGGACGACGCGACGCGCGCCGGCCTGCGCACCGTCGCCGACCGCTGGAGCGCTCTGCTCACCCCGCCCGCGGTGCTGCTCGCCGTCGCGGTGACCGCGTTCCGCGCGGGCACCGGCGACCCGTGGGCCGACGCCGTGCCCGCCGGGGTCGCCGTGCTCCTCGCGGCCTGCCCGCTCCCGCTGCTCGCGGTGCTCCCGGCGGCGCTGCGGGCCGCGGACCGGGCCGGCGGCGACGCCGTACGGCTGCCGGTCCCGCGGCCCGGGCGGCGCGACCCGGTGGGCTGGACCGGGCCCGCGGGCGGGCCGGGCGCGGCCGGGCGCGTCGACACCGTCGTGCTGGCCGGGCCGGACGTCCTGACCGGGACCGCGCCCGCCCCGGTCACCGTGCACGCGGGCCCCGGGGAGGACCCGGCGCAGGTGCTGCGCCTGGCCGCGTCGGGGGCCGCGGGCGCCCGGCCCGGCTCGGACCTGCGCGCGGTGGCACGCGCGCTGGCCGCCGCGGCCGAGGCCCCGGTGCCCGACGCCGCCGAGGCCGACGAGCAGCCCGGTCTGGGCGTGTCCGGCCTGGTCGCCGAGCTGCGCGAGCCGGTGACCGGAGGCGGTGCGGCGACGGTCGTCGCGCACGCGGTGCTCCTGGGCGGCCCGGCCTGGCTCGGCGAGCACGGGATCCGGCTGACCCCGCCGCTGACGGTGGAGCGGGAGAAGGCCGTCGCGGAGGGGCGCGCGGTGCTCGCCGTCGCCTGGGACGGCTGCGCCCGCGCCGTGCTCGCGCTGCCCCGCGCCCCGCACCCGGCGGCAGGGGCGGGCACCGCGGCCCTGCGCGCCGCCGGGGTGGAGCCGGTCCTGCTCTCCCCCGACGACGACGGCGCCGCCCGCGCCCTGGCCGCCGCGGCCGGGCTCGACACGGCCGACCCCGACGCCGTACGGCCGGGCCTGGACGCCGCCGCGCGCGCCGCCGCCGTCGCCGGGCTGCGGGTGCGCGGCCGCACGGTCGCGGTCGCGGCCGACCCCGCCCCCGACGGCGCCGCGCTCGACGCGGCCGACCTCGCCGTCGCGCTGACCCCCTGGGCGGCCGACGGGGACCCGGTCGCCGCGCCGGAGACGGGATCGGCCAGGATCTCCGCCCGGGGCGGCCCCGCCGAGGTGGCCGCGGCCCTGCTGATCGCCCGCCGCGCCCGGGCGCGGGCGCGCTCGGGGGTCCGGGCGGCACTCGCGCTGTCGGCCGCGGCGACGCTGCTCGCCGTCCTGGGCGTGCCGGCCGCAGCGGTCGCCGGGGTCCCCGTCCTGGGTGCTCTCGCGGTGTGGGCCGCGGCGCTGCACCACCGATCGTGAGCCGCTGTCGCACCCGGGTGGACCAGCCCGTTCACACATCGTTCGTCAACCCGGTTACCTGCTAGTAGGGTATGCCCACACCGGGTGAGAGGTAGGGGGCCCATGACCGGAACCGCCACGCCACGGGGCGCACGGCTGTCCCGCGGCGCGCGGCGCGCCCAGCTGCTGCTGGCCGCCCGCGACGTGTTCGCCGACCAGGGCTACCACGCCGCCGCCATGGACGACATCGCCGAGCGTGCGGGCGTCTCCAAGCCGGTGCTGTACCAGCACTTCCCCGGCAAGCTGGAGCTCTACCAGGCGCTGCTGACGACCTACGCCGAGGAGCTCGTCGAGCGGGTCTCCGGCGCGATCGAGCGGACCCACGACAACAAGGAGCGGGTGCAGGCCGCGGTCGCGGCCTACTTCGACTTCGTCGCCGGCGAGGGCAAGGCCTACCGGCTGGTGTTCGAGTCCGACCTGCGCGGCGACCCCGAGGCCGCGGCGCTGGTCGAGAGCGCGCTGGACCGCTGCATCGACGCCGTCGCGGGCGCCGTCACCACCGACGCCGGACTCGACCAGGACCGGGCGCGGCTGCTGGCCGTCGGCCTGGTCGGGCTGAGCCAGGTGGGCGCCCAGTTCTGGCTGGACTCCGACCAGCGGGTCCCCCGCGACGAGGCGGTGGCGCTGATGGCGTCGCTGGCGTGGCGGGGCATCGCCGGGTTCCCGAAGCAGGGCACCGAACAGGTCTGACCCGGCACCGGCCGGCACCCCCCGGGGCCGGCCGGCCGGGCTCAGGCCGCCCGCTGGGCGACCGACCGGCGCACCAGCGCCGCGACGCGCGCGGTGACCCCGCCGACCCGCTCGACGGGCAGCATGTGCCCGGCGCCGGGGAACACGGTCAGCTCCGCGCGCGGCAGGCTGCGGTGGATGCGCCGGGCGAACCGCGGCGGGGTGAGCCGGTCGCGGGTGCCGACGAGGATCTCCACCGGGAGGTCCGCGAACGCGGCCAGCGCCTCGTCGCGCTCGTGCGCGGTCAGCGTCGGGGTGAACCCGGAGATCGTGGTCGGGCGGCAGTCCGCGATCGCCTCGCAGGTCGCCCGGACCGCGAGCCGGTCCGGTCGCGAGCCGAGCAGCAGCGGCTGCAGGCCCGCGCGCAGCAGCGTGGGGTGCGTCGACAGCGAGCGCCGGCCCGTCCACCGCGGGCTGACGGTCAGCCTGTCCTTGCCGGCCAGGAACAGCTGCGCCGGCCGCCCGCTCATGCCCAGGGTGGCGGCGGCGCCCAGGCCGCCGCTCGCCGTCGCGACGAGCGCGACGCCGGTCACCCGCTGCGCGACGAGCTCGGGGTGGCGCTGGGCCAGCGCCATCGCCGTCATCCCGCCCATCGAGTGCCCCGCGATCACCAGCGGGCCGGACGGGGCGAGCTGCCCGATCACCTCGGCCATGTCGTCGGCGAGCACCTCGAGGGTCTTGTGCTCGTCGGGGGTGTCGTCGGAGCGGCCGTGGCCGCGGTGGTCGTAGCGGACGACGCGGGGCACCGGGCCGCCGCCCGGTGCGCCGACGGCGAGCGCGTCGGCCACCGGGGCCCAGCACCGCTCGTCGAGGGTCCAGCCGTGCGCCAGCAGCACGGTGACCGGCGCCGACGGCGGCCCGGACACCCGGGCGAACAGGCCGGTGCCGTCACGGGTGACGATCCGCGTGCTCATCGCAGGGGGCTCCTCAGATCAGGTGGGCGCGCGTCCACAGGGACTCCGTCGGCCCGCCGACGATCCCCTGCTCGCGCAGGAACGGCACGAGCTTGCGCGCCGACCAGCGCAGCATCTCGTGGTGGTGCGGGTTGGCCAGCGCGGCCCGGCGGCCGGCCGCCGGGGCGATCCCGACGCTGCGGTAGACCTCGGGGTGGATCAGGTTGCGGGCCACGACGAACGCGATCCGCGCGGTGAGGTAGCGGGCCCAGGCGCGTTCGGCGCGGTGGGTCCCCGGCATGATCCGCTGCAGCTCCTCCCGGGCGTAGCGGACGTGCCGCGCCTCCTCCGTCACGTGGATCTTGTTGATCATCCGGGACAGCGGCTGGACGCGCTCGTCGCGCATGCCCTCGCGCTGGAGCTGGTCGAGGATCTCCTCGACGAACAGGGTGCCCGCGAACATCGCCGGGCCGCTGCCGATGGTCTTCATCAGCCGGCCCTGCTCGTGGGTGAGCCGGCGCGGGGCGTAGTCCGGGACGCCGTAGCGCTCGGTGGCGCGGGCGAACATCATCGAGTGCCGGCACTCGTCGGCGATCTCGACCAGCGCGTACTGGACGTGGGCGCGGCGCGGGTCGCGGTCGTAGGCGTAGCGCAGCAGCATCTGCATCAGGATCATCTCGAACCAGAGCCCGATCCGGGCGACGCTGCAGAACTCGTGGACCGAGAGCGTGATCCGCTGCTCCTCGGTGAGGCCGTCCCACAGCGGCGTGCCGTAGATCGAGACGCGCTCGGGGACGATGCCGTACCGGCCCTCCACCAGCGGGGCGTCCCAGTCGATGTCGATCGACGGGTCGTAGGAGGTGGTGACCGAGCTGCGGAGCAGCCGCCGCGCGGTGTCCTCCCGGTCGGCCAGGTTCGTCTTGCTGCCGGTGCGGGCGGGAGCGCTCATCGGTCACGCCTTCCAGACGGAGGTCCGGCGGCCGCGGTGTGGGCGTTCGTACACCCCGGACCCTTGCTGTTACCGCCGGTAACGGTTACCACTGGTAACGTGCCCCAGGACAGCAGGGATGTCAAGCCGGACGCGCGCAGCCGCCGCCGGGAGGAACGGCGGACCGAGATGGTCGTCGCCGCCGTCGAGGCGATCCGCGAGCACGGCCCCGGGGTCTCGGTCGCCCAGATCGCCGCGGCCGCCGGGATCACCAAGCCGGTGCTCTACCGGCACTTCGCCGACCGGGGCGACCTGCAGCGCGCCGTGGGCGAGCACGCGGCGGGCATGCTGATGCGCCGCATCTACCCGGTCCTCGCGATCGACGCAGAGCCGATCGAGCACGTCGCCGCCGTCATCGACGCCTACCTCGGGATGATCGAGGACGAGCCCCAGCTGTACCGCTTCGTCGTCGCCAACCCGGCGGAGCCGGTACCCGGCGCGGAGATCGCGCAGGACGTCCGCGGCCAGATCGGGGCCCTGCTGACCACCCTGTTCGGCGAGCGGCTGCGCGCCGAGGGCCGCGACTCCGGCGGCGCCGAGGCCTGGGCGCACGGGCTGATCGGGATGGTGCAGTCCGCCGGGGAGTGGTGGCTGGACCGCCGCACCATGAGCCGCGACGCACTCACCAACTACCTGTCCGCGCTGATCTGGGGCGGGATCGCGGGCGTCGCCGGGATCGACGCGCCGACGGCGAACGCCGACATCCTGCGCCTGGTGCCCGACCCGCAGGTCGAGGACGCCCCCGGGGCCGCCGGCGACGACGCCGCGGGCCCCACCGGCGGCTCCGCCGGGGGCGGGCGGTGAGCCACGACGAGCACGACGAGGGCTACCGCGGGCCGGCGACGCTCGACCTCGGCTCCGAGACCCTCGACGTGCAGGTGCTGCTGGACGCCCGCCACGAGCCCTTCGACGGCCGTCTGCACTGGTCGGGCCGGGTCGCGGCGCACCCGCGGCTCACCGAGCTGCTGGGCAGCCGGGGCGGGACCGTGCGGGTGCACACGCCGGGGCACACCGCCGTCGGGACGCTGTCCGAGCCCGACCTCTGGGACCGGTTCCGCATCACCGGCACGGGGCATCCCCCGTTCGCCCTGGACGCGCCGCCGCCGCCGGAGAGCGACTGAGTCCGCACCCGGGCCCGGACGTGCGACGGGCCCGGCCCCCACGGGGAGCCGGGCCCGGGTCCACCCGGAACGGGCGCTCAGCCGCCGAGGCCGAACCCGACCCGGCGCTCCTCGGCCGGGCCGATCTCCACGTAGGAGATGCGCGCGACCGGCACGACGTAGCGACGGCCCTCGTCGTCGGTGAGGTCCAGCAGCCCGTCGTCGGACTTCATCGCCCCGCTCACGAGCTGGGCCACCTCGTCCGGCGTGCGGTCGCTGGACACCACGAGCTCCCGCGGGGTCTCCGCGATGCCGATCTTGACCTTCACCGGTGGTCCTCCCGATCCGTCACTCCTGCACTGCTTGCCGGCGCCAGGCTAGTCGAGATCGACGACGGGGCGCGGCGCCGCGCACGGGGCGGCCAGGCGCGGTGCCGGCTCAGGACAGCCCGAGCCTGCTCATCCGCTTGCCGTGGGCGTTCTGCACGGTCCGGATCAGCCCCGCGACGCCGCCCTTCTCCCCCGAGCCGAGCACGATGAACTCGGCCAGCTCGTCGCGTTCGGCGACCACCCGCTGGGCGTGCGTGACGGCCTCGCCGAGCAGCCGCCGCCCCCACAGGGCCAGCCGGTCGCGCTGGGCCGGGTTCGCCGTGCAGGCGGCCCGCACCTCGCGCTCGGCGAACGCCGAGTGGCCGGTGTCGGCCAGCACGCGCTGCACCAGGTCCCCGGTGCCGGGGTCCACCCAGCCCGCGACCTCGCGGTAGAAGTCGGCGCCCAGGCCGTCGCCCAGGTAGGCCTTGACCAGCGACTCCAGCCAGCTCCGCGGGGCGGTGGAGGCGTGGTAGCTGTCGATCAGCGCGACGAACGGTGCCATCGCGTCGGCGACGGCGATGCCGGAGCCGCCCAGGTGCTCCTCGATGAGCCGGAAGTGGCCGATCTCGGCGGCCGCCATCGTGGACAGCTGCGCGCGGCCCGCCAGGGTCGGCGCCGCGCGCGCGTCCTCGGCGAGACGGTCGAACGCGGACAGCTCGCCGTAGGCCAGCACGCCGAGCAGCTCCACGGTCGCGGCGGTCGGCCCGCCGGATCCAGGGGTCATGGGCGTCACCCTAACCATCCGGTGCGGCCCCGCCGGGCGGCCCGCGACGCACCGGGCGCGCGGCGGGCGAGCGAACTCACCCGCGCCGCGGCGGCGTCGGCGTCGTGTCCCGGCGCCGCGCCGGGTACCATGCGGGCAGCGCGTCACCCGACACGGGTACGGGCGCGCCCACCGCGCGGGGACCGGGCAACGGGACGGGCGGCCACCACGGCCGCCCACGTCTCACCGGGACCCGCACCCGAACTGGTGCGCGCAGCGCCTCGGCGGCTCTCCCGCCCGGACCGTCCCGAACGGCCCGGGGCCGGTCGAGAGCCACGTCACGGCTTCTGTGCGCGGAGAGAGGCGATCACCCTGTCCGGAGTCGACGGCACCCCCGAGACCGAGTCCACCACCGGAACCGCGGAGGCCGACCCCGGCTTCCTCGCGACCGGCATCACCGCCACCGAGGCGCCCGAGGGCGTCACCAACCCCGGCGGCGAGAAGCTCCCCCCGACCTTCGCCGAGCTCGGCGTCCGCCCCGAGATCGTCTCCGCGCTCGCGGAGAACGACATCGTGCGCACCTTCGCCATCCAGGAGCTGACGCTGCCGCTGGCCCTGGCCGGCGAGGACGTCATCGGCCAGGCCCGCACCGGCACCGGCAAGACGCTGGGCTTCGGCGTCCCGCTGCTGCAGCGCATCACCCCGCCCGGTGAGCGCGCCGCGGCCACCGCCGAGGGCGAGGCCGCCGACCGCACCAAGGACGTCCCGCAGGCGCTGGTCGTCGTCCCGACCCGCGAGCTGTGCGTGCAGGTCGCCCGGGACATCGCCGCCGCGGGCAAGAACCTCGGCGTGCGCGTCGTCGCGATCTACGGCGGCCGCGCCTACGAGCCGCAGCTGGAGGCCCTGCGCAAGGGCGTCGACGTCATCGTCGGCACCCCGGGCCGGCTGCTCGACCTCGCCGAGCAGCGCCACCTGGTGCTCGGCCGGGTCAAGGCCCTCGTCCTCGACGAGGCCGACGAGATGCTCGACCTGGGCTTCCTGCCCGACGTCGAGCGGATCCTGCGCATGCTCCCCGAGGAGCGGCACACGATGCTGTTCTCGGCCACCATGCCCGGCCCGATCGTGCAGCTGTCGCGGGCGTTCCTGACCCGCCCGACGCACATCCGTGCGGAGGAGGCCGACCAGGGCTCCATCCACGAGCGCACCAAGCAGCTCGTCTACCGCGCGCACGCGATGGACAAGGTCGAGCTGGTCACCCGCGCCCTGCAGGCCAAGGACCGCGGCCTGACCATGATCTTCACCCGGACCAAGCGGACCGCCCAGCGCGTGGCCGACGACCTGGCCGAGCGCGGGTTCGCCGCCGCCGCGGTGCACGGCGACCTGGGGCAGGGCGCCCGCGAGCAGGCCCTGCGCGCGTTCCGCGCCGAGAAGGTCGACGTGCTGGTCGCGACCGACGTCGCGGCCCGCGGCATCGACGTCACCGGCGTCACGCACGTCATCAACTACCAGTGCCCGGAGGACTCCAAGACCTACGTGCACCGGATCGGCCGCACCGGCCGCGCCGGGCGCGAGGGCGTCGCGGTCACGCTGGTGGACTGGGACGAGATCCCCCGCTGGAAGATGATCTCCGACGACCTGTCGCTGGGCATCGACGAGCCGGTCGAGACGTACTCGACGTCGGACCACCTGTTCGCCGACCTCGACATCGCGCCGGGCGCGACCGGGCGGCTGCCGCTGTCCGCGCGCACCCGGGCCGGGCTCGACGCCGAGTACATCGACTCCGAGGGCGACCACCAGAGCTCGCGCAAGCCGCGCACCGGGCGGCGCGAGGGCGGCCGCGACGGCGAGGCCGAGGCCGGCCGCCGCCCGCGGCGCAGCCGCTCGCGCACCCGCACCCGCGGCGGCGTCGCCGTCGAGGCCGGTGGCGGCGAGGCCTCGGGCGAGGGCGCCCCGTCGGCCGGCCCGCAGGACGGCGCCGACGCCGGGACCGGCGGTGAGGGCGGCGGCAAGCCGCGCCGACGCCGTCGTCGCGGCGGGGCGCGGCGCGGGTCCGGTGGCGGCGAGTCCGCCGGCGGGGCCGACGCGGCCGCCAGCTGACCCGGTCCGTGCTCCGCGCGCGGACCCTGCGGTCCCGGCTCCCGCTGCCGGGTGTGCCCGCCGAACGACGACACCGCGGCGACCGGCTGGTCGCCGCGGTGCTCGTGCTGCTTCTGGCCGGTGTCGCGGTGCTGTACGCGGTGCAGAGCCCGGCCGCGAACACCGAGTCGGTGCCGGCCACCGCCGCGCCGGACCCGCCGCCCCCGGCGGGAGCGGTGCCGTCGGGGTTCACCGAGCTGTGGCGGGCGGCGAGCCCGGACACGCCGGTGCCGCTGGCGGTCGGCGACGGCGTCGTCGTCGCCGACGGGTCGCGGGTGTCCGGGCGTGACCCGCTGACCGGCGCCGAGCGCTGGAGCTACACCCGGGACCTGCCGCTGTGCACCACCGGCTACGCCGACGGGCGGGTGCTCGCGCTCTACCGCAACGACGAGTACTGCTCCGAGCTGTCGACGCTGCAGCCCGCCGTCGGGACCCGCGGCCCCGCCCGGACCCTGGACGCGCGTCCGGGCACCCGGCTGATCGGCCAGGACCCGGTGCTCGCGACCGGGCAGGACTACGTCGAGACCTTCCGCTCCGACCTCGTCCGCACCGCGGAGTACGGCACCGTGCGCGCGCTGGAGGAGCCCGGCTCGCAGCCGCGCACCGGCTGCGCGTTCCTGTCGTTCGCCTCGGCACCGGACCGGGCGGCGGTCCTGGAGCGGTGCCCCGGGGAGCCGGCGGAGCGGCTGTCGGTGCTGCGCCCCAGCGGCACCGAGGGCGACCGGCCCGCGTTCGACTCCTCGCGGGTGGTCGGGACCGACGGCGCGCAGGTCGTCGCGGTGTCCGAGGAACGGGTCGCGGTGCTGCTGCCGGGTGTCCCCCGCCTGGCCGTCTACGACCGCGGCGGCCGCGGCGTCGGCGAGTTCCCGGTCGACGCCGGTGCGACGATCGCGCGGCCCGCGGACGGCGTCGCCCGCACCACCGCCGACGACGCCCGCCGCTACTGGTGGACCGGCGGCGCGACGGTCGCGCTCGACACCCGCAGCCTGCAGCCGGCGTGGAGCCTGCCCGGCACGCTGGGCCCCGGCACCCGCTACGGCAGCCGGCTGCTCGTGCCCGTCCCCGGCGGGATCGCCGACGTCGACCCGGCCACCGGTGTCGTCGCCCGGACCCTGCCGGTGGACCGCGGCCCGGTCACCGCACCGGTGCTGCTCGCCGCCCAGGGCGCCCTGCTGGCCGAGCTGCGCGGCGGCGAGCTCGTCGCGCTGGGGCCCTCCGGCTGAGCCACCCGTTGCCATAGTGTCCTCGACACTAGTATCGTCGACACCATGACGCAGCGGTCCGGCCTGGCCCTCGCCGTCCTGTCCCTGCTCACCGAGGAGCCCATGCACCCCTACCGGGTGCAGCAGCTCGTCCGCGAGCGGGGCAAGGACGACGTGGTCAACGTCGGGCAGCGGTCACAGCTCTACAAGACGATCGACCGTCTCGCGCGCGACGGCCTGATCGTCGAGCACACCACCGAGCGGGAGACCGCCCGCCCGGAACGCACCCTGTACGCGGTCACCGACGCGGGGCGCGAGACCGCCGAGGAGTGGACCCGGGAGATGCTGGCCGTACCCCGGCCGGAGTTCCCCGAGTTCGTCGTCGGGCTCGCGCACCTGCCCCAGCTCACCCCGGCCGACGCCGCCGCGGCCGTGGAGATCCGGCTCGACGCCCTGCGGCGACGGCTGGCCGGCGCCCGGGCGAGCCACGAGGCGGTCGCGGGCCTGCTGCCGCGGGTCGTGCTCGTCGAGCTCGAGTACACCATCGCGATGCTGGAGGCCGAGACCACCTGGGTCGCCGCGCTCGTCGACGACGTCCGCGCGGGCCGCCTCACCTGGAGCCGCGAGGAGCTGCTGCGCCTGGCCGCCGCGCGCGGCGGCCCCGCACCGCACGACCACCCCTGACCGGACGCCGGAGGCGTCGTCCCGGCCGCACCGCACGCACGGCCGTCGCGTCCGCGACCGGCCGCGATCCGCCCTGCTCCGACACGGAGGTCCACCATGTCCGTCCGAGTGATCGTCGCCGGTGCCGGTACCGGCGGCCTGTGCCTGGCCCAGCGGCTGCACCGGGCCGGGGCCGAGGTCGTCGTCCTGGAACGCGACACCGACCCGCGCCCGGCCGGGCTGCGCGGCTACCGGGTCGGGATCTCCCCCGACGGCTCCCGCGCCCTGCGGGCCTGCCTGCCCGCGGAGCTGTACGCGGTGTTCGAGGCGACCACGGGCGCGTCGTACGACCGGCTGCTGATGTGCACCGAGCACTACCGCGAGCTGCTGTCGCTGCCGTTCGCCGAGATGCCCGGCGGCGGGGCCGAGGAGTTCAACGTCAGCCGCACCACGCTGCGCCGGGTGCTGCTGACCGGCATCGGGGACACGGTGCGCTGGGGCAGCCCGTACGCCGGCCACGAGGTGCTCGACGACGGCACGGTGCTCGTCCGCACCGCCGACGGGGACACGGTCGCCGGCGACCTGCTCGTCGGCGCCGACGGTGCGCACTCCCGGGTCCGCGGTCGGTTCCTGCCCGGTGCGGGCCACACCTCCACCGGGCTCGTCGCGATCGGCGGGCGCGCCCCGCTCGACGCCGCCACGACCGCGCTGCTGCCCGGCGCCGACGGCATGGCCCTGGTGCTCGGCCGCACCGGGACGACGGGGATCACCCACGTCATGCGGATGCCCTGGGACGCCGACCGCGTCCCGCGCCCCGGGACCGACCCGGCCCGCGCCGCGGCGCTGCGCGGCTGGCCCGGACTGGCCGGGGACCCGACGGACGACTTCGTCTCCTGGGGCGTCACCGTCTCGCACACCGTGCTGCCGGGCGGGCGCCCGGCGTCCGCGGACGGCACCGCTCTGCTCACCCTGGCGCAGCAGGTCACCGCGGACTGGGACCCCCGCTGGGGCGCGCTGCTGGACCGGTCGGACCCGGCGTCGGCGTTGTGGATCGACATCCGCACCTCCGACCCGCTGCCGCGCTGGGAGCCCGGCCCGGTCACGCTGCTCGGCGACGCCGCGCACACCCTGACCCCCGGCCGCGGCGCCGGCGCCAACACCGCCCTGCGCGATGCCCGTGAGCTGGGCGAACGCCTGGTCCGAGTGCACGACGGCGACCTCGACCTGCGCACCGCCGTCGGCGGCTACGAGGCGGAGATGCGCCGCTACTCGGCCGTCGCGGTGCGCGAGTCCCTGCAGCAGATGCACGACGACTCCGGCCGCGGCGCGGTCTCCCGGGCGCTGGCGACCACCGCGCAGCGGACCGGTCTGCGCCTGGTGAACCGGGTCCCCGCACTGCGACGGCGGCTGGCCCGCGGGATGCAGCGCGTCCGGGACTCCGAGCGCGCCTGAGCGGCTACAGGAACCAGCCGAGCCCGAGCACCAGCGACGCCGTCACGATCACCCCGAGCGCGGCGAGCAGCCCGGTGCGGTCCCGCCGCCGGTCTGCGACGACCTGGCCCGCGACGGCGGCGACCGCCGCGCCGACGTGGGCGACGATCGCGCCGGACCCGGGACCGGGGACCCCGCCGTTCCCGGCCGCCCACTGCACGACGACCAGCCCGATCGCCAGCACGACCAGCCCGCCGGCGAGCACGCCGGCCAGGCCGCGCAGCAGCCGGGCCCCGGCGCTCTCGACGCCCGGGCCGGGGGTGCGGCGCCGTGCCCGCCGCTCGCCCTCCTCGGCGCGGCGGCGGTCGGCCCGCCGGCCGGGTGCGCGGGCGGCGGGGTGCTCGTCGGCGCGCGGCGGCCCGGAGGCGCCGGGGGACGGCCCGCGGCGCGACCCGGCGTCGCCCCGGCGCGCTGCCGGGCGGGCCGCGGGCAGCGCCTCGGTGGGACGCGGACCGGCCTGTGGCCCGCCTCCGCGCCGCGCGGGCGGACCGGGCGGCGGGACCGGCGGGCGGGGCCCGTAGCCGTCGGGACCGGGGGGCGGGCGCCCGTGCGACGGACCGGGCCGGTACGGGGCGGGCGCGCCCGGCGGGGGCGGGGGGCGGCGGCGGGGCGGCGGGCCGGGGAACTGCGGGTCGGCGGTCACGGGGCGAGCAGGTCCCACGGTCGCGGCTCCGGGACGGCGGCGCGGCCGGCGGCGCAGTGGCGGCGGACCGCACAGGTCCCGCAGTGCGCACCGGTGCGCGCCGGGAAGAGCGTGTCGGCGTCGCCGCCGCCGGCCAGCGCGGTCGTCGCCCCGGCCGCGGCGTCGGCGGACTCCGCGGCCGCGGCGACGTGCCGGTCGAGGGAGGCCCGGTCGTGGGTGTGCGCGGCGACCGTCCCGGTCGGCACGTGGTGCAGCTCGACCGTGCGGCAGGGGCGGCGGAACACCGATGCGGTGGCGACGGCGTAGAGCGCGAGCTGCCGGGAGTCCGCGGCGTCGCCCGCGGTCGGCACCCGGCGCCCGGTCTTGAAGTCGACGACGACGGCCTCGCCGTCGCGCCCGTCGATCCGGTCGACCCGGCCCTCGACCAGCAGCGGCCCGGCGGGTGCCCGCACCCACCGTTCGACGGCGAGCGGCTCGTCCCGCCCGACCGGGCCGTCGACGGCGGCGGCCACCCAGTCCCGGGCCCGCTCGCGGTACCGGGCGGCCTGGGCGTCGTCGGCGAACCCGTCGCCGGTCCAGTGCCGGTCGACGAGCGCCGCGGCCTGCTCCGGGGTGCGCCGCGCGGCCGGCAGCGCGGACAGCGAGCGCAGCGCCAGGTGCACGACGGCGCCCAGCGTGGTGTGCGCGAACGCGCCCCCGCGCGGCGGGGACGGGCGGTCGACGTGCAGCAGCCGGTAGCGGCGGGGGCAGGCGTCCCAGGTGTCGAGCCGTGCGGGGGTCACCCGGTGCAGCGCGGTCGCGCCGAACCCCGGGTCGAGCAGGTCCAGTCCGAGCTGGCCGTCCGGGGCCCCGGTGGCGGGAGCGGTGGTCCGGGCCATCCCGTCACGGTACAGCGGGGCCGCACCCGCGCCGCGGATCACTCCCCACCGGCGGTGACGGCTCAGCTACCGAGGACCTCGACGCCGGTGGCCCGCTCGACCAGGGCCGCGTACACCTCGGGGTCGGTGGTCTCCTCCGCGAGCGGTGTCGTCTTGTTGGTGCCGTGGTAGTCGCTGGACCCGGTCGCGAACAGCCCGTGCTCGACGGTGAGCGCGCGCAGCAGCTCGCGGTCGGCCGGGGCGTGGTTGGGGTGGTCGACCTCGATCCCGCCGAGGCCGTACCCGACGAGGTCGACCAGCACCGACGGCTCGACCACGACGCCGCGCCGGCGCGCGAGCGGGTGCGCGAACACCGCGACCCCGCCGGCGGCGACGATCATCTCGACGGCCGTCTCGACCCGGGTGTCGGCGCGCGGCACGTAGTACGGGCTGTCGTTGTGCAGCAGGTCGGCGAACGCCTCGTCGACCGAGGCCACCACCCCGGCCGCGACGAGTGCGCGCGCCAGGTGCGGGCGCCCGGCGCTGGCCCCCTCGGGCAGGTGCGCGAACACCGTGTCGACGTCGACCGGGTACCCGTCGGCGGCCATCCGGCCGATCATGGTGTGCAGCCGCTGCACGCGCTCCTCGCGCAGCCGCTCCTGCTCCGCGACGATCGCCGGGTGCTCCGGGTCGAACAGGTAGCCGAGCAGGTGCACCGAGCAGCGCGGCTCCCCCGGCCGTCCGGTCGGGCTGAGGCAGGAGAACTCGGCGCCGCGCACCAGGCGCAGGCCGTCGGGCCGCGCGGCGGCCGCCTCGGCCCAGCCACCGGTCGTGTCGTGGTCGGTGATCGCCACGACGTCGAGCCCCGCGGCGCCGGCCGCCCGGACCAGCTCGGCCGGGGAGTCGGTGCCGTCGGAGGCGGTGGAGTGGGCGTGCAGGTCGATCACGGGCCGGGACACCCCCGGGACAGTAGCGCCCTCAGCGCCGCCAGCGCGGCTTCGCGAGCATGCCCGTCGCGCGGGTCTTGCCCTTCTCCCCGAACACCAGCTCGGAGAGCGCCTCGTAGATCTCCTCGGGCCGCGGCATGTAGTCGATGCGGTTCAGCGCCTGGATCTGGCCGGCGGACTCGACGACCATCGTCCCGTAGCCGAGCATGCGCCCGGACAGCGAGCGCTGGAACGTCAGGTCGGTGACCTTGCCCAGGGGCATCATGCCGACGTTGTGGACGATGATGCCCTGGGCGATCATCACCCGCTTGTCGGTGATCACGATCCGCTCGATCCACCACAGGATCGACAGCGCGGTGTAGCGCAGGACCGCGACGAGCACGAGGTAGAACGCGAGGTTGTCGACCACCACGTCCAGCACGGGGTCCGTCCCCGGCCGGTCGAGCAGCTGCTCGAGGCCGACCACGACGAGGACGAACAGCCCGGTCTGCCAGATGTGGCGGAACATCACGGCCCAGTGCTGGCGCACACGGATGACGCGCCGCTCCGTGGGGAGCAGGTACTCGTCGATCTCCCGGGGCGCGAGCACGGGCTCAGATCAGGTTGGTGACGAAGGTCGAGACGGACTGCGCCGCGTCGTAGAGGATGTTCCCGACGTTCGTGACCGAACCGGCCGCTCCGTTCGGATTGGTGATCACCAGGAAGATCCCCAGCGCCACCGCGACCAGGATCAGCAGCTTCTTCACGTTCCCCGCCCACCCGTTCTCGGTGTGTCTCTCGATGTGTCGGACACAAACACGTCATTGGTACCGGAGGCCCGTGGACCCCGGTACCGGCACCCGAGCAGCGTACCGTCGTTCCGGATGACCGACAGTAGCCGACACGTCGCCTGCGTGGGTGGAATCGTCTTCGACCCGGACGGCCGATTGCTCCTGGTGCGCAGGGCCAACGAGCCCGGTCGGGGGATGTGGTCGGTACCGGGTGGACGAGTGGAGCCGGGCGAGTCCGAGCACGCCGCGGTCGTCCGCGAGCTCGCGGAGGAGACCGGGCTCGCGGTCGTGCCGGGGGCGCTCGCCGGCGTCGTCCACCGGGGGCCCTACCGGATCGCCGACTACGTCTGCACCCTCGCCCCCGGCTCCGCCCCCGTCCCGCGGGCCGGCGACGACGCGGCCGACGCCCGGTTCGTCGACCGGGCCGCCTACGACGCCCTGCCGGTGGTCGCCGGGCTCACCGAGGCGCTCGGCGGCTGGGGCTGCCTGCCCCGCGCCTGACCGCCACGCGGGGTGCGCACCCGCACCCCTGCGGTATGCGTGTGGGTGACACACGACGGCCCCCGGTCCCGGGCGGGAACGGGGGCCGGCGCGGGTCTCAGACCTGCGGGACCGGGCGGCCGGGCTGCTCGCCGCCGCGGCTGTCGCCGTAGGACCGCTTGGGCACCATCACCTTGCGGCGGAAGGTGCAGACGACCGTGCCGTCCTGCTTGTAGCCGCGGGTCTCGACGTACACGACGCCGCGGTCGTCCTTGGACTTCGACGGGGTCTTGTCGAGGACCTCGGTCTCGCCGTAGATCGTGTCGCCGTGGAAGGTCGGCTTCGTGTGCTTGAGCGACTCGACCTCGAGGTTGGCGATCGCCTTGCCCGACACGTCCGGCACGGACATGCCCAGCAGCAGCGAGTAGATGTAGTTGCCGACCACGACGTTCTTGCCGAAGTCGGTCGTCTCCTCCGCGTAGTGCGCATCCATGTGCAGCGGGTGGTGGTTCATGGTGAGGAGGCAGAACAGGTGGTCGTCGTACTCGGTGACCGTCTTGCCGGGCCAGTGCTTGTAGACCGCACCGACCTCGAACTCCTCGTAGTAGCGCCCGAACTGCACCGTTCACGCTCCCATCACGCCGTCGATTCGTTGCGGGGGTAATCTATCCGGCGGCCCGCGCGAGGAAGGGCGGTCCGGCTCACACGTGCCCGGTCGGGGATCTCACATTCCCGTGACGATTCCCGGCGCACGAGCGAGACACAGGACGGTCCGTCGACGGCAGGGAGGTGAGTGCGGTGTCCGCGTCCCAGACACCGGCGAGCAGTAGGTGCCGCCTCCCGCTGCGCCCGGCCCCGCGCACCATCGCGGGCTGATCCCGGCGGGAGGCGAGTCCCGGTCCGGCGGCCGCCCCGTGCGACCGCACCGTCCACCGGTGCCCGCTCGCCCCCGTGAGCCGCACCGGCACGTCCGGAGGTGGTCCCCGTGATGCCCTCGCTCTCCCAGCTGCGCCCCGCCATCCGCCCGTCCCGCCGCGCCGAGCGCGCCGCGGCCCGGGCCGCCGCGAACCCGCCCGTCCGGCTGCGGGTGCCGCTGTCGGCCTACGTCGTCGACTGCGCCGTCTACGTCGACGGCGCCCGACTGCCCGGCCGCTGGACCCACGACGAGGCGATCGCCGAGGTCCGCGAGCGCGGCAGCGGCTTCGTCTGGATCGGGCTGCACGAGCCCGACTCCGAGCAGATCGCCGGCGTCGCCGACACCTACGGCCTGCACGAGCTCGCCGTCGAGGACGCGGTCCACGCGCACAACCGGCCGAAGCTGGAGCGCTACGACGACACGCTGTTCATGGTGCTCAAGACGGTCCGCTACGTCGGGCACGCCGACCCGACGACGTCGAACGAGATCGTCGAGACCGGCGAGGTCATGGCCTTCCTCGGCCGCGACTTCGTGGTCACCGTCCGGCACGGCCGCCACAGCGGGCTGCGCGAGGTGCGCCGCCGCCTCGAGGACGACCCGGAGCAGCTGGCGCTCGGCCCGGCCGCGGTGCTGCACGCGATCGCCGACCACGTCGTGGACTCCTACATCGAGGTCTGCGGGCAGATCGAGGACGACATCGACGCCGTCGAGGCCGAGGTGTTCTCCCCGCGCTCGACGATGAACCCCGAGCAGATCTACGTCATGAAGCGCGAGATCCTGGACCTGCGACGGGCGGTGATGCCGCTGGTCGGGCCGATGCGCAAGCTCGCCGAGGGCTACAGCGCGCTCGTGCCGCACGAGGTGCGGTCCTACTTCCGCGACGTCGACGACCACCTCGGTGGCGTCGCCGAACAGGTCGCGGGCTTCAACGAGCTGCTGACCACCCTGGTCGACGCGGTGCTGGCCAAGATCAGCATGCGGCAGAACAACGACATGCGGAAGATCACCGCCTACGCGGGCCTCATCTCGGTGCCGACGATGATCGCCGGGGTGTACGGCATGAACTTCGACGTCATGCCCGAGCTGCACTGGGACTACGGCTATCCGCTGGTCCTGCTGGTCATCGTGACCCTGTGCACGCTGCTGTACCGCAACTTCCGCCGCAACGGCTGGCTGTAGCGCCTCACACCCGGGGGGTGCCCTCCGGCGGGGTCGGCGCGTCGTCGCCGGGGTCGGCGGGCGTCCCGCGCGGGGCGGGGGACGGCGGCCGGCGCAGGCCGCGGCGCCGGACGCGGGCGACCGCGTGCCCGCGCGGGCGGGTGTCGGCGTCGTCGTCGCCGGCCGGCGGGGCCGCGTCGTCGGCGCGGTCCGGTCCGGCGGGGCCGTCCCCGGCCCCCTTCCCCCCGGAGCCGTCGTCCCCGGGCCGGCCCTCCTCGACGAGGTCGTCGCGGTCGGTGCTGTCGGGGCGGTCGGTGCTGTCGGGGCCGTCGCCGACCGGGGTGTCGCCGACCGGGGTGCCGTCGGTGCCGACGTCCGCGGGCAGCTCGTCGGCGTAGCCCGGGTCGTCCGGGCCGCCCTCGGCCACCGGCTCGTCGTCGGGGGGCGGGGCGGCCGACGGGCGCCAGCCCGCGGCGGCGATGGCCGAGCGGCGGGCCCGCCGCTCCCCCACCACGTCCGGCTCGTCGGGGCGGCGGCCGAGGAAGGTGTGCACGAGGTGCTGCTGGGCACCGCCGACGGTCTGCACGCGGACGTCGTCGAAGCCGGCTCGCTCCATCCGGTGCACCATCTGCTCGGGCCCGCCCGCCGTCGCGACCCGCTTGGCCCGGTAGCGCGCCAGGTCGGTCGCGCCCCAGCGCAGTGAGGCCATCGGCAGCATCCAGCCCCAGGTCGCCGTCGCCCACCGCACCCGGCCACGGGTGCCGCCGACGGCGTAGTCGTGCACGGCCAGCGGCGCGCCGGGCGCGAGCAGCGTGAGCAGCCGGCGCAGGCCGTGCTCGGCGTCGGGCAGGTTCGACACCAGGTAGGAGGCGAGGATCCCGTCGAACGGGCCCTCGATGCCCGCCTCGGCGAGCGTCTCGAGCCGGGAGTGCACGAACGTCACCCGCGGCGACCAGTTCTTCCGCCGCGCGACGGCGAGCATCTCCGCCGAGGCGTCGACGGCCACCACCTCGGCCCCGCCGACCGAGGTCAGCAGGGCCTCGGTGGACACGCCGGTGCCGCAGCCCACGTCGAGCAGCCGCAGCCCGTGGCCGTCGCCGAGCCCCATCCGCGACGCCGACACCCGCAGGTGCGTCCGGTAGCCCGGCAGCGTCGCGACGTAGGCGTCGAACCCCGCGGCGCCGCGCCCGTAGGCACGGTGCACCGAGGCCGGACGGATCTCGTCGCTCTGCCACGCCTCGCCGCTCACGGCTCCCGATCCTGCCGCTCCGGCCACGCGTCGGGAACCCGACGCGCCCTCGCCGGTGGGGTTCACACCCACCCGGGAGGGCGCGCTGGTCCGAACGTGGCGGCCGCACCACCCGTGCGGCGCAGCGGCATCAGCAGCAGCGGCCCTGCGGGTTGTTCTCCTGGTGGTCGGTGCGGGCCCGCCAGTACTCCCGCTCGGTCATCGGCGGATGGTCGTGCCCGCTGCGGCGGTGGTGGTCGAGGTAGCGCTCGTAGAGGTCCGCCCCGATCACCCCCCGCCACCAGCGGTGCAGGCCCCGCACCCGGTCGAGCACGGTCGCCACGGCTCAGTGCCCCGCCCGGGCCGGCGCGCCGACCTCCTGCGTCCAGCGCCGCTCCAGCTCCTTCTCCGCCGGGGTCGCGATCATCCCGGCCGGGGCGTAGCGCTGCGACGGGGGCGCGTCGTCCTCGTCGTCGGGCCGGCCGCCGGCCTGCACCGAGCGCCACGCGGCCAGCGCCGCCGTCACGATGACGACCAGCGCCAGCGTCACGAACAGGATCGACAGCGTGCCCTGCACGAAGGTGTTGCGCACGACCGCGGCCATCGCCGCCGGTGTGGCCGCGGTGCCGAAGCTGGTCTCCCCCGCCGCGATCGCGTCGCGGAAGGCGAGGTGCTGCGCCCAGTACCCGATCTTCGGGTTCGTGGAGAAGATCTTGTACATCGACGCGGTCACGGTGACGACGGCGGCGAAGGCCAGCGGCACCACGATGATCCACAGGTACCGCACGTGCCCCCGCCGGGCCGCGATCGCCAGGCACACCGCGAGAGCGATCGCCGCGAGCAGCTGGTTGGCGATGCCGAACAGCGGGAACAGCGTGTTGATCCCGCCGAGCGGGTCGGTCACGCCCATCACCAGGATCGCGCCCCACGCCCCCACCATCAGCGCGGTGCAGGTCCAGGCGGCGGGCCGCCACGAGGTGTCCTTGAAGCGCGGGACCACGGTGCCGATGGCGTCCTGCAGCATGAAGCGCGCGACCCGGGTGCCGGCGTCGACGGCGGTCAGGATGAACAGCGCCTCGAACATGATCGCGAAGTGGTACCAGAAGCTCATCATCCCGGGACCGCCGATGAACTGCTGCATGATGTTCGCCAGCCCGACCGCCAGCGTCGGCGCCCCGCCGGTGCGTGAGACGACCGACTCCTCGCCGACCAGGGCCGCGGTCGTCGCGAGCTGGTCGGGGGTGACGTTCACGTTCATCAGGCCGAGCGAGTTCACGAACGCGGCCGCGCCCTCGACGGTGCCCTGCGTCAGCGCCGCGGGCGAGTTCATCGCGAAGTAGAGCCCGCGGTCGATCGACAGCGCCGCGACCAGCGCCATGATCGCGACGAAGGACTCCATGAGCATGCCGCCGTAGCCGATGAAACGGGTCTGGCGCTCCTTCTCGACCATCTTCGGCGTGGTGCCGGAGGAGATCAGGGCGTGGAAGCCGGACAGCGCGCCGCAGGCGATGGTGACGAACAGGAACGGGAACAGCGACCCGGCGACGACCGGGCCGTCGTCGCGGCCGGCGAACTCGCTGAACGCGGGGGTGGCCAGCTCCGGGCGGACCACGACGATCGCCACGGCGAGCAGCACGATCGTGCCGATCTTCATGAACGTCGACAGGTAGTCGCGCGGGGCGAGCAGCAGCCACACCGGCAGCACCGCGGCGACGAAGCCGTAGACGATGATGCCCCAGGCGATCGTGACCCGGTCCAGGGTGAACAGCGCCTGGCCCCACGAGGTCTCGGCGACCCAGCCGCCGGCGACGATCGCGCCGATGAGCAGCGCGAAGCCGATCCAGGACACCTCGGACACCTTGCCCGGGCGCAGGTAGCGCAGGTAGACGCCCATGAACAGCGCGATCGGGATCGTCAGCGCGACGGAGAAGACGCCCCACGGGCTCTCGCCGAGGGCGTTGACGACGACCAGCGTCAGCACCGCGATCAGGATGATCATGATGGCGAGCGTCGCGACCAGCGCGGCGATCCCGCCGACCCGGCCGAGCTCGTCGCGGGCCATCTGCCCCAGCGAGCGGCCGCCGCGCCGCATCGAGAAGAACAGCACCAGGTAGTCCTGGACCGCTCCGGCGAGCACGACGCCGACGATGATCCAGATCGTGCCGGGCAGGTAGCCCATCTGCGCGGCCAGCACCGGGCCGACGAGCGGGCCGGCGCCGGCGATGGCGGCGAAGTGGTGGCCGTAGAGCACGCGGCGGTCGGTGGGCAGGAAGTCCTGCCCGTTCTCCTTCGACTCGGCCGGGGTGGCCCGCCGGTCGTCCGGGCGCAGGAGCTTGTTCTCGATGTAGCGCGAGTAGAACCGGTAGGCGATCGCGTAGGTGCACACCGCGGCGAAGACGAACCAGATCGCGTTGACCGTCTCCCCGCGGACCAGCGCGAGCATGACCCAGGCCAGGCCACCCAGCAGGGCGATCCCCACCCAGATCGCGATCTTCAGCGGCGTCCACGTCCGCTGCTCGGCGAGGAGGACCTCCTCGTCCACCGCGGCGGGCGGGAGCTCCCGGCCCGCCGCGTCCGACACCTGTGTCATCGCGTCCCCTCCGATATGTCCGACCCGCGAACTATAAGGAGGGAACTACCTCAGGGGAACAGATGTCCGGTTCGCCCTCAGAACCCGCCGCCGGGGCCGCCCATCGCGAGCTTCGCGAGCATCTCGCGCGCCTTCTCCGCGTTGCGGGGCTCGCACAGCACGTCGTAGCGGCCGGCGACCATCTGGCTGGCGGACTGGAAGTCCCGCCGGCCCTTACTGGCGCTGTAGCTGACCGCGGCGAAGGCCATGAAGAACACCGCACCGGAGACGAGCCCGACGACGATCGGCAGGAAGTTGCCGTCCGGGGAGAACACGAACAGCAGCACACCGACGAACAGGCCGAGCCAGGCGCCCTGGGCCGCGCCCGAGGCGAGCACGCGGCCCCAGGTGAGCCGGGCGATGACCCGCTCGACCAGCATCAGGTCGACGCCGACGATCGTCACGTCGGCGACCGGGAAGTCGGAGTCGGCGAGATGGTCGACGGCCCGCTGCGCCTCCTCGTAGGTGGCGTAGGAACCCACCGGCCACCCGGTCGGCGGAGTGGGCAGCTGCGGCAGGCCCGGAGCCGGACGAGCCTGGCCGCCGAAGGGGTTGGTCATGGCGTACTCCTCGCAGAAGATGTCCTGGTCCCGTCACCGCCGCAACGTCCGGCGGGACTCCGGCGTGCCCGGAACCCTAGCGCCGGAGCCCCAGGTCACACCCGAGGGACCGCACGACACGGCCCCGCACCCCCGGCGGGGGTACGGGGCCGGTGGCCGGTGGCCTCAGCGCAGCTTGTAGTCGCGCAGCAGACCGCGGGAGATGATCGTCTTCTGGATCTCCGAGGTGCCCTCGCCGATGAGCAGGAACGGCGCCTCGCGCATGAGGCGCTCGATCTCGTACTCCTTGGAGTAGCCGTAGCCGCCGTGGATGCGGAAGGACTCCTCGGTGACCTCCTTGCAGTACTCCGAGGCGAGCATCTTGGCCATGCCGGCCTCGACGTCGTTGCGCTCGCCGCGGTCCTTCAGGCGCGCGGCGTTGACCATCATCAGGTGCGCGGCCTCGACCTTGGTGGCCATCTCGGCGAGCTTGAAGCTGATCGCCTGGTGCTGCGCGATCGGCTTGCCGAAGGTGGAGCGCTGCTGGGCGTACTCGACGCCGAGCTCGAAGGCGCGGATCGCGATGCCGCAGGCACGGGCGGCGACGTTCACGCGGCCGACCTCGACGCCGTCCATCATGTGCGCGAAGCCCTTGCCGCGCTCGCCGCCGAGGATCTGCTCACCGGAGATCCGGTGGTCCTTGAAGACGAGCTCGGTGGTGTCGACGCCCTTGTAGCCCATCTTGTCGATCTTGCCCGGGACGACCAGGCCGGGGGCGACCTCGCCGTAGCCGGTGGGCTTCTCCACCAGGAACGTGGTGAGGTTCTGGTGCGGCTTGTCCGCACCCTCGTCGGTGCGCACCAGCACCGCGGTGAGGTTCGACGTGCCGCCGTTGGTCAGCCACATCTTGGCGCCGTCGATGACGTAGTCGTCGCCGTCCTGCTTCGCGCGGGTCTTGATGGCCGCCACGTCGGAGCCGAGGTCGGGCTCGGACATCGAGAACGAGCCGCGGGTCTCACCGGTGGCCATCTTCGGCAGGTAGCGCTCCTTCTGCGCCTGCGTGCCGTGCTGGCGCAGCATGTAGGCCACGATGAAGTGCGTGTTGATCACACCGGAGACGCTCATCCAGCCGCGGGCGATCTCCTCGACCACCAGGGCGTAGGTGAGCAGCGACTCGCCGAGGCCGCCGTACTCCTCCGGGATCATGAGGCCGAACAGCCCCATCTCCTTCATCCCGTCGACGATGTCCTGCGGGTAGGCGTCCTCGTGCTCCAGGGCGGTGGCGTGCGGGATGATCTCCTTGTCCACGAAGGTGCGGACGGTGGAGAGGATCTCCTCCTGGATGTCGGTCAGACCGGCGGTACGGGCGAGCCGGGCCATGGTGTTCCTCCTGAACGTCTCTGGTCAGCGGCCGGGGGTGCTCACGCCTCCGGCGGGGTCCACTTGTCGGTGCGGGTCATGCCGGCCGCGCGGCCCTTGCCCGAGATGACCAGCGCCATCTTGCGGCTGGCCTCGTCGATCATCTCGTCGCCGATCATCGCCGCGCCGCGCTTACCGCCGGCCTCGGAGGTGTAGTACTCGTAGGCGTCGAGGATGTTCTCGGCGTGGTCGTAGTCGCTCTGCGCCGGGGAGTACGTCTCGTTGGCGGCGTCGATCTGGCCGGGGTGCAGCACCCACTTGCCGTCGAAGCCCAGCGCCGCGGAGCGCCCGGCGATGCGGCGGAACCCGTCGACGTCCTTGATCTGCAGGAACGGGCCGTCGATGGCCTGCTTGTCGTGCGCGCGGGCCGCCATCAGGATCGACATGAGGATGTGGTGGTAGGCGTCGCCCACGTCGTAGCCGGGGGGCTGCTCGCCGACGACCAGGGACTTCATGTTGATCGAGGCCATGAAGTCGGCCGGGCCGAAGATGATCGTCTCGACCCGCGGCGACGCGGTCGCGATCGCGTTGACGTTGGTCAGGCCCAGCGCGTTCTCGATCTGCGCCTCGATGCCGATCCTGCCGACCTCGAGGCCGTTGGTCTTCTCGATCTGGGTCAGCAGCAGGTCCAGCGCGACGACCTGCTCCGGGGTCTGGACCTTGGGCAGCATGATCGCGTCGAGGTTCGCGCCGGCGCCCTCGACGACCTCGACGACGTCGCGGTAGGTCCACTCGGTGGTCCAGTCGTTGACCCGGACGACCCGGATCTTCTCGCCCCAGCCGCCCTCGTTCAGGGCCTCGACGATCGTCGTGCGCGCACCGGGCTTGGCCAGCGGGGCGCAGGCGTCCTCGAGGTCCAGGAAGACCTGGTCGGAGTTCAGCGTGCGCGCCTTGTCGATGAACTTCTGGCTCGATCCGGGCACGGCCAGGCAGGACCGGCGGGCGCGGAGGGTGGTGCTCACAGGCGGGCTCCTCGTCGAGTTCGTCCTCGCCCGCCGCCGTGGACCGTTGCGGCACGGGGCGGGCGCTGGGCTGTGCGGTGATGCTGGCACGCCGGGGACCGCGACGCCCCGTCCAGGTGATTGGTTTCTCACCCGGCTGAGGTCAGGAGGGGTTACCCGCGAGTCACCCCTGTTCGGGAGGAGGGGTCAGGGAACCGCTGGCCACCGCGACGACGGTTCCGCCGACCCAGGTCCCGACGGCGCGTCCGCCCGCGGTGCGCACGCCGGCGTAGAGCGTGGAGGGCCTGCCCATCTCGACGCCCTGGGTCACCACGAAGGCGTGCTCGCCGTCGTCGGAGACCAGCCCGCGGTCGGCGAGGAACACCCCGAGCGCGACGGCGGCCGAGCCCGTCGCCGGGTCCTCGGGCACCCCGATCCCGATGCCGAACATCCGCGCGTGCACCCGCTCGGCGGTCCCGTCGACGGCCGCGACGAGCAGCCCGGTCGCGCCGCTGCCCTCGACCGCCGCCACGAGCGCCCCCGGGTCCGGCACCGCCCGCGCGACCGCGCCCGCGGTGACGAGCAGGACGGCGAAGTCGGTCCCGGCCCCGGCGACGCCCGGCACGGCGGCGCCGTCGACGTCGTCGGGACCCAGCCCGACGGCCGCGGCGAGGCGCACCGCGTCGAGCTCGCCGCCCACCGACGGGGTCCCGCCCTGCACGCGGGCCCCGGTGGCGTCGACCCGGACCGGGAGCAGTCCCGCGCCGCACTCCTGGACGCGCTCGCCGTGCCCGATGACGCCGTCGCGGGCGAGCACCCAGGCGGTGCCGACGCTGGGGTGCCCGGCGAAGGGCAGCTCGGCCAGCGGGGTGAAGATCCGCACCCGGTAGTCGGCGCCGCCCTCGCCGTCGCCGGTCGGGGGCAGCGGGAACGTCGTCTCGGACAGGTTGAACTCGCGCGCGATCGCCTGCATCCGGGCCGTCGACAGCGCCTCGGCGCCGTGCACGACGGCGAGCGGGTTGCCCGCGTAGGAGCGGTCGGTGAAGACGTCGACGACGTCGTAGCGCAGGGGCTCGGGGTCCGGACCGGGTTCGCTGTGCGGCTCGCTCACGCCGGGCGAGCCTAGTCACACCATCGGCGATGCCGGCCGCCCCCGTCGCGCGGACCGGCCTAGTGTTCGGCACATGGCCTCGGCTCGGGTTTTCGTCGCGCGGATGGCGGGGCTGGCCGTCTTCGGCCCGGACGGCGAGCGGATCGGCAAGGTCCGCGACGTGGTCGTCTCGCTGCGGGTCGACAGCCATCCGCCGCGGGTGCTCGGGCTCGTCGTGGACCTGTCGGCGCGGCGCAGCATCTTCGTGCCGATGCTGCGGGTCGCCGACATCGCGCCGACCGCCGTCACGCTCGCCAGCGGGTCGGTGAACCTGCGTTCGTTCGACCAGCGCCCGAACGAGACGCTGGTGCTGGGCGAGCTGCTGAACTCCTCGGCGACGGTGCGCGAGACCGCCGCCGAGGGGTCGGTCGTCGACGTCGCGATCGAGCCGACCCGCACCCGCGACTGGGCGGTCACCAAGGTCGCGCTGCGGTTCCGGCGCACCCGGCTCGCCCGGCGGCCCCGGGTGGAGGTGCACGGCTGGGAGGCCGTGTCGGGGCTCGACGTCGCCGCGGCGCAGGGCGCGGACCGGCTGCTGTCGGTGTTCGACACGATGCGCCCGGCCGACGTCGCCGCCGCGCTGTCACGGCTGCCCGACGAACGCCAGCACCAGGTCGTCGACGCCCTGGACGACGAGCGGCTGGCCGACGTGTTCGAGGAGCTGTCCGAGTCCGACCAGCGCGAGCTGCTGGCCTACCTCGACGACGACCGCGCCGCCGACGTCCTGGAGGCGATGAGCCCCGACGACGCCGCCGACCTGCTCGGCGAGCTCGACGACGCCGAGGCCGGCCGGCTGCTGGAGCTGATGGAGCCCGGCGAGTCCGAGCCCGTGCGGCGCCTGCTGCGCTACGAGTGGGACACCGCGGGCGGCCTGATGACGCCGGAGCCGATCACGCTGGGCCCGGACGCGACCGTCGCCGAGGCGCTGGCCCGCGTGCGCAACCCCGAGGTGCCCCCCGCGCTCGCGTCGATGGTGTTCGTGGTCCGGCCGCCGACGGCCACCCCGACCGGGCGCTACCTGGGCTGCGTGCACGCCCAGCAGCTGCTGCGCGCCGCGCCGTTCGAGCTGGTCGCGGGCATGGTCGACGCGGAGCTGCCGCAGCTGGGACCCTCGGCCGGGCTCGGCGAGGTGACCCGGTACTTCGCCAGCTACAACCTCGTCGCGGGCCCGGTGGTCGACACCGAGGACCACCTGCTGGGGGCGGTCACCGTCGACGACGTCCTGGACCATCTGCTGCCGCAGGGCTGGCGCGACCGCGACCTCGCCCCGGGCGAGGTGCCCGCCGGCCCGGTGCGCGGTGACGGCCGGTCGGCCGCCCCGGCCGCCGCGAACGGGGAGGTGCACGATGCCTGAGGCCGGGATCGGACGGCGGCTGGACCAGCCGCGCGTCGGGCGCCGCCGGTTCGAGATCGACCCCGACGGGTTCGCCCGGCTCTCCGAGCGGATCGCCCGCTTCCTCGGGACGGGCCGGTTCCTCGCCATGCAGACGGTGATCGTCGTCGTGTGGATCGCGCTGAACCTGATCGCCTGGCGGATCCAGTGGGACCCCTACCCGTTCATCCTGCTCAACCTGGCCTTCTCGACCCAGGCCGCCTACGCCGCGCCGCTGATCCTGCTCGCCCAGAACCGGCAGGACGACCGCGACCGCATCGCGCTGGAGGAGGACCGGCGCCGCGCCGAGCGCACCAAGGCCGACACCGAGTTCCTCGCCCGCGAGCTCGCGGCGCTGCGCCTGGCCGTCGGCGAGACCGCCACCCGGGACTACCTGCGCGGCGAGCTGGACCGGCTGGGCGACCGGCTGGACGGGGCGGTCGCGCGGGCCCGCGGCGAGGAGGTCCCCGCCGACGCCGGGCGCCGGAAGCCGCGCCGGAAGGACCGCTGAGGCCCGCTCCCGGGGATCAGGGCACCAGGCGTCGCATGATCCGTTCGAGGTCGGCGAGGTCGCCGGCGTCGAGGCGCTCGACGAAGTGGTCGCGCACCCCCCGCAGGTGGGTGCCCGCGGCGACCCGAAGCCGGTCGAAGCCGGTGTCGGTGAGGTGGGCGGTGACCCCGCGGCCGTCCGCCTCGACCTTCGCGCGCGCGACCAGCCCGGCCCGCTCCAGCCGGTCCACCAGCCGGGTCACCCCGGAGCGGGACAGGAGCACCGCGTCGGCGAGCTCGGTCATGCGCAGCGCGCGCCCGGGTGCCTCGGAGAGCTGGACGAGCACGTCGTAGGCGGCCAGCGACAGGTGCTGCTCGCCCTCCAGCTCGGCCTCGAGCTGGCGGATCACGCCCGCGTGCGCACGCAGGAAGCTGCGCCAGGAGGCGAGCTCGGCCGGGGACGGGAGCACCCGCCGCCGCACCGGGTGCTCACGCGGCGGGGCGGCGCTCGTGTCGTCCATCACGGAGATGCTAGTCGCGGACCGGGCACCCCACCGGCGGACCGGCCGGCGCCGCGCGTCCCGGCGGGCGGGGACGGGGAGGGCCGGGACCGGTCCACGTAGCATGGGGTGACGCGAGAGGAAAGAGGTCGTAGGAGCCCATGTCCGTCACCGGCAGCACCAGCACCGTCTCCGAGGCCGTGCGCGCCGCCCTCGGCACCGTCGAGGACCCGGAGATCCACAAGCCGATCACCGAGCTGGGGATGGTCAAGAGCGTCGACGTCTCCGCCGACGGGCTCGCCCGGGTCGGGGTGTACCTGACCGTGGCCGGGTGCCCGATGCGCGAGACGATCACCTCCCGCGTGACCGAGGCCGTCTCGAAGGTCCCCGGCGTCGAGCGCGTCGAGGTCGAGCTCGACGTGATGAGCGACGAGCAGCGCACCGAGCTGCGGCGCAGCCTGCGCGGCGACGCCGACGAGCCCGTCATCCCGTTCGCCCAGCCCGGGTCGCTGACCCGCGTGTTCTGCGTGGCCTCGGGCAAGGGCGGGGTCGGCAAGTCCTCGGTCACCGTGAACCTCGCGGCGGCGATGGCCCGGCGCGGCATGAAGGTCGGCGTCGTGGACGCCGACATCTACGGCCACTCCGTCCCGCGCATGATCGGCGCGGGCGACCGGCCCACCAAGGTCGAGAACATGATCATGCCGCCGCAGTCGCACGGCGTGAAGGTCATCTCGATCGGCATGTTCACCGACGGCAACACCCCCGTCGTCTGGCGCGGGCCGATGCTGCACCGCGCGCTGCAGCAGTTCCTGGCCGACGTGTTCTGGGGTGACCTGGACGTGCTGCTGCTCGACCTGCCCCCGGGCACCGGCGACGTCGCGATCTCCACCGCGCAGCTCGTCCCGAACGCCGAGCTGCTGGTGGTCACCACGCCGCAGCAGGCCGCGGCCGAGGTGGCCGAGCGGGCCGGGTCGATCTCCACCCAGACCCGCCAGCGCCTGGCCGGCGTCGTGGAGAACATGTCCTGGATGGAGATGCCCGACGGCTCCCGCAACGAGATCTTCGGCTCCGGCGGCGGGCAGACCGTGGCGGACTCGCTGAGCCGCACGGTCGGCACCACGGTGCCGCTGCTGGGGCAGATCCCGCTCGATGTCGCGCTGCGCGAGGGCGGCGACGCGGGCGTGCCGATCGTGCTGGGCAAGCCGGAGTCGGCGGCCGCGCAGGCCCTCGACGCCGTCGCGGAGAAGCTGACTGTGAAGGCCCGTGGCCTGGCCGGGATGAGCCTGAACATCTCACCCGTCGGGCGCTGACCGACGTACCGCGGCCCCGCACCTCAGCTGGGGTGCGGGGCCGCGTCGTTCCCCCGGGGCGTCAGGACAGGGCGTTGTTCAGCGCCTTGGTCCAGAGGGCGAGGCCCTCGTCGATCTGCTCGGCCGTGACCACCAGCGGCGGGATCATGCGGACGACGTTGCCGTACACGCCGCACGTCAGCAGCAGCAGGCCCTGCTCCGCGGCGGCGGCGTGCACCGTCGCGGCGGTGGCGCCGTCGGGCTTGCCCTGGGCGTCGACGAACTCGATGCCGACCATCAGGCCGCGGCCGCGCACGTCCCCGATGCCGGCGATGCCCTGCGCGGAGTCGCGGACCCCGGCCACGAGCCGCTCGCCCTGCACGCGGGCGTTCTCGACCAGCCCCTCCTCCAGGAGGACCTCGAGCGTGGCGAGCGCGGCGGCGCAGGCGACGGCGTTGCCGCCGTAGGTGCCGCCCTGCGAGCCCGGCCAGGCCTTCTCCATGATCGCCTTCGGCGCGGCGATCGCCGAGAGCGGGAAGCCCGACGCGAGGCCCTTGGCGGTCACGATGATGTCCGGGGTGAGGCCCTCGGCGTGCTGGTGGCCCCAGAACCGCCCGGTGCGGCCGTAGCCGGTCTGGACCTCGTCGGCGATCAGCAGGATGCCGTGCCTGTCGGCCCGCTCGCGCAGCCCGTGCAGGAACGCCGCCGGGGTCGGGACGTAGCCGCCCTCCCCGAGCACCGGCTCGACGATGAACGCCGCGACGTCCGACGCCGGCGCGGTGGAGGCGAGCTGGCGGTCCAGCTCGGCCAGCGCGAACGCGACGGCCTGCTCCTCGGACCAGCCGTAGCGGTAGGCGTAGGGGAACGGCGCGAACGCGACGCCGCCCATCATCGGGCCGATCCCGGCGCGGATCTTCGCCCCGGAGGTGGTGAGCGCCGCGGCGCCCATGGTGCGGCCGTGGAAGCCGCCGTCGAACGCGACGACCAGCTGGCGGCCGGTGGCCTGGCGGGCGAGCCGCACCGACGCCTCGACGGCCTCGGAGCCGGAGTTGGTGAAGAACACCGAGTCGATGCCCTCGGGCAGGATCTCGCCCATCCGCTCCACCAGCTTCAGCAGCGGCTGGTGCATGACGGTCGTGTACTGCCCGTGGATCAGGGTGCCGACCTGCTCCTGGGCGGCCGCGACGACCTTCGGGTGGCAGTGCCCGGTGGAGGTCACGCCGATGCCGGCGGTGAAGTCGAGGTGGCGGCGCCCGTCGGTGTCGTACAGGTAGACGCCCTCACCGCGGGCGGCCTGGACCGGGGTGGCCTGCTTCAGCAGCGGGGACAGCTGTGCCATGGGTTCGCAGCTCCTGATGCGTCGAGGGTGGTGCATCTCGGGTTGTCGAGTTGTCGACAATCTCAGGGAAGCATGCGCGGGCGACTCCGGGCAAGGGTGGGACGGGCCTCGCTTTGCTCTGCTCACCCCCGCGCAGCACCGGCGCGCCGGGCGGGCCGCGGCTCAGGCCAGCAGCGCGGCGACGACGAGCAGCACCGGGACGGCGACGACGGTGGAGGCGAGTGCGGCGTCGCGGGCCAGGGGGACGGCGCGGTCGTAGCGCACCGCGTAGCCGAAGACGTTCTGCGCGGTCGGCAGCGCGGCCAGGACGACCACGGCCAGCAGCGCCGGGCCGCTCAGCCCGAGCACGCCGGCGGCGACGGCCCAGGCGGTCAGCGGGTGCAGCACGTTCTTGATCGCGACCGCGGTCCACAGCGAGCCCGCGGTCTCCCCGGTCCCGGGACGGCGGGCGCCGTGCAGGGAGATGCCGAAGGCCAGCAGCATCGCGGGCACCGCGAGGTCGGCGAGCAGCGAGACCGGGGCCGTGACCGGCTCGGGCAGCACGACGCCCGTGGCGGACACGGTGAGCCCGGCGGCCGTCGCGACCGCGATCGGGTTGCGCAGCGGCGCGGACGCCACCCGCACCCATCCGGGCCGCTCGCCGCGGCCGTCGCCGGGCAGGACGTCCATGAGTGTCGTGAACAGCGGGGTGAGCACGGCCAGCTGGAACAGCAGCACCGGCGCGACCGCCGCCGAGTCGCCCAGGACGTAGGCGGCGATCGGGATGCCGAGGTTGCCCGCGTTGACGTAGCCCGAGGCCATCGCCCCGACCACTGTCTCCCCCGCAGGCCGCCGGCGCAGCAGTGCGACGGGGACGAACAGCAGGCAGGCCAGGCTGCTCGTGAGCGCGGTGACGAGCAGCCCGGAGGAGAACACGGCGCCGACGTCGGCGCGGCTGAGCGTGGTGAACAGCAGTGCCGGCGTCGCGACGAAGAACGCGGTGCGCGCCAGGACCCGCGAGCCCTGCTCGCCGAGCAGGCCGCGGCGGCCGAGGACGTACCCGACGGCGACGACCACGCCGATGACCAGGAACCCCTCCAGCACGCCCACCACGTGCCGTCACGTTACGGCGGCGGGCGGCCCCGCGGAGCCCGCGGCGGCACGCTTCACAGCGGGTCAGGCGGCCCCCGGCATCGCCGCGAGGATGCGGGTCACGGCGTCGTCCATGTGCGCGGCGAGCCGGTCGAGCAGCAGCTCGGTGCGGCCGTCGCGCAGGGCGTCGCGCAGCCGTTCGTGCTCGACGAGCAGCTCGCGTGCGGGCGGCGCGGTCTGCTGGAAGGCCGCGAGGCACATCCGCGTCTCCACCAGCAGCCCCTCGGTCATCCGGCGCAGCCGCGGGCTCCCGGACGCGGCGACGAGCGCGGCGTGGAAGTCGTGGTCGGCGTCGGCGAGCCCGACCGCGTCCCCGGCGTCGGCGGCCGCGGCCATGGCCCCCAGCGGGATCTCCAGGGCGACGACCGCCGCGTCCCGGTCGCCGGCCAGCACCTGCAGCGCCGCCGCCCGTTCGACGGCGGTCCGGGCCAGGTAGACGTCGCGGACGTCGTCGGGCCCGAGCTCGCGCACGAACAGCCCGCGGTGCCGCTCGCTGCGCAGCAGGCCCTCCGCGACGAGGCGCTGCATGGCCTCGCGCAGCGGGCCGCGGCTCACGCCCAGCCGGTTCGCCAGGTCCACCTCACCGAGCTGGGTGCCCGGCGCGAAGGTGCCGCGCATGATGGCCGCGCGGATGCGGTCGGCGACGATCTCCGCCGTGGAGCGCCGGCTGACCGGCTCGAGCTCCGACATGTCCAGCCCCACGTCTCATCCCTTCCGGAACAGCGTTCCCAGCCCGGGCCGGGCGACGTCCGGGCCGGCCAGCCGCAGGCCCTGCCAGATGCTCACCTGGTTGGCGGTCAGCACCGGCCGCCCGGCCCGCTCGTCGAGCGCGTCGAGCACGTCCACCGTGTGCAGCGCGGTGTCCGGGAGCAGGACGGCGTCGGCGCCGGGCGCGTCCGAGGCCACCGCGGCGGCGAAGTCCAGCACGGTCTCCGGCGGCAGCGTCCCGACCTCGGCCGCGGTGATGATGTCGCGGGCCGACATCGTGAGCACCGAGATGCCGTGGTGGGTCAGGAACTGCACGAACGCCCCGGCGACGTCGGGCGGGTAGGTCGCCCCGACGGCCACCGAGCGCACGCCGAGCCGCCGGCAGGCGTCGACGAACGCGAACGACGTGCTCGACGCCGGCACCCCGGCGACCCGTTCCAGGGACGCGACCTGGTCCCGCGCCCCCTCGGGACCGAAGATGAAGCTGCCCGAGGTGCAGGCCCACACGATCGCGTCCAGCGGGCCCGCCTCGGCGGCCACCCGGCGCGCGCCGTCGGCGAGGACCTCGTCGCCGCCGATGTCGAGCAGGGCGTCCTCGCGGTGGGCGTCCTCCTTCATCTCGGTGTGGACGAGGGCGAGCCGGCTGCCGTCGGTCAGCAGCTTCTCGGCGCGCGGGTAGTCGTCCTCGGCGGAGTAGCCGGGGTACAGGAAGCCGACCGTGCTCATGTTGTCGACAATCCTACAGAGACCGGCGTCACCGCAAGCCTCACGACGCCCGGGAGTAGACGAGCCGCTCGCCGACGCTGCCCGATCGCCACACGTCGTGGCAGGCGGTCGCCATCGCGTCGAGGCCGTCGACGATCGTCGCGAACACGTTGCCCGGGACCCAGCCGACGTCGCCGTTGAGCAGCAGGTTGTTGCGCCCGTAGAAGATCGCGAGGTCGATGCCGCCCTCGGCCGCGTCGATGCCCTGGTCGTCCTTGAACGCGGCGTCGAGCATGCCGCCGTGGAAGTCGAAGTAGCAGACGTCGCCCGGGATCGGGGTGACCGTCGGGTTCTCCTGCCCGATCCGGGGCCCGAACCGGCCGACGATCGTGTAGACCTCGTTGCGGGCGTACTTGGCGTGCTGGGCGTCGCCGCCCCGGGGGCCCTCGGCCAGCGCCTCCCAGACCGCCGCGGACGTCCGCGGGGCCTCCTTCTCCAGCAGCTCCGCGGTGCACGCGACGCCACGCTTCACGAGCTCGATCCTGATGAGCTTCGACATCCGATCCCCCTGTCCGATACGCGGATTGTTGACAATCGTAGGTGCGGTTCCTAGCGTGTCAACGCCGCCCGACCTCCCCACGGACAGGATCACGTGTTGCCGGTCTCCGCTGGTCAGGACCCTATCTCCGTCGCCGTGCTGCACGGCGGCGAGACCCCTCCCGGACTCGACGGGGCCGTCGGTGACGCACGTCTCCGCCTCGCCGCGACGCCCGACGAGCTCGCCACGGTGCTGCCCGGCTGCGAGGTGCTGCTCACCTGGGACTTCACCTCCGACGCCGTCAAGCAGGTCTGGGACGCCACCGACACGTCCGCGCTGCGCTGGGTGCACACCGCGAGCGCGGGCGTCGACCGGGTCGCGTTCCCCGCGCTGCTCGGGTCCGGGGCGACGCTGACGAACTCGCGCGGGGTGTTCGACCGGCCGATGGCCGAGTTCGTGCTCGGCGCGGTGATCGCCTTCGCCAAGGACACCGCCCGCTCGCTGGCCCTGCAGCGCGAGCGCACCTGGCGCCACCGCGAGACCGAGAACGTCGCGGGCACCGTCGCGACCGTCGTCGGGAGCGGGCCGATCGGGCGGGCCGTCGCCGAGCTGCTCGGGGCCGTCGGGATGCGGGTGCGCCTGGTCGGGCGCCGCGCCGCCGAGGGCGTGCACGCCTTCGACGAGCTGCCCGGGCTGCTGCCCGACACCGACTACCTCGTGCTCGCCGCGCCGCTGACCGACGACACCCGCGGGATGCTGCACACCGGCACGATCGCGCTGCTGCCCGAGCGGGCCCGCGTGGTCAACGTCGGGCGCGGCCCGCTCGTGGTGCAGGACGACCTCACCGGCGCGCTGGCCACCGGCCGGATCGCCGGCGCCGCGCTCGACGTGTTCGAGGTCGAGCCGCTGCCCGCCGACTCGCCGCTGTGGACGATGGAGAACGTGCTGCTCTCCCCGCACATGTCCGGCGACGTCGTCGGCTGGAAGGACATGCTCGTCGCGCTGTTCGCCGACAACCTCGCCCGGTTCCGGGACGGCCGGGAGCTGCGCAACGTGGTGGACCCCGAACGGGGATACGTGAGTACCGGAGGGAACCAGTGACGACCGCCGACCTGAGCGCCACCGAACTGCTGGCGGGCTACCGCAGCGGGGACATCTCGCCGGTGCAGGCGACCCGGGACGCGCTCGACCGGATCGAGGCCCACGACGGCGCGGTCAACGCGTTCTGCCTGGTCGACGCCGACTCCGCGCTCGCCGCGGCCGGGGAGTCCGAGGCCCGCTGGCAGGCCGGCGAGCCGGTCGGGCCGCTCGACGGCGTCCCGACCTCGATCAAGGACATGCTGCTCACGATCGGCTGGCCGACCCGTCGCGGGTCGACGACGACGTCGCCGGACGGCCCGTTCGAGGTCGACGGCCCGCCGGTCGCCCGGGTCCGCGCCGCGGGCGCCGTCCTGATCGGGAAGAACACCACCCCCGAGCTGGCGTGGAAGGGCGTCACCGACTCGCCGCTGACCGGGGTCACCACCAACCCGTGGGACCCGACGAGGACGGCCGGCGGCTCGTCCGGCGGGTCCGCGTCCGCGGTGGGGCTGGGCATGGGTCCGCTGTCGCTGGGCACCGACGCCGGCGGCTCGGTCCGCATCCCGGCCGCGTTCACCGGCACCGTCGCGCACAAGCCGACCTACGGCCGGATCGCGCACTACCCCGGTTCGGCGTTCGGGACGCTCGCCCACGTCGGCCCGATGACCCGCACCGTCGCCGACGCCGCGCTGCTGTACGACGTCGTCGCCCGTCCCGACACCCGCGACCCGTGGGTGTTCGACGTGCCGCGGGAGTCCGCCGTCGAGCGGCTCGCGAGCGGCGCGCAGGGCCTGCGGATCGCCTTCTCCCCCGCCCTCGGCTTCGTCGACGTCGACCCCGAGGTCGCCGCGCTCGTCGCCGACGCCGTCGCGGTGTTCGCCCGTGAGCTGGGCGCGACCGTCGAGCAGGCCGACCCCGGTTTCGCCGACCCGATCGAGCCGTTCCACACCCTGTGGTTCGCCGCCGCGGCGAAGTCGCTGGAGCCGATCGGCCCCGAGGCCCGCCGGGCGATGGACCCGGCGCTGGTGGAGATCGCCGAGCAGGGCGCGGGGGTGTCCGCGCTGGACTACCTGGGCGCGATGGCCGTGCGCAACGAGCTGGGCACCCTGATGGGCGCCTTCCACGACTCCTACGACCTGCTGCTCACCCCGACGCTGCCCATCACCGCGTTCGAGGGCGGCCGCGAGGTCCCCGAGGGCTGGCACGACCCGCGCTGGACGTCGTGGACGCCGTTCACCTACCCGTTCAACATGACCCAGCAGCCCGCGACGTCGGTGCCGTGCGGGTTCACCTCCGCCGGGCTGCCGGTCGGACTGCAGGTCGTCGGCCCGCGGCACGCCGACGCGACCGTCCTGGCCGCCGCCCACGCCTACCAGGAGGCGACCGGCCACCACCTGCGCCGCCCGCCGATGCTGGGCTGAGGCCCCACCGACGACGACGGCGCCGCCCCCGGGTCCGGGTGCCGCGCCGTCGTGCGGGTGCCGGGCGTGCGGCGGGTCAGGTGGCGTCCCAGTCCACCGGCGGCTTCTCCCCCCGCACGAGCGGGGGCTGCGGCGCCGGCGGCGGGGTGCTCGCCGCGGCCGCACCACCGGCGGCGGCCGCCCCGGCGGCGCCCGCGGCGGTCCCGGCCGCACCCGGGGCGAAGCCGTTCGGCTTGACCGGCCCGGCGAAGCCGTCGTCGGAGAACAGGCTGCGGGTGATCGCCGTGCGCGGGTTGAGCGACCGGAGGCTGCGCAGGTCGTTGAGCGGCTGCTGGATCTGGTCGAACTCGGGACCCAGCTCCTTCTTCAGGTGGTCCTGGGCGCCGGTGGCGAACTCCTTGACCTTGCGCACGGCGCGGCCGAGCCACGCCGCCGCCTCGGGCAGGCGCTCCGGGCCGAGGATGAAGAGCCCCGCCACGACCAGGACGAGGATCTCCGGCATGCCGATGTTCTCGAACACACCGCCAGCGTACGGCCTCTAGCGCTGCCCGAGCGTCACGGTCACGGTGAGCGGGCGGCCCTGGCGGACGAGCTCCACCGGCACCTGCTCGCCGGGGGCGTGCTCGCGCACCGCGACGACCAGCTCGTCGGCCCCGGCGACCGGGCGTCCGGCGACCCGGACGACGACGTCGCCGTCGGCGATGCCGGCCGCGGCCGCCGGTCCCCCGGCGACGACGTTCTGCACCTGGGCGCCGTCGGTGGCGCCGTCGGTCACCGAGCGGGCGTTGACGCCGAGGTCGGCGTGCGCGACGCGCCCGGTGCGGATGAGCTCCTCGGCGATCGCCCGGGCGTCGTCGATGGGGATCGCGAAGCCGAGTCCGATCGACCCGCCCTGCCCGCCGGACTCGGCGCTGCTCGCACTGCGGATCGCGGTGTTGATGCCGACGACGGCGCCGGTCGCGTCCACCAGTGGCCCGCCGGAGTTGCCGGGGTTGATCGCCGCGTCGGTCTGCACCGCGTCGATGACGGCGTCGCCCGCGCTGCCCTCCGGGTCCAGGCGCACCGGCCGGTCGACGGCCGAGACGATGCCGGTCGTCACCGTGCCGGCCAGCCCGAACGGCGACCCGATGGCGATCACGGCGTCGCCGACGGCGAGCTCGCCGGAGCGGCCGATCGCGGCGACGGTCGGGTTCGCGACCGGGACCTTGACCACGGCGAGGTCGGTCATCGGGTCGGCCCCGACGACGGTGGCCGGGACGCGGGAGCCGTCGGAGAACAGTGCCTCGATGGTGCCCTGGCCCGGCCCGGTGGCGGGTGCGACGACATGGTCGTTGGTGAGCACGTAGCCGGCGGGGTCGATCACGACGCCGGAGCCGTTCCCGGCCTGGTTGCCGACGGTCACCTCCAGTGAGACGACGGCGGGCAGCACCCGCCCGGCGACCTCGGCGACCGACCCGGCGGGGCGCTCACGGGCGGGCTCGGTCGCGGTCAGCACCGCACCGGGGCTGGTCAGGGCGTTCGCCCCGGCAGCGACCCAGTGCCCGACGAGCCCGCCGAGCGCGCCGACGGCGAGCGCGATCACCCCCAGCAGCGCGAGCGCGCGGGGCTGCACCCGCCTGCCGAACAGGACCTCGCGCACGCTGAGCCGGGCCGCGTCCGGGCGGGCCGCGGCGGGGCCGTCGTCGCCGTCGCCGGGCGGCGGGGCGGCGACGACCGGCGTACCCGGGTCGCGCCACGGGTCGCCGGTCGAGCCGCCGGGCCAGAACGGCTCACCGTCGCCTGCGCCGTGACCGCCGGGATCCGGCTCCGTCGCTCCGGGCGGGCGCTGCAGCCCGCCGTCGCGCTCGTCGGGGCGGCCGAACGCACGGGCCACGGCCGCGGTCGGCGGCGGGGCGCTGCGCAGCGACCCCGATCCGGTCCCGTGCGACGGCGGCGGTGCGAACGAGGCGTCGACGCCGTCGGGGCGGCCGAACGCGGCCCGCTCCGCGGGGTCGGTGCCGGGGCGCTGCAGGGGGCGCGGCGCGAGCCGCGGCGGGGCCGATCCCGTGGCGTCGGGGTCCGGCTCACCGGTCGTCGCGTGCACCCGGACAGCCTGCCCGCCGCGTGGTGAAGTCGGCGTATCGGTGGGCCCGCCGCTCAGGGCGACGGCGTCACGCCGGGCCCGGCGGTCGGTGCGGGGAGGTCCGTGGCACCCGGCGCGGACGTGCCGGTCGCCGGCGTCGCGCGCCGCGTGGTGCCGGCCGGGACGGCGGTCGAGGCGAACCGGGCGACGGCGGCGGGGCCGGACCCGCCCGCGGCGGGCAGCGGCGCCGGTCCCGTCGACGCGGCGGGCAGGCCGAACGCCAGCGCGCCCAGCGCGAGCCCCGACACGGCGGCCCCGGTGCCGAGGCGCACCCGGCGCGACCGGCCGGCACGACGGCCGTGGTCGCCGTCGACGGCGGCGGGCCGCAGCACCGAGACGAGCTCGCCGTCCGGGGTGAGCGACAGGCCGGCGGGCGGCGGGGGCAGCTCGGTGTCCTGCGGGATCGCGCGCAGCGCCGACATCAGCGACGGCGGCAGCGTCGGCGCGTCCGCTCCGCGCAGCGCGGAGCGGGCCCGGCGCTGCTCGGCCACCTCGGCCGCGCAGTCGGGACACTGCCCGAGGTGCCGGGTGGCCCGGTCGTGCGGGCCGGCGGCCAGCTCGTCGTCGACGTAGGCGACGACCGCCTCGAGCGTCAGGTGGGCCGTCCCCCAGTCCGGCGGGACGACCTGGAAACGCCGTCGATCGGTCACGGGACCAACTCTGCCACCGGTCCGCGGCCGTGTGCCACCGTGTGGTCGGCGGAACCCGCGGCGTCCGCGGCGCGCAGGCGCTCCAGCGACGCCCGCAGCGCCGTCCGGCCGCGGTGGATGCGCGACCGCACGGTGCCCAGCTTCACCCCGAGCGTCGCGCCGATCTCCTCGTAGGACAGGCCCTCGACGTCGCACAGCACGACCGCGACCCGGAAGTCCGGGGGCAGCTCGTCCAGCGCGGCCTGCAGGTGCGGGTCGAGGTGGTTGATCGCGAACACCGTCTCCGGCTCGGGGCCGCCGCCGGGGAGCCGGTCGGTGTCCTCGGGCAGGCCCTCCATCCGCAGCCGGGCGCGGCGGCGGACCATGTCCAGGAACAGGTTCGTGGTGATGCGGTGCAGCCAGCCCTCGAACGTGCCCGGCTTGTAGGACGCGAGCGACCGGAACACCCGGATGAAGGTCTCCTGGGTGAGGTCCTCGGCGTCGTGCTGGTTGCCGGACAGGCGGTAGGCCAGGCGGTAGACCCGGTCGGCGTGCTCCCGGACGACCTCGTCCCAGCTGGGCGGGGTCCAGTCGGCACCCTCGCCGGGGCGGGTGCCGGCAGCGACGTCCCGGGCCGGGGCGTCGACGGCTGCGCGAGGAGCGGGCATCGGGGTGGAGCACCTCCGTGGAGTCGCGGCATGACGGGTGTCCGCTCGGCCGCGAGGTGTGGTTCGTTGCAGCACAGACTGCCCCCCGGCCATGAGGAGGATGTGAAACCCGTCTGAGAGAAGTCTGTGAAATCTCCGGAACGGGGTCCGGCGATAATCTTGGTCCATGAGCACACCCGCGGGGGCGGCCGCGTACGCCGAGGGCTACCTCGCCGAGGACGACGCGTGCGGCGACGCCCGGGCGCTGGGCACGGCGGCGGGCGCGCACCCGATCTCCCCGGCGGGCGGCGCGGCGCTGTCGGTGCTCGCGGCGACGATCGCGGCGCGCGCCGTCGTCGAGATCGGGACCGGGGCCGGGGTGAGCGGGCTGTACCTGCTGCGCGGCATGGCCGCCGACGGGACGCTGACCACCATCGACGTCGACCCGGAGCTGCAGCGCGCGGCCCGGCGCACGTTCCTCGGCGCCGGCTACGGGCCGGGCCGGCTGCGGCTGATCAACGGGATGGCGCTGGAGGTGCTGCCCCGGCTCACCGACGGCGGCTACGACCTGGTCGTCGCCGACGCCGTCCCCGGCGAGTACCCGGGCTACCTGGCCGAGGCGATCCGGCTGCTGCGCCCGGGCGGGGTGCTGGTGCTCGAGGGCGTGCTCGACGGCGGGCGGGTCGCCGGCGACGGGTCCGCCGACGGCCCCGGCACGGCCGCGCTGCGCGAGACGGCGGCGCTGGTCCGCGACGACGAGCGCCTGCTGTCGGCGCTGCTGCCGGTCGCGGACGGGATGCTCTGCGCGGTGCGCCGGTGAGGCCGTGTCGCCGGTGGGCGGCTACTGCGCGGTGACGCCCTTGCCCAGCACGACGACCCCGCCGGCCGACACCGTGTAGCGGCTGCGGTCGAGGTTCAGGTCGACGCCGATGAGCGCGCCGTCGGGCACCACGACGTTCTTGTCCAGGATCGCCCGCCGCACCACCGCGCCGCGCCCGATCCGGGCGCCCGGCAGCACGACCGAGTCCGACACCTCCGCGCCGCCCAGCACCGACACGTTCGGGCTGACCACCGACCGGCGCACGATGGCCCCGGAGATGATCGTGCCCGCGCCGACGATGGAGTCCTGCGCGATGCCGCCCTCGACGAACTTCGCCGGCGGCAGCGCGGGCACCGCGGTGCGGATCGGCCAGCGCTGGTTGTAGAGGTTGAAGATCGGGTGCACCGAGACCAGGTCGGTGTGCGCGTCGTAGTAGGCGTCGATCGTCCCGACGTCGCGCCAGTAGCCCGCGTCGCGGTCGGTGGCCCCGGGCACGACGTTGTCGGCGAAGTCGTAGACGTGCGCCCGACCCTGCGAGACCAGTGCGGGGATGATGTCGCCGCCCATGTCGTGGTCGGAGTCGGCGTTCGCGGCGTCGGCCTTGAGGGCGTCGAGCAGCGCCTCGGTGGTGAACACGTAGTTGCCCATCGAGGCGAACGTGACCTCGGGGTCGTCGGGCACGTGCGGCGGGTCCGACGGCTTCTCCAGGAACTCGGTGATCCGCCCGGTCTCGTCGGAGGCGATGCAGCCGAACGCCTTGGCCTCGGCCCGCGGCACCCGGATCCCGGCGACGGTGACACCCGCGCCGGACTCGGCGTGCTGGGCGATCATCTGGGCCGGGTCCATCCGGTACACGTGGTCGGCGCCGAACACCGCGATGTACTCGGGCTGGTCGTCGTAGACGAGGTTCAGGCTCTGGTAGATCGCGTCCGCCGAGCCGGTGTACCAGCGCCGGCCGAGCCGCTGCTGGGCCGGGACCGTGGTGATGTACTGGTCGAGCACCGACGACAGCCGCCACGTCGTGGAGATGTGCCGGTCCAGCGAGTGCGACTTGTACTGCGTGAGCACGCAGAGCCGGTCCATCCCGCAGTTGACGAGGTTGGACAGCACGAAGTCGATGAGCCGGTAGTTGCCACCGAACGGGACGGCGGGCTTCGCGCGGTCCGCGGTGAGCGGCCACAGCCGCTTGCCCTCGCCGCCGGCCAGCACGATGCCGAGAACCCTTCCGGGAAGACGTCCGGACGCGGTCGGTCGCATGGTGTGAACACTAGTGGGCGGTGGGTGGCGGGGCCATACGTCCGTCCGCGCCGGGCACGCTCGGACCGGATCGGACGCCGCGACTCCTCGCGCGCCGTCCGGGCGCCCCGGTAGCGTCCCGGCCCGTGCGCGTCGGCCTCCTCACCCGTGAATACCCGCCCGCCGTCTACGGCGGTGCCGGAGTCCATGTGGGACACCTCGTCCCGGCCCTGCGGGAGCTCGTCGATGTCGACGTGCACTGCTTCGCCGAGCCGGGCAGCGACGCCCCGGCCGACGCCCGCGCGCACTCCGCGCCCCCGCTGCCGGACGGGGCGAACGCGGCGCTGACCACGCTCGGGGTGGACCTGTCGATGGCCGCCGAGCTGGAGCGCTGCGACGTGCTGCACTCCCACACCTGGTACGCGAACATGGCCGGCCACGTCGGCGGGCTGCTGCACGGGCGCCCGCACGTCGTCACCGCGCACTCGCTGGAGCCGCTGCGCCCGTGGAAGGCCGAGCAGCTCGGCGGCGGGTACCGGCTGTCGTCGTGGGTGGAACGGACCGCCTACGAGGCCGCGGACGCCGTCATCGCCGTCTCGAACGGGATGCGCCGCGACGTGCTGGCCGCCTACCCGGCGATCGACCCGGACCTGGTGCACGTCGTGCACAACGGCATCGACACGGAGTTCTACGCCCCGGACCCGGCGCGCGACGCGCTGACGGCGCACGGGGTGGACCCGGACCGGCCGATGGTCGTGTTCGTCGGGCGGATCACCCGGCAGAAGGGACTGGGGCACCTCGTCGCGGCGGCGCACCGGTTCGACCCGTCGGCGCAGGTCGTGCTGTGCGCGGGCGCGCCGGACACCCCGGAGATCGCGGCGGAGACCGAGCGGGCGGTGGCGGAGCTGTCGGCCGCGCGGGACGGCGTCGTCTGGATCCAGCGGATGCTCGCGACCACCGAGGTCCGCCAGCTGCTGTCGGCGGCGACGGTGTTCGTGTGCCCCTCGGTGTACGAGCCGCTGGGCATCGTGAACCTGGAGGCGATGGCGTGCGGGACGGCCGTCGTCGCCTCGGACGTCGGCGGCATCCCGGAGGTCGTCGAGGACGGCGTGACGGGGCTGCTCGCGCACTACGACCCGGCCGACACCGCGGCCTTCGAGGCCGCGCTGGCCGACGGGGTCAACGCGCTGGTCGCGGACCCGGCACGGGCCGCGGCGATGGGCGGGCGGGGCCGGGAGCGCGCGGTCGCGGAGTTCGCCTGGGCCGAGATGGCCCGGCGGACGCTCGAGGTCTACGAGTCGGTCGTCTGAGCCGGACACGACGACGGCGGGGCCGGTCGCCCGGCCCCGCCGTCGTCGTGCACCGTGCTCGTCAGCCGACGGTCGACTTCAGCGCCTCGCTGAGGTCGGTGGCCTCGTCGGGGGTCATCTCGACGACGAGACGCCCGCCACCCTCGAGCGGGACGCGCATGACGATGCCCCGGCCCTCCTTGGTGACTTCCATGGGCCCGTCGCCGGTGCGGGGCTTCATCGCGGCCATTCGTCCGTCCTCCGTCAACATCCACAACTGTCGTTCCGCGGGTGCGCGCTCGGGGCACGCGCCGACCGTGGGACCACATTGTCCCCCATCACCGGCGCCGAGGTGCAACCGAGGCGATCACGGCTCGGCCGCGATGACGCGGACGTTCACGCAGCGCAACGGCACGACGACGCTCGGACGCCACGCGTCCGGGTTGGCGATCAGTCCTCGCCGACGGCACCGGCCCGCCAGCAGTACGCGACGTGGTCGTCGACCAGCCCGGTCGCCTGCATGAGCGCGTAGCAGGTGGTGGGCCCGACGAAACGGAACCCGCGCTTCTTGAGGTCCTTCGACAGCGCCGTCGACTCCGGGGTGGAACCGGGGACGTCCGACAGCCGCTGCGGGCGCGGGTGCGACGCCGGGTCGGGTGCGTGGGAGGCGAGGAGCTCGCCCAGCTCGACGCCGTCGTCGGCGAGGTCGAGCACCGCGCGGGCGTTGGAGACCGCGGCCTCGATCTTCTGCCGGTTGCGGACGATCCGGGCGTCGGTGAGCAGGCGGGCGACGTCGTCGTCGCCGAAGCGGGCGACCGCCTCGGGGTCGAAGTCGCGGAACACCTCGCGGAACGCCGGCCGCTTGCGCAGCACGACGATCCAGGACAGGCCCGACTGGAAGCCCTCCAGGGTGATCCGCTCGAACCAGGCGGCGGTGCCGTGGACGGGGCGGCCCCACTCGTCGTCGTGGTAGGCGACGTAGTCCGGCGCCGACAGCGCCCAGTCGCAGCGGCCGCGGCCGTCGGGCGGTGCGGTCACCGGCCCGACCGGTAGCGGTCCTCGGTGGCCTCGGCCATCTTCCGCAGCGAGTGCGCGACCCCGGCCCGGAACGCGGGGCGCACCAGCGGCCAGCCCAGCCGGCCGAGCGCGCCGAGCGGGAGGTCGAGCAGCTCGGTCCACAGGAACCGCGAGCGCTGCGGGCCGAGCTCGACGACGGCGAACACGCCGTCGCCCTTGATGACGGTCCCTGTGTGGGTCACGACGATCCGCCGCTCCCCCGCGCCGCCGGCCGGCGGCTCCGTCCACTCGGTGACCCGCATGGTGTCGGCGACGCCGAGCGGCCCGGCCCCGGTCACGGCGCGCAGCTCGGTCCCGACCGAGCGGCCGTCGCCCGCGGTGATCTCGACGGTCGTGCCGAGCATCCACTCCGACTGGCCCTCGAGGTCGGAGACGACCTCCCACAGGACGTCGGCGGGCACGTTGACGTCCACCGGGACGGTCAGCTCGACCAGGCCGTCCCGCCCACCACGCGTGCCGCGCTCAGCGCGGCGGTCGTCGTTCGTCACCCGGGTCCTCCTCGGCGCGCATCCGCGCGATCGTCGCCTCCAGCCGGGCCACCCGGTCCACCAGCTCGTGCCGGTCGGTCCGGACCCGGTCCAGCTCGCCCGCCAGCCGGTCGAGCGCCCAGTCCACCTCAGCCATCCGGTATCCGCGCAGCACCTGCTGGAAACGCAGGTCGCGGACGTCGGCGCCGGAGACCTCGCGGGCGGGCAGCCGGGTGGGTGTCGCGTCCGGGGCGAGCGGGGCCAGCTCCTCGCCGCGCCCGAAGACCGCGGCGGCCAGTACGAACACCAGCGCGGCGACGCCGGCGAGGACGAGCACGTACGCGAGTGCGGTCCCCATGCGGCCATCTCATCACGCCGGCCCGACGGGAACGGTCACCCCACGCGGACGGCGGGCGCGACCACCGGGCCGGCGGACCCCCCGTCGCGCACCCGGCCGGGCGGGGGCCGGTCCGTCTGGTCCAGCGGACGGGTCTCGGTGCGCCACCCGCCGGCGCCCTGCGCGGTCCCCTGCGGTGCGCCCGGGCCGGCCACGGCGTCGGGGAGGAACGCGGTCAGGCCGGCGCCGGAGTCCTCGACCCCGCAGCGGGCCAGCGCGGTCGCGAGCACCTCGCGGGCGGTGCGGCCTAGCTCGTGCAGCGGCCGGTTGCGGTGCCGTCGCACCCCCAGGTCGGCCTGGGCGATGGCGGTGGTTCCACCGGCGACGGGGTCGGCGTCGGTGTCGAGCAGCAGCCCGATGTCGACGCCGTAGCCGGTCGCGAACGGCAGCCGGTCGAGCAGGTCGCGGGTCGCCGCGTACTCCCCGCCGATCGGCTGGCGGACGTGGCGCAGGCCGGGGCGCAGCGCGGCGAGCAGCGGACGCGCGAGCAGCTCGGTGACCCGGCCGCCCTCGTGCCCGTCGGCGCCGTCGAGCGGTCGCCGGTGGTAGCCCTTGACCAGGGCGGTCCCGGGCCGGGTGAGCAGCGGTGCGAGGAGGCGTTCGACCAGCTCGGGGTGCGGGTCGACGAGGTCGGCGTCGACGAAGCAGAGCAGGTCGGCCGGGCGGGGACCGGCCCCGAGCGCGACGACGGCCCGCCACATCGCCTCGCCCTTGCCGGGCAGCACCGGCACCCCCGGGACCGCCTCCTCCCGGCTCAGCACCCGCGCTCCGGCCGCCGCGGCGCGGTCCGCGGTGCGGTCGGTGCTGCCGGAGTCGAGGACGACGAGGTCGTCGACCAGCGGGGACGGGCCGTCGCAGAGCCGGCGCAGGCCGTCGACGAGGGGTCCGACCGTCGCCTCCTCGTCGAGCGCCGGCAGGACGACGGCGACCCGGCGCCCGTCCTTGCGCGCGGCGAGCCGCTGCGCCGCCGGGCCGCGCGCCGTCGCACCCGGGAGTGTCACGGGGTCACGTGAGGGGCCGGGCGCAGGCGTCCAGGGCCGCACCGGCGAGACCGGCGGGGTCGTCGCCGTCGACGCCGCGGACGTGGCGCAGCCGCTCGATCGGGGCCCGCGAGGCGAAGCCGCGGTCGGCGAGGCCGGTGACCCAGTCGACGAGACCGTCCCAGTGCCCGTCGGGGTCGAGCAGGACGACCGGCTTGCCGTGCAGCCCGAGCGTCCCGGCCGTCCACACCTCGAAGAGCTCCTCACAGGTGCCGATGCCGCCGGGCAGCGCGAGGAACGCGTCGGCGCGGTCCTCCATCTGCTGCTTGCGCTCGCGCATGCTCTCCACGACGTGCAGCTCGTCGCTGTCCTCGTCGGCCCACTCGCGCTCGACCATGGACCGCGGGATGACGCCGACCGTGCGCCCGCCGGCGTCGCGGGCCCCGGCGGCGACGGCGCCCATCATCGACTTGCGGCCGCCGCCGGAGACCAGCGTCCAGCCCCGCTCGGCCACGGCCCGCCCGACCGCGTCGGCGAGCTGCAGGTAGTGCGGGGCGACGCCGTCGGAGCTGGCGCAGTAGACGCACACGGCGAACCCGGTTCCGGGAGCGGCCATCAGTGCGCCTCCTCCCAGGCGTGGTACGCCTCGTGGACGACGTCGACGGCGTCGTCGATGTCGTCGGTGACGTGCAGCAGGTCGAGGTCCTTCTCGCCGATCTTGCCGTCGGCCAGGACGGTCTTGGCGATCCAGTCGTAGAGACCGCCCCAGTACTCGGTCCCGAGCAGCACGACCGGGAACTTGGTGACCTTTTTCGTCTGGACGAGCACGAGCGCCTCGAACAGCTCGTCGAGCGTGCCGAAGCCGCCGGGCAGGCAGACGAAGGCCTGCGAGTACTTCACGAACATCGTCTTGCGCGCGAAGAAGTAGCGGAAGTTGATGCCGAGGTCGACCCAGGGGTTCAGCCCCTGCTCGAACGGCAGCTCGATGCCGAGACCGACCGACAGGCCGCCGGCCTCGGACGCGCCGCGGTTGGCGGCCTCCATCGCGCCGGGCCCACCGCCGGTGATCACGGCGAACCCGGCCCCCGCGAGACGCGCGCCCAGCTCACGGCCCAGCTCGTACTCCGGGGAGCCGACCGGAGTGCGGGCGGACCCGAACACGGTCGCCGCACGCGGGAGCTCGGCGAGCATCCCGAAGCCCTCGACGAACTCGGCCTGGATCCGCAGGACGCGCCACGGGTCGGTGTGCACCCAGTCGGCCGGCCCCCGCGCGTCGAGCAGCCTCTGGTCGGTCGTCGTCGGCTCGATGCTGCGCTCGCGGCGCAGCACGACCGGCCCGCGCTGCTTCTCCGGCAGCGGGCGGGGGTCGGCGTTCTGGTCGGCCATGCGATCACGGTATTCGGGCCCGGACGGACCGGGCGCGGCGGTGGGTGCCCGCGGCGGCGCGGCTCAGCCCGCGAGGTAGCGGCGCAGCACCTCGGTGCAGCGCAGGATCGCCTCCTCGGCCACGTGTTCGTCACGGGTGTGCGCCAGGTTCGGGTCGCCGGGGCCGTAGTTGATCGCCGGGATGCCGAGCGCGGCGAAGCGGGACACGTCGGTCCAGCCGTACTTGGCGCGCGGCTGCGCACCGGTCGCGGCGACGAACTCGGCGGCCGCCGGCGCGGACAGCCCGGGCAGCGCCCCGGGCGAGAGGTCGGTGACGGTGAGCGGGATGCCGTCGAACACCTCGCGGACGTGCTCCACGGCCTGCTCGGCGGACCGGTCCGGGGCGAAACGGAAGTTCACGGTGACGACGCACTCGTCGGGCACGACGTTGCCCGCGACGCCGCCGCTGATCCGCACGGCCTGCAGCCCCTCGCGGTACTCGCAGCCGTCGATGTCGACCCGGCGCGGGGTGTAGGCCGCGAGCCGGGCGAGGATCTCCCCGGCCCGGTGGATCGCGTTGTCCCCCAGCCACGACCGCGCTGAGTGCGAGCGCCGCCCGGCGGTGGCCAGCTCGACGCGCAGCGTGCCCTGGCAGCCCGCCTCCAGCGTCCCGTCGGTCGGTTCGCCCAGGATCGCGAGGTCGGCGTCGAGCCAGTCGCGGTGCTCGCGCTCGATCCGCCCGAGCCCGTTGCGGACCGCCTCGACCTCCTCGCAGTCGTAGAAGACGAGCGTGAGGTCGTGCCGCGGCTCGGCGAGCGCGGCCGCGAGGTGGGCGAACACCGCGTCGCCGGACTTCATGTCCGAGGTCCCGCAGCCGTACAGGATCCCGTCCGCCCGCCGCGAGGGGACGTTGTCCGCGATCGGGACGGTGTCGAGGTGCCCGGCGAGCAGGACCCGGTGCGGACGGCCGAGGTTCGTCCGGGCCAGCACGGCGTCGCCGCTGCGCAGCACCTCGAGGTGCGGCGCCTGCGCGCGCAACGCGGCCTCGAGCGCGTCGGCGAGGAGCCGTTCGTCCCCGGACACGCTCGCGACGTCCACCATCGCCGCGGTCAGGGCGACGGGATCGGCGGTGAGGTCCAGCGCGGGCAGCGTCGTCGTCACCCCCGCGACGCTACCCACAGCCGACCCGCCCCGACCCGCCGACCGGCCGGCCACGCCTGGTCACCCGGCCGACCCTGATGTCGATCATCATCGTGCTCGCGGCACGATCTCGGACGGTCCCTGCCGCGCCTCGCTTTGCTCTGCTCACCGGGGCGCAGCAGGGCCTCCCGACCCGGTTCCGGGCCCGGTTCCCACCTCCTCGGCCGCGGACCCGACCGGCACCTCGAGCCGCTTCTGCGCACCCGTCCGGCCCGGCATCACGGCGCCCGCACGGTGTCGCTGCGCACCGGTGAGCAGAGCAAAGCGAGGCACGAGCGGCACCGTCGAAACCCGGCCGGGCCGGGCCCTCCGCACTGTGGATCATGCATTGGGCCCCGGAGCTGTCCACAATCACCCGTGTTGTCCACAGGTGTGGGATCGGGCCCGGATCCGGCTCCCGTGGACCTCAGGCTGGGCGCATGGAGATCGACGAGGGTGACCGGCTGCCGGACGAGCCACCGGCGGCGCCGGTGGACGTCGTCGTCCCGGATCTGTCGGGGGTGGTCCGCCGGGTGCGGCGCAGTGCCGACCTGTCGCAGCGCGAGCTCGCGGCGCGCACCGGGCTGGCGCCGTCGACGATCGCGCGGATCGAGAGCCGGTCGCTCGCGCCCGCCCTGGGCACGCTGGCCGCGATCCTCGCCGTCGCGGGGCTGCGGCTGGTCGTCGTCGACGCACAGGGCCGGCGCGTGCCGCCCATGGAGGACCCGCCGGGCGACGACCTGCGCGACGGTGCGGGCCGTCGCTTCCCCGCGCATCTCGACGTGATCGTCGACCCGCTGCCCGGTGAGTGGTGGGGCGACCGGTACGGCTGCGCGCGCCCGCCCGAGACCTTCCGCCGCGACCGCGAGCTGCGCGACGTCATGCGGCGGCGCAGCGTCTGGGAGGTGCGCGTCGCGCAGCAACGGGCCGTGCCGCCGCCGCCGACGGTGGAGTACTGGATGATGCTGCAGGCCCGGTGCCGGGACTGCGGCCGGCTGCCCGAGCCGCCGCCACCGCCGTTCGACGCCGCGGCGGTCGTGCGCTACCTGCGGGCCGCCGTGCGCCTGCTGCCGGCCCTCGCGGCGGCACGGGCACCCGGGCGGCCGCGGCCGAATGATCATCGGGACGTGTCGCGGCGCACCCACCGCGCCGCGCCCGACACTCCCGCGGGACGGTAGGTTCGGGGCCCGTGAGCACCGAGTACCGCCGCGAAGGCGCTTCCGGAACCGGCCTGGCCACGGTCACGACCGACGGCACCGTCCTCGACGTCTGGTACCCGGCCCCCGTGCTGGGTGACGGTGGCGGCGACGGCAGCGGTGACGGTACGGCCGAGGGCGGCGCCGAGCTGCAGGCGCTCGTCGGCACCGACGAGCTGCGCGGGGTCCGGACCGAGGTCGTCTCCACCACGATCGCCTCGCTGGCCGACGCGCCCGTCGACGCCGCGGACGTGTACCTGCGCCTGCACCTGCTCAGCCACCGCCTCGTCCAGCCGCACCAGGTGAGCCTCGACGGGCAGTTCGGACTGCTCGCCAACGTCGTGTGGACCAACCACGGCCCCTGCCCGGTCCCCGGGTTCGAGCTGACCCGGGCGCGGCTGCGCAGCCGCGGGCCGGTCACCGTCACCCACGTCGACAAGTTCCCGCGGATGGTCGACTACGTGGTCCCGACGGGCGTCCGCATCGGCGACGCCGACCGCGTCCGGCTCGGTGCGCACCTCGCCGAGGGCACCACGGTGATGCACGAGGGATTCGTCAACTTCAACGCCGGCACCCTCGGCTCGTCGATGGTCGAGGGCCGCATCTCCGCGGGCGTCGTCGTCGGCGACGGCTCGGACGTCGGCGGCGGGGCCTCGATCATGGGCACGCTGTCCGGTGGCGGCAAGGAGGTCATCTCGGTCGGCCGTCGCTGCCTGCTCGGCGCCAACGCCGGTCTCGGGATCTCGCTCGGTGACGACTGCGTCGTCGAGGCCGGTCTCTACCTCACCGCGGGCACCAAGGTCACCCTCCCCGACGGCGGCACGGTCGCCGCCCGCGAGCTGTCGGGCCGCAACGGGCTCCTGCTGCGCCGCAACTCGGTCTCCGGCGCCGTCGAGGCCCTCGCCCGCACCGGCGACGGCATCGCGCTGAACTCCGCGCTGCACGCGAACTGACCCACCCCGTCGACGGACACGGCAGGACGAACGGACTCATGGGCATGGACGGCGCCGCGCAGCCTCCGGCGAACCTCTACGGCGCCGCCGACCTCGGCGACCCGCTCACCGCCGGGCCGCGGGACCCCGCGGTCGAGCACGTCCGCGCGCTGCTGGACAAGCGGCTGCGGGCGATGCTGCGGCACGAGCCCGGGGTGCGCGACGGCTCCGACATCGAGGAGCTGCACCAGATGCGGGTCGCCGTGCGCCGGATGCGGGCCGCGCTGAAGGCGGCGCGACCGCTGCTCGACCACACCTGGGCCGACCTCCTGCGTGCCGACCTCGGCCGGCTCGGGCGCGCGCTCGGCCCCGTCCGCGACCTCGACGTCATGATCGACCGGCTGCGCGGCCAGGTCGCCACCCTGCCGTCCGCGGAGCTCGCGGCCGGGGAGCGGCTGGTCTCCGTGCTGGAGGCCGAGCGGGTCGGGGCGCGGGCGGAGATGCTCGACGAGCTCGACTCCGACCGGCACGCCGCGCTGCGCCGCACCCTCGTCGAGGCCGTGTCTGCGCCGTTGCCGGAACCGCCGGCGCAGGTCGCGCGCCCGGAGCTGATCGAGCTGGTGCGGGCCGAGACCCGCAAGCTGACCAAGGCGGTGCGCCGGGCCGGGCCGAACCCGCCGGACATGACCCTGCACGACCTGCGGATCCGTACGAAGCGGCTCCGCTACACCGGCGAGCTCGTCGAACCGGCCATGCGCGACGACGACGGCGCCCGCACCGACGACGCCCGCCGGGTGCGGAAGATGCTCAAGGCCGCCGAGGGCCTGCAGGAGGTGCTGGGCGACCACCAGGACGCCTGCGTCGCCGAGCACCGCATCCGCGAGCTCCTCGACGAGCTCGGCCACGCACCCGACGCGCACGAGGTGTTCGTCGGCGGCCGGCTCGTCGAGCGCGAGCGGGCCAGGGCCGAGGCACTGCGCGAGCAGTGGTGGGACGCCTGGGAGCACCTGGCCGAGCGGGCCGCCGAGCTCTGAGCCCGCGGGCGGGCCGGCGCAGGCGCGCTCAGCGTGCCCGGTCGCCGATCCGCACGACGGCCACGGCCTGCACCACCGCGCCGAGCAGCAGCAGCCCGATCGCGGGCGGGAACCCCGCCGCGTCGATCACCAGGCCCATCAGCAGCGGGACGACCCCGGCGGCGAAGTAGCCGATGCCGAGGGCGAACCCGCTGACGGCGGCGCTGCGGGCGGGGGTCGGCGTCCGCCACGCGATCACGGTGAGCCCCAGCGGGAACCCGGCCCCCACCCCGATCCCGATCAGCAGCGCCCACAGCCACGGCAGCGGTGTCCCCGGTGCGGGCGCGAACAGCGCGCCCACGGTGCCCGTCGCCGAGCTCAGCACCGTCAGCGACGCCCAGAACCGCCAGCGCCGCCGTCGCTCCGCCGCGGCGGGGAACAGCAGCGCCGCGGGGATCTGGGCGATGCTCCACGCCGCCAGCAGCAGCCCGGCCGTCTGCGGTGACCAGCCCTGCGACTCGTAGAACGGCGACAGCCAGGTCAGCCAGCCGTAGAACATCGTCGACGACCCGGCCAGGTAGCAGGCGATCCGGCGGGCGAACGGATCGTGCCGGACCCGGACCTCGGCGGCGAGGCCACCGGCGTCCGCGTCGTCGCCGGCCACGGGGGCCGTGCCCGCCGTGGCCCCGTCGACGGGCTGCGGGCGCGCCCGGCCGATCCGGGTCGCCACCGGCACCCACACCGCCACGGCCAGCACGGCGGGCACCGCCCACACCGCGAGCGACCACGACCACCCGCCGAGGCCGACGGCGAGCGGGACCGCGACCGCGGACGCCACCGTCGCACCGATCATCATCGAGACGACGTACGCGCCGGTCACCGCGCCCGCCCGCTCGGCCAGGTGCTCCTTGACCACACCGGTGAGCAGCACCCCGGACACGCCGATGCCCAGCCCGACCAGGACCGACCCGCCGACGAGCGCGGGCAGCGCGACCACCGACCGGAGCAGGCTGCCCGCGCCGATCGTCGCCACGGCGATGCCGAGCAGCCGTTCCCGGCCCACCCGGGCGGCGACGGCCGCGGCACCGAACGACCCGGCCGACATCATCAGCACCGCCCCGGCCTGTACGAGCCCGGCCGCGCCCGCACCGATGCCGAGGTCCGCACGGGCGGTCTCCAGCAGCGGCGGGTAGCCGGCGAGACCGGCGCGCAGGTTGACCGCGAGCGCGAGCACCCCCACGAGCACCAGCGCGGGGGCGATGACGGGACGCGACCGGGTGACCGGTGCCTGCATTCGACGGCTCCTTCGCCTGCCGGAGGCACTGCACCGGCGTCGACGTCGCTACCCGGTGATCCTCCCCCGCGGTCCTTGCCTATCGCAACGACACCGCCGCCGGGATCAGGGCTCAGGCGCTGCCGAGACGCTCCACCGCGGCGTCGATCCGCTCGTCGGTCGCCGTCAGCCCGACCCGGACGTGCCGGGCGCCGGCCGGGCCGTAGAACTCGCCGGGCGCGACGAGGATCCCCAGGCCGGCCAGCCGGTCGACGGTGGCGCGACCGGGCTCGTCGGCGCTCGCCCACAGGTACAGCCCGGCCTGCGAGTGCTCGACGGTGAGCCCCGCCTTCTCCAGCCCGGCCCGCAGACGGGTGCGGCGGGCGTCGTAGCGGGCGGCCTGCTCCGCGACGTGCGCGTCGTCGGACACGGCGGCCTGCAGCGCGGCCTGCACCGGGCGCGGGACGATCATCCCGGCGTGCTTGCGCACCTCCAGCAGCCCCGCGACCAGCGCGGGGTCGCCCGTGACGAACCCGGCGCGGTACCCGGCCAGGTTCGACACCTTCGACAGCGAGTGGACGGCCAGCAGGCCGGTCGGGTCGCCGTCGCAGACCTCGGGGTGCAGCACCGAGCGCGGCGCCGGGTCGGCGTCGCCGGGCAGGCCGAGGTAGCACTCGTCGGAGGCGACGACCGCGCCCCGCTCCCGCGCCCACGTCACGACCTTGCGCAGGTGCTCGACCGGCAGCACCCGCCCGGTCGGGTTCGACGGCGAGTTCAGCCACACGAGCCGCACGCGGGCCGGTCCGGCGGCGGTGAGGCCGTCGGAGCGGACGTGCTCGGCACCCGCGAGCCGCGCACCGACCTCGTAGGTCGGGTACGCCAGCTCCGGGATGACGACCGTGTCCCCGGCCCCGAGGCCCAGCAGCGTCGGCAGCCAGGCGACCAGCTCCTTCGAGCCGATCGTCGGCAGCACCGCGGCCGGGTCGACACCGGA